>NZ_JBKBHK010000011.1:0-107980 GCF_046297735.1 Vogesella sp.
CGAACAGGACCGTGAAACGCCTCAGCGCCGATGATAGTGCGGATACCCGTGTGAAAGTAGGACACCGCCAGACTCCCTTAAGACAAAGCCCAGCTCAAACGAGCTGGGCTTTGTGCATTGGGGCGGCGAAAGTGCGAGCGCGCATTGCCGTGCCCAATCGACGCGTGCGATGTCCCCGACGTCCCCCGATGTTCCCCTGGCGGCCAACCTTGGCTGCAACATCGCTCCCGTCTGGGCTAATCACTCACTCGATACACCATCGTCGCCACTTACCGTCCAAACTCGGCCACCTCGCAACCCACCCCATGCCGGCCTGCGGCCGGCCCCCGGATGCGCCTGCGGCTTATGCCGGGCTACATTGATTGGTATCGCCGACTGGAGGCCAGCGTTGGCCGCATCGATGCGGCCAACGCTGATTACTGCTTGACGTGGCTGGTGGGGCAGGGCATTATCGATAGCACTATGGCACAGACATTCCTGCAAGCTTCCCGCGCTTATTATTATGGTTACCGCACTCATCTGGCGGCACCAGGGAAACTCGCAGACTAAAATCTGCCCAACACGAATTCTACCAATGCCGCCGTAACTGGCGGCATTGCTTTTATAGGGCATGGTTTTCGGTTACGGCATCCAAGGAGCCTTATCATGGAAAACACCCTGCCCTGGATCGAACACTTGCCCTGCGGTTTCCCCGGTCATGCCTTGCAGATCGTGGCTGATGTAGAGTTTGGTTCGCATCGCCCGGCTGCCGAGCTGATGGCGCTGATTCCCATAACTGGCCAGCAGCCACTGGTACTTGAGTCTTTGTTTCCTGAAGTACGTACCTTGGCCTACTTGTTGGCGGCAGGGGCTAGCCCGTGTCGTGCGGACTGGCTGACCGCACGCGTGGTGGTTTTCCGCTTGAATCATCTGGCATTGAGCCTGTCTGAGTTGGAACTGATGGATCAGATTAATCAGAAGCTGGCTTGGCTGTCTCGTTTTCTTGATCTGGAGCTGTTGCAGCTGCGTTCTTTTGCCCTGCGAGGCCGCTGCGCTGATACTGTATGTCATGGTGCAGCTGATGTGCGTCTGCCAGATGCACAGGCGCTGGTGCCTAGGTCTTTAGCGCTGCGTGCTACGCTGAAGCACTGGTTGCTGGCACTGGATTTGGCCTGCAAGCGAGGCTTGGTCCGAATTTCGTAAAGGAGATGTGATGCAAGACGGTTCTATCGAGCGCCTGCCGCGGCGTGATGACACCATCCGTAACCTTACCATGGCAGTGTACATTCTGCAGGTAGTCAACCTGTTCGGCATTCCCGGTGCTATTGTCGGCGTCATCATCAATTACGTGAAGCGTGAGGATGCCCGCGATACGCTCTGGGAAAGCCATTTTAGCTGGCAGATCCGCACTTTTTGGTGGGCATTGCTTGGCGTTATCGTTTCTTACCCGCTGGTGCTGTTGTTCGGCTTGGGTTTTGTCACCGGTGCTTTGGTGTGGTGCTGGTACGTGTACCGCATAGTGCGCGGTTTCCTGGCCTTTAATGATGGCCGCCCGTTGCCGCAGTAGCGCGAATCCCGTGCGTGGCGGGGCAAAATTTGGCACAATGCGCGCCTTCCCTTTGATTTAAAAGAAGATGGACGCCCAATCCCTTCAGCTGCTGGTGACGCGCGCCATGCCTTTTGGCAAGTACAAAGGCCGCCTGATCGCCGACCTGCCGGGCCATTACCTGAACTGGTTTGCCCGTGAAGGCTTCCCGCCTGGTGAAATCGGCCGCCTGTTGGCGCTGATGCACGAGCTGGACCACAACGGTCTGTCTTCTTTGCTAGACCCCCTACGAAAGCGATAATCCATGGCCATTCAATGGTTCCCCGGTCACATGAACAAAGCCAAGAAGGAGCTGGAAGAGCGCCTTGGCAGTATCGACGTGGTGATCGAAATGCTGGACGCGCGCCTGCCTGGCTCCAGCGCCAACCCGATGATTGCCCGCCTGGCGCGTGGCAAGCCGGCGCTGAAGGTGCTGAACAAGCAGGATCTGGCCGATCCGCGGGTAACCGAGCAATGGCTGAACTGGTACCGTAGCCAGCCTGGCACCCGTGCCATCGGGCTGGACGCCTCCGACAGCGCGCCGGCGCAGAAGCTCGTAGCGGCTTGCCGCGAGCTGGCGCCGGGCCGTAACAGTGTGGACAAGCCACTGCGCGTGGTGATTTGCGGCATTCCCAACGTGGGCAAATCCACGCTGATCAACAGCATTACCGGCCGCCGCATCGCCAAGACCGGTAACGAACCGGGCATTACCAAGGGCCAGCAGCGCATCATGCTGGCCGACGATATCGAGCTGTTCGACACCCCCGGCATGCTGTGGCCCAAGATCATTGTGCCGCAAGGCGGCTACAACTTGGCGGCCAGTGGCGCCGTTGGCCGCAATGCGTTGGATGAAGAAGAAGTCTCGCTGGAGCTGCTGCTGATCCTGATGAAGCACTACGCCGCCCAGCTGGACGAACGCTACAAGATCGGCGACATCGACGGTCTGCAGGACTGGCAGGTACTGGAACTGATCGGCAAGAAGCGTGGTGCGGTGTTGCCGGGTGGCCGTATCAATATCCAGAAGGCCGCCGAGATCGTACTCACCGACTTCCGTGCCGGCACTACCGGTCGTATTTCGCTGGAGCGCCCGGAAGAGTGGCAGGCCTGGGAAAAAGCCGCCAAGGAAAACGAAGTACTGCGCGCGGCGCAGAAGGAAAATGCCCGCCTGGAGCGGGAAGAAAAGAAAAAAGGCATTCGCCGCGATTGAGCGCGATGATCACGAAAAAGGCAGCCTTGGCTGCCTTTTTTCATGGCTTGCGGCCAACCTTAGCCCAGTAGCTGCAAGCACGCCAGCAAACCACCATCGGTACGGCCGCGATCTACGTGAAAAAACGGCATGCCCAAGGCCTGGGCGGCGCCGATATCGCGTACCGGGTCATCGCCGATCACCAGGCACTGCTGCAGCGGTACGCCGGCCAGGCGGGCGGCAGCGTCGAAGATGGCGGCGTCGGGTTTAGCGTGGCCGCAGTTCTGCGGTGTCAGCAGGTGCGGAAAGTGCGCGTCCAGCCCGGTAACGGCCAGCTTGCGTTGCTGGATGTCCAGATGCCCGTTGCTGACCAGCACGCGTGGCAGGTGGGCGGTGGCGGCCACGAAGGGCGCCACGTCGTCAAAGGCCTTCCAGTTGCCGCGATAGCCGGCAATGTAGGGCTCGAAGGCGCGGTTAGCTTCGTCGTCGCTCAGCTCGCGCTGGAACAGGCCGCGCAGACGAGCGTGGCGTTGCTCGATGATGCTGCATTCGCCGTGTTCGAAGCGGGCCCAGTGCTGCTGGGTAAGGCTGTGCCAGCGCTGGCAGGCCTCGTCCAGCGTGTAGGGCAGCGCATGCGCGGCCAGCAGGGCGGCCACGCCGTGACGGGTGGCGTGGACGTCGTCGAGCAGGGTGTCGTCGATGTCGATCAGCAGGGCGGCGATGGGCATCAGGCAATCGGCTCGCCGGGTTGCTCGAACCAGCCCATCAGGATGGCTTGCGCCGCCACCTGGTCCAGCATCTCTTTCTGGCGGCGGCCGTAGACGCCGGCGTCTTCCAGCAGGCCTTCGGCGATCACCGAGGTCAGCCGCTCGTCCACCAGCCACACCGGCAGGCCGTAGCGGCCTTTCAGGCGCTGCGCAAACTTGCGGCACAGCGCGCTGACGGCGTGTTCCTGGCCGTCCATGTGCATGGGCAGGCCCACCACAAAGCCGCTGACCTGCCATTCGTCGATCAGTTTGGCGATGGCGGTAAAGCGTACGTCGTTGACTTCGCTGTGGATGGTTTGCAGCGGGGTGGCGATGCCCAGCGCCGGTTCGCCCAGCGCCACGCCGATACGCTTCTCGCCGAAATCGAAGCCCAGCACCGTGCCCTTATGCATGGCCGGATACGCTGGACAGCAGCGTCGGGTCGAAGCCCAGCAGCTTGATGGCACAGTGGTAGCGGTCTTCCACCGGGGTGTCGAAGATGATCCAGTCTTCGGCGGCCACGGTCAGCCAGCTGTTGGCGGCGATTTCCTCCTCCAGCTGGCCTTTTTCCCAGCCGGCGTAGCCGAGGCAGATCTGCAGCTTGTCCGGGCCGCGGCCATCGGCCACGGCGGCCAGGATGTCCTTGGAGGTACTCAGCGCCAGATCGTCGGTGACGGTGAGCGTGGACTGCCAGTTGCCGATCGGCTTGTGCAGCACGAAGCCGCGGTCTGGCTGTACCGGCCCGCCAAAAAATACCGGCGTGGTGTTGGCGTTGTCGTCGGCCAGCGGCAGGTCGATCTGCTCCAGCAGCTGCGCCAGCAGGATGCCGGAAGGCTTGTTGATGATCACCCCCATGGCGCCGTGTTCGCCGTGCTCGCAGATGTAGACGATGCTTTTGGCAAACAGCGGGTCGGCCATGTCGGGCATGGCAATCAGGAAGTGATGGGCAAGAGAGAGCGTTTCCATAGCGGCATTATGGCAACCAATGTCATGCCCGGCAAAGGTTGGCCGCAGTTTCTTTGTGTGCACTGTACGAATGCCTTGGCGCAGTGTTGCCGGCGGCGGGTAAAATGTGCGGTTGATTCTATCGTTTGCGGATACGTCCTTGCGCCTTACCCATATTAAGCTTGCCGGCTTCAAATCCTTTGTCGACCCCACCAGCATTGCCGTACCCGGCCAGCTGGTGGCCGTGATCGGCCCCAATGGCTGCGGCAAATCCAATGTGATCGACGCCGTGCGCTGGGTGCTGGGCGAGTCCAGCGCCAAGCAGCTGCGCGGCGAGTCGATGCAGGACGTCATCTTCAACGGCTCCAGCACCCGCAAGCCGGTGTCGCGCGCCTCGGTCGAGCTGGTTTTCGATAATGCCGACGCGCAGCTCACCGGCCCCTGGGGCCAGTACAGCGAGGTGGCCATTAAGCGCGTGCTGACGCGGCAGGGCGAATCCAGCTACTACATCAACAACCAGCAGGTGCGCCGCCGCGACATTACCGACCTGTTCCTGGGTACCGGTGTCGGCGCCCGCGGCTATGCGGTGATCGAGCAGGGCATGATCTCGCGCATCATCGAAGCGCGCCCGGAAGAACTGCGCGCTTATCTGGAAGAAGCCGCCGGCGTGTCCAAGTACAAGGAACGCCGCCGCGAAACCGAAAACCGCCTGGCCGACACCCGCGACAACCTCACCCGCATCGAAGACCTGAAGCTGGAGCTGGGCCGCCAGGTAGAGCGCCTGACCGAGCAAGCCGAGGTGGCGGCCAACTACCAGGACATGCGCGGCGCGCTGACCTTCAAGCAGAACCTGCTGGCGCTGGCGCGACGCGAAGAAGCGGCGCGGCAGGAAGCCACCGCCCGCAGCGAGCTGGCGCGCATCGAAACCGAAGAAACCGCGCTGGAGGCCGCGCACACCCACCTCGACACCGAGCTGGAAACCGTGCGCGAGGCGCACTACGCCGCCAGCGACGCCGTGCACGAGGCGCAGCAGGCACTGTTTGACGCCAACGCCACGCTGGCGCGGCTGGAAGAGCAGCAACGCCACCGCCTGCAAAGCCGCGAGCGGCTGGAGCGCGAGTTGGCCGCCGCCAGCCAGGAGCGGCAGCAGCTGGCCGAGAACAAGGCCCAGGTCGAATACGAGCTGGACGACTGGCTGCCGCGCCGTGAAGAAGCGCAGATGCGGCTGGAGGAAGCCCAGATGGGGCTGGAAGACGGCGCCGACAGCCTGCCATCGGCCGAAGCCGCCTTCCGCGTGGCCGACCAGCACCTGGCGCAAATCACCGCCCAGCTGGCCAACCTCACCCGCGAACGCGACCTTGCCCGCCAGCAAGGCGAGCACCTGCGCCGCAGCCTCGAACAACTGGCGGTGCGCGAAGGCGCGCTGCAACGCGAACTGCACGACCTCAACCTGCCGGAGCAGGCCACGCTGGACGCCGCCCGCGCCGACGTCGACAAGGCGCGTAGCGCCTTGGACGCGGTACGCGCCAGGTTGGCCGCCGACGAAGCCAAGCAGGCCGATTTGTCGGCCGAGCGCGAACAGCTGGATAAAACCCTCAACGCGCTGCACGCCGACGCCGCCCGCGCCGAGGCCGAGATGGCCGCGCTGGACGCGGTACTGGCGCGCGAAGCGGCCGGCGAACAATTGGCCGGCTGGCTGGCCAGCCAGCAACTGGCCGACGCGCCGGCGCTGTGGCAAAGCCTGCAGGTAGACGAACAGTGGCGACAGGCGGTGGAAGTGGTGCTGGGTGAACGTCTGGCCGCCCGCGCCGGCAGCCTGCACGGCGCCGAGCCGCCGGCACCGCTGGCGCTGGTGGACGCTGCGGGTGTTGCCGCCCCTGCCGCTGGCCCGCGCCCGGCCTTGCTGCAGCAGCTCACCGTCGATGCCGCTTTTGCCGGCGCACTGGCCGACTGGCTGGCTGGTGTCTACTGCGCGGCCAACCTCGACGACGCCATCGCCCGCCGTGGCGAGCTGGCTGCCGGCGAGTGCTGGGTCACGCCGCAGGGCCATCGCGTCAGCCGCCACGCCGTGCACTTCCACGCCGCGCAAGGCGGCGACGGCATGATGGCGCGCAAGGCCGCCCGCGATGCCGCCGCCGACAGGTTGGCCGCATTGCAACCGCAGCAGCACGACACCCAACGCCGCCGCGACAGCGTGGTGTCGCTGTTGGGCATGCTGGCCGAGGCCATCCGCGCCCAGAAGGGCGCTGTCTCGCGGTTGGAGGCCGAGCTGAACGCCGCCACGCTGGAACACGTCAAGCTGGACCAAGCCGCGCGCCAGGGCGCAGCGCGTTTGTCGGCCATCCACGCCGAACAGCAGCGCCTGCAGGACGAGCGCAACACCGCGCAGGACACCATCGCCGATAGCGAACTGCTGGCCGAAGAAAGCGCCATGCAGCTGGAAGAGCTGGGCGAGCAGCTGGAAGACGCGCGCCTGGCACGCCTTAACGCCGAAACCGGCCTCGAACTGGCGCGCAACAAGACCCGCGACGCCGAGCGCCAACTGCACGAAATCAAGCTGGCGCAACATACCGCCGAGCAAAAAGTGGCCGAGCTGGCCCGCCGCGCCCGCGAGCTGGCCGAGCGCGAGCTGCAGCTGCAAGAGCGGCAAGAAACGCTGGCGATGGAAGCCGAAACCGTCGAAGAGGCCGCGCCGGACGACGTGTTGCAAGAAGCGTTGGCGCTGCGCGAACAGCGCGAGCAGCAACTGTCGGCCAGCCGCGATCAACTGAATGCGCTCACCGAAACGCTGCGCCAGTACACGCAAAAGCAGCAGGAAATCAGCGCCGCGCTACCGGCGCTGCGCGAAGCACGCTCCGACTGGCTGCTGAAGCACCAGGAAGCGCGCCTCAACCTGGAGCGCTTCGACGAGGAACTCAAGACCGCCGGCGCGGACGAAGCCGAGCTGTTGCCGCACCTGACCGACGCGGTGAAACCGAACGCGCTGGCCGCCGAAATCGCCCGTCTGGCGCGTGCCATCGATGGCCTGGGCGCGGTCAACCTGGCGGCGCTGCAAGAGCTGGAAGAGGCACGCAAGCGCGGCGACTACCTGGCCAGCCAGACCGACGACCTGATGCAGGCGATGGCCACGCTGGAGGAAGCCATCGCCCGCATCGACGGCGAAACCCGCGACATGCTGCAAACCACCTACGACGCGGTCAACGCCAAGATGAGCGAGTTTTTCCCCACGCTGTTTGGCGGGGGGCGCGCCGAGCTGGTGCTGACCGGCGAAGATTTGCTGTCGGCCGGTATCCAGATCATTGCGCAACCGCCGGGCAAGAAGAACAGCACCATCCACTTGCTGTCCGGTGGCGAAAAAGCGCTGACTGCGATGAGCCTGGTGTTCTCGCTGTTCAGCCTGAACCCGGCGCCGTTCTGCCTGCTGGACGAAGTGGACGCGCCGCTGGACGACGCCAATACCAGCCGCTTCTGCGACCTGGTAAAGCAGATGGCGGCGCATACGCAGTTCCTGTACATCAGCCACAACCGGCTGACCATGGAAATGGCCGAACAGCTGGTGGGGGTGACCATGCAGGAGCAAGGTTGCAGCCGTATCGTGGCGGTGGACATCGTGGAAGCGCTGAAAATGCGCGAAACGGCGTAGTTGCATGCGCCGGGCGCTGCTGGCTTCGCTGACCCTGCACGGCGCCTTGCTGGTGCTACTGCTGATGCAGCAGGGCAGCGTGGCGCCGCAGCCGACCGCGTTGACCGTGCAGTTGCTGGCACCGGCGGATGAGCCGGCACACAGCGCACCTGCTGTCGCGCCGGCCCACCGGGCGAGCAAAGCGCCGCCACGTGCACCGGCGCCTGCGGCGCTACCGAGTAAGAGTGTGGCGGCCCCTGCGCAAGCACAGACGCCCGTTGCGGCCGCTAACGTACCGCAAGCCGTAGCTAACCCTGCGGCCAACCCGCTGCCTGGGCACGCCAGCGTCACGCCGGCACCGGCGGTAGCCGCGACAGCGACGGCTGCTGGGGGTAGTGCGACCAGCGCGCGGGAAGGGAGCGAACGCAGTGCGGCACCGTCGCAGCAGGCAGATCGTGCCATCCGCGTGCTGCAGATGCCTGACCCGGACTACCCGCCGTTATCGCGCGAGCGCGGCGAGCAGGGGGTGGTGATGCTGCAACTGGCGGTAGACGCCAGTGGCCGCTTGGGGGAAGTGAACGTGCTGCGCAGCAGCGGTTTTGCGCGGCTGGACAAGGCGGCCAGGGCCGCGGTGCAGCGCTGGCGTTTCCAGCCGGCTATCGAAAACGGCCAGCCGGTGGCAGCACAATTAACGCTGCCGGTACGCTTTGCGCTTGACGAAAATTGAACAAAAGGCTACATGACGTACTGATTCCCGCGCCGTTGCCCGGCAGGGCTTTGTTATAATACCGGTTCAGATAATGGCTGCAGCAGTGGAAAAAGCTCGATGAGCGAAATGAAAATCGGAATCTTGTTGTTGAGTGCCCTGGTCATCGCCCTGGTATTCGGCTTCAATTTTTACCAGGAATGGCGCTTCCGCAAGAAGACCCGCCAGGCCTTTGCGCGCCATCATGCCGACGTGCTGCTGGACGTACCCAAGAACAATGTCCGTGACGGCAAGCAGGAGCGGCTGGAACCGGTGCTGCTGGACGACGAGGAAGACAGCACCCCTGCCTACCTGAACGACGTGCCGCCGCCGCCGCTGGTACGCCAGCCCGAGCCGCAGCCGGTGGCCGAGGCCCCGGTAGAGGAGATGCCGGAGCTGGACGCCGCCGATCACCAGGCGCTGGTGGTATCGCTGCTGGACCCGTCGCTGGATTTCATCGCCGAGGTGGCGTTTGCCCAGCCGCAGCCGCTGACGCAGCTGCCGCGCTTCAATGTGGCCAAACGCGTGCAGGCCATTTTGCGTACCGAGCGCGGGCTGTGGAAGCCGGCCGAAATCGTGCCCGGCACCCGTTACAAGCAAGTGAACTTCGGCCTGCAGCTGGTGGATCGCGGTGGCGCGGTGACCGAGCAGGAGCTGGCCAGTTTCTGCCAGCAAGTCAGCCACTACGCCGAGAAACTCGGTGCTCAGGTCAGTTTCCCGCAGCGCCAGCAGAAGTTGGTGTCGGCGCGCGAGCTGGACCGCTTCTGCGTCGACGTGGACGTGCTGATCGGCATCAATATCGTGCCGGGCAAGCCGATTTCCGGCGCCCGCCTGCGCAGCGTGGTGGAAGCCGCCGGCCTGCAACTGGAGCCGGATGGCCAGTTCCACTATCTGGCCGATTCCGGCAACACGCTGTTCTCGCTGGCTTCGGCAGACCAGACCCCGTTTACCCTGCACACCTTGCTGGACAAACAGTTCCCGGCGCTGACGCTGATGTTCGACGTGCCGCGTGTGGCCGGCGGTGTGGCGGTGTTCGACCGTGCCGTGCAGTTTGCCAAGCAACTGGCGCAGGAGTTTGGCGGCCAACTGGTGGACGACAACCGCCGCGCCCTCAGCGACCAGGGCCTGGCGCAGATTCGCGACCAGCTGACGCGCATCTACGGCAATATGGACGATCGTGGCATCGCCCCGGGTAGCGTGGCGGCCCTGCGTCTGTTTGCCTGATGCGGTTTACCACTGCCCACCGTGGTAGTGCTTCGTTTAATCCCGCGCCGGCCTAGCCGGCGCGCTGCTTTTCCGGGTGAGCCATGACTGCCATTCCCGCCGCCATTACGTCCCGCGCCACCGAGCTGGCGCAACTGCTGGAACGTTACAACCACGAATATTACGTACTGGACGCGCCCACGGTGCCGGACGCCGAGTACGACCGCCTGTTCCGCGAACTGCAGCAGCTGGAGGCCGACTATCCGGCATTGAAAACGCCAGCTTCGCCCACGCAGCGCGTGGGCGGCGAGGTGCTGCCGGCTTTCGATAGCGTGGTGCACGCAGTGCCGATGCTGTCGCTGTCCAACGCGTTTTCCGACATGCAGGCCGACGACTTTGCCGTGCGTCACGCCGAGCTGATCGCGTTTGACGAGCGGGTGGGGCGCGACCTGGCGGCGGCCAAGCTGGCCTACGCCACCGAGCCCAAGTTCGACGGCCTGGCCATCAGCCTGCTGTACCGCGACGGCGCGCTGGTGCAAGCCGCCACCCGTGGCGACGGCAGCAGCGGCGAAAACGTTACCGCCAATATCCGCACCGTGCGTGCCATTCCGCTGCGTCTGCACGGCGAGCATATCCCGTCGCTGCTGGAGGTGCGCGGCGAGGTGCTGATGTTAAAGCGCGATTTCGAGCGCCTGAACGAGACCCAGCGCGAACGCGGCGACAAGCCGTTTGCCAACCCGCGCAACGCGGCCGCCGGCAGCCTGCGGCAGCTGGATTCGCGCATTACCGCGCAGCGCCGGCTGTCGTTCTTTGCCTACGCCATTGCCCAGGTAGACGGTGTCGACTGGCCGGCCACGCACGACGCCGAGATGGACTGGCTGGCCGCGCTGGGTTTTCCGGTGGTGCAAGCCGACCTGCGGCCGGTGGTGCACGGCGCTGACGGGTTGGCCGCCTACTACGAAAGCGTGCTGGCGCGCCGTGCCGGCCTGCCGTTCGAGATCGACGGCGTGGTGTACAAGCTCAATAGCCGAGCGCAGCAGGATCGGCTGGGCTTCGTGTCGCGCGCGCCGCGCTGGGCCATTGCGCATAAATTCCCCGCCGAAGAAGCGCTGACCGTGGTGGAGGCCATCGAGGAACAGGTTGGCCGCACCGGCGCCATCACCCCGGTAGCGCGCTTGCAGCCGGTGTTTGTCGGCGGCGTGACCGTCACCAACGCCACGCTGCACAACGAGGACGAAGTGCGCCGCAAGGACGTGCGCGTGGGCGATACCGTCATCGTGCGTCGCGCTGGCGACGTGATCCCCGAAGTGGTGGCGGTAGTCGCAGACAAGCGCCCGATGCGGCCAACCTTGGGCGGCGACCTGTTCAGCAGCAGCGAAGAGCCGATGTACGACGCGTACCGCCTGCCCAGCCAGTGCCCAGTGTGCGGCAGCCACGTGGTGCGCGAGGAGGGCGAAGCCATCGCCCGCTGTAGCGGCGGGCTGGTGTGCAAGGCGCAGCGTACGCAGGCGATCCAGCATTTTGCAGGCCGCCGCATGATGGACATCGACGGCCTGGGCGAGCGCTATATCGACAAGCTGGTGGAGTTCGATTACGTGCGCAGCGTGGCCGACCTGTACCGGCTGACGCTGGCCGATTTGCTGGAGATGAAGCGCCGCGCCGACGAGCAGGAAGGCATTACGCCGGAGAAAGAGGTGGCCTCGCCGTCGCGAGCTGGTGAAGCGCAAGGCGCAGCGCGCACAGCGACCGAGATAGTACAAGTGGTACAGCGAGGGAGCGAGCACGTTGCAACGCTGCCCTTCACCGGCGTAGCAGGCGAGAGGCTGCTGCCGGTAAAGGCCGGTAAGGTCGCTACCAAATGGGCCGAAAACCTGATCGATGCCATCGCCGCCAGCAAGACGCCGCCGCTGGCGCGCTTCCTGTTTGCGCTGGGCATCCGCCACGTGGGCGAGTCCACCGCCAAGACACTGGCCGACTGGCTGGGTTCGCTGGCGCACATCCGTCAGGCCCCGCGTGCGGTGCTGGCGGCGCTGCCTGACATCGGCGGCGTGGTGGCGGACGCCATTGCCGAGTTCTTTGCCGAGGCGCAGAACGAAGCCGTTATCGACGCGCTGCTGGCCGCCGGCGTGGTGCCCGCTGACGAACACGCGCCGCGCGCCCAGCTGCACGACAAACTGATTGCGGCCAACCTGTATGCCCGCCTGGGCGTGCCGCGGCTGACCGAGGTGCGTGCCCAGCAGCTGGCTGCCTTGCAGCCCGATATTGCCGCGCTGGCGGGCACGCCGCGCGTGGCTGTCATCGAATTGGCCTTGCCGGCAGAAGTGGTGAATGCGTTGGCCGACTGGCTGGACGTGCCAGCCAACCGTGCGGCGCTGCAACAGCTGGCCGCCTACCGCGATGCGCTGCTGGCGGCCACACCGGCCGAGGCGGCGGCCAGCCTGAACGAGGCGGTTGCTGGCAAGACCTTCGTGCTGACTGGTACCTTGCCCACACTGGGCCGCGATCAGGCCAAAGCGCTGCTGGAGGCGGCGGGTGGCAAGGTGAGCGGCAGCGTGTCGAAGAAAACCCACTACGTGGTGGCCGGCGCCGAAGCCGGCAGCAAGCTCGACAAGGCGCTGGAGTTGGGTATCACCGTGCTGGACGAAGCCGGCATGTTGGCGCTGCTGGAGCAGCCCGCAACATGAGCGAGGACGTCTTCGAGAGTGGCAATCGCCTGATGGCGGCTGGGCAGCTGCAGCAGGCGATTGCCTGTTTCGATGCCTGCCTGCAGGCCAACCCGCAAGATTGGCAGGCCTGGCTGAATCGCGGTAACACCCGCATGGCGCTGCGGCAGCTGGACCTGGCGCTGGAAGACTACCTGCAAGCGTCGGCGCTGCAGCCGCAGGCCAGCAGCGTGAAGGTGAACCTGGCCGTGCTGCTGAAAGAGCTGGGCGAGCTGGCGCTGGCCGAGGCGCTGCTGCGCGAGGTGCTGGCGCAAGAGCCGGGCCACGCCGACGCCTGGAGCAATCTGGGGACCATCTGTTACTACCAGGCCGACTACGCGCAGGCCATGCACTGCCAGCAACAGGCGCTGGCCGTAGCCGGCGATAGCCCGGCGCGGCTCAACAATCTGGCCATGGCCTGTATTGCCGCGTTGCAGCCACAGCAGGCCGAGCACGCGCTGCGCCGGGCGCTGGCGCTGCCGGCCGCCCCCGCCGTGTGCCGCTTTAACCTGGCGGTGGCGTTGCTGATGCAGGGGCGTTACGCCGAGGCCTGGCCGTACTACGAGGCGCGCTGGCAAGGGCTGCTGCAACCACGCTGGCCGGCGCAGCGCTGGCAGGGGCAGCCGCTGGCTGGCAACACCTTGCTGCTGTGGGCCGAGCAGGGGTTGGGCGATACCTTGCAGATGGTGCGTTTTGTTCCGCTGTTGCGTGCGGCCAACCCGGGTGCGCACATCGTGCTGGCAGTGCAGGACAGCCTGTTGCGCTTGCTGGCGCAGCTGGAGGGCGTCACCGTACTGCCCTTGTCCGGCACGCTGCCGGCGTTTGACTGGCAACTGCCGTTGATGTCGCTACCCGGCGTGCTTGGCATCGACCTGACCACGCTGCCGCGGCAGCCTTACCTGCGCAGCGTGCTGGCGACGCCCACGCAAATGTTGCCGCACACCGGCCGCCTGAAGGTGGGGCTGGTATGGCAGGCCGTACCGCAAGGGGGCGGCATTGCCGAGCTGGCGCGGCAGGGACGCTCGGTGCCGCCAGCGGCGCTGTTGCCGTTGCGCGAAGTGGCGGGTGTGGACTTTTACGCCCTGCAGCCGGGTACGGTGGACCCGCTACTGACGGACTGGGTACAAGCGTTGCCGTTGCAGGATTTTGCCGACACGGCGGCAATGGCTACCCAGCTGGATTTACTGATCACGGCCGATACCGCGGCCTTGCATCTGGCAGCGGCACTGGGCAAACCGGTATGGGTGATGATGCGGGCGGAAAGGGCGCCATTCTTTCTGTACCAAAGCGAGGGCTCGCCGTGGTACGACAGCGTGCGCTTATGGTGTCAGCCGCAGGCAGGCGACTGGGCGGCGGTGGGGCTGAACGTAGCGCAGGCGCTACGGCGGTTGTAACCGGTGGCTATCTAATAGTGCTAGAATCGCGTCAATGTCATAACTAACCACCAATCTTTTCCTATCGAAGGCGATAACATGCAGAAAATTACCAAAGCTGTTTTCCCGGTAGCCGGTATGGGTACCCGTTTCCTGCCCGCCACCAAGGCCAGCCCCAAGGAAATGCTGCCGGTGGTGGATAAGCCGCTGATCCAGTACGCAGTAGAAGAAGCCGTGGCGGCCGGCATTACCGAGCTGATCTTCATTACCGGCCGTAACAAGCGCAGCATCGAAGACCACTTCGACAAGGCCTATGAGCTGGAAACCGAACTGGAAAACCGCAACAAGAAAAAGCTGCTGGAGCTGGTACAGGACATCCTGCCGGCCAACGTCAGCTGCATTTACATCCGCCAGGCCGAAGCGCTGGGCCTGGGCCACGCCGTGCTGTGCGCCAAACCGGTGGTAGGCGACGAGCCATTTGCGGTGATTCTGGCAGACGACCTGATCGACGGCGGCCAGCACGGTGCTATGGAGCAGATGGTGCGCCTGTTCAACGAAACCCACAGCTCGGTGCTGGGTGTGGAAACCGTGGCGCGCGAAGAGACCGGTTCTTACGGCATCGTCGAGGTGGCCAGTGATGAGCGCGGTCACGCCAAAGTGTCCAGCATCGTGGAAAAACCGCACCCGGACGTGGCGCCGTCCACCCTGGCGGTAGTGGGCCGCTACATCCTTACCCCGCGTATTTTTGACAAACTGCTGAATACCGTTCCCGGTGCCGGTGGCGAGATCCAGCTGACCGACGGCATTGCCGCGCTGCTGAAAGAAGAGCCGGTACTGGCGCTGCCGTTCGAAGGCAAGCGTTACGATTGCGGTTCCAAGCTCGGTTACCTCAAAGCTACGGTAGAATACGGCCTGAGGCACCATGAAGTAGGTGGTGAGTTCGCCGCCTACCTGAGTTCGCTGCCACGCGGTTAACCCCGTATTGACATCCGGCGCCGCCTTGCTCATAAAGGCGGCGTTTGCTTTTTTGAAAGGAAAAACCATGCCTAACGTTGCAGAAGCCCGTGGCATCCTGAACAGCTCCGACATCCTGTTTAGCGCAGAAGAAGTCAGCGCTGCCGTCGACCGCATGGCGGCCGAAATCACCGCCGAGCTGGGCGAAACCTACCCGCTGGTGCTGTCCGTGATGGGCGGTGCCGTGGTATTTACCGGCCAGCTGCTGCCGCGTCTGCTGTTCCCGCTGGATTTCGATTACGTGCACGTATCGCGCTACGGCGACAAGACCCAAGGCGGCGAGCTGGTGTGGAAAACCGCACCGAAGGAAGACGTGCGCGATCGCGTGGTACTGGTACTGGATGACATCCTGGACGAAGGCCATACCATGGCCGCCATTCGCGACAAGGTGCTGGGCATGGGTGCCAAGGCCTTCTACAGCGGCGTGTTTGCCAACAAGCTGATCAGCAAGGAAAAACCGATCAAGTCCGACTTCGTCGGCCTGGACGTGCCGGACCGCTACGTGTTCGGCTATGGCATGGACGTACGCGGCGCCTGGCGTAACCTGCCGGCCATACATGCGCTGAAGTAAGCATCGATAGCGTCAGCTTTAAAGCCCACACGATAAATGTTGTGGGCTTTTTTCATGCCTGCGGATTAAAATGGAAGTCAGTCATAACAAGAAGGAGCATGTCATGCTTGCCATTATTGGAGGCTCCCGTCTTTCCCAACTCCCTGTGCTGCAGATTACCCATCGCCAGATCGTGCGTACGCCTTACGGCGACCCGTCCTGCGCGCTGACGTTCGGACTGATCGGTGCCCGGACGGTGGTGTTTCTGGCCCGTCACGGTTATGGCAACTCCATCGCGCCGCATGAAATCAATTACCGCGCCAATATCTGGGCGCTGCACAGCCTGGGCGTACGTCAGATCGTCGCCATCGCCAGTGTAGGTGGTATCCGCCCGGACTTGACCCCGGGCCAACTGGTATTGCCGGACGACCTGATTGATCACACTTGGGGCCGCAAGCATACCTATCACGAAGGTGCAGGCGTCCAGTTAAAGCATGCAGACTTCTCGCAGCCTTATGATCCGGTGTTACGTGAAAAGCTGATTCAGGCCAGCGGGCGCGCACAAGTAAAGTTGTCTGCTGGAGGGGTGTATGCTTGCACGCAAGGTCCAAGGCTTGAGACTGCCGCTGAAGTAAGAGCCTTGGCGATAATGGGTGCTGACATGGTGGGAATGACGGGGATGCCTGAAGCTGCTTTGTCCCGGGAGCTGGATGTGCCTTACGCTGCGATTGGTCTTGTGACAAATAGGGCAGCAAGTGCTCAGTCTGCCTTGATTGACTTTGATATGACGGCGATTGATGAATCTGTAGAAAGGCTGCAGTGTTTATTGCAGGCTTTTTGTGAGTGATGTTCAGGGCATGGCAGCTGTTTGATTTTTGCGTAATGCTGCTGATTATTCTGGCTGATTAATATTAAATTGCCGTTCCAATTGCTGGATACAGGCATTTTGCATATGCATTTATTTTAATGCTTGGGGGTGTCATGGAAGTAAAAGTGGCAATGGCTGATTTTCAGCTGGATGAAGAAACGGGTGTATGGTTGCCGCAAATTGGCCGTGGCATTGCCTATTCTGATGGCGATGCGGTGGAAGACGAAATTTTTAATGTCATCAACCGTGCTTCGGATCTAAGTGTTTCTTCTGTCGAGTTGGTCGCGGCGATTAATAACTGGCCCACTGAGTATCACTTTTCCCCACGCAGAACCAACTGGCTGAAAATGCTCAAAGGCGTCGGCCCTGGGACTAAAGTACTGGAATTGGGTTGCGGTTGTGGCGCGATTACAAAAGCCCTGTCCGAGACCGGTTGCAGTGTCGATGCTGTAGAAGGTTCTTTCCGGCGCGCCCGTACCGCAGCAAGGCGGGTACACGAGCATGCCGACACGCGTGTTTTTCACTCCAACTTTCAAAATATCGCATTTGAGCAGCAGTACGATCTCGTTACCCTGATAGGTGTACTTGAGTACTCGCCTGTTTATCTTGGTGGTAAAGATCCTTTCATCGAATGCCTGAAAATGGCAGCGAGTGCATTGAAACCCGATGGGACGCTGGTTATTGCCATCGAGAACAAGCTTGGTGTCAAGTATCTTGCCGGTATGGGGGAGGATCACCATGGTGTCCCGTACTATGGCGTAGAAGGCCAGTACCGCTCGGGCGAGGCAACGACCTATGGCAAGCAAGAGTTGGTAAGACGGCTTGAGAGTGCAGGGTTTGGTGTTTCTGCTTTCAATTATGCGTTCCCTGACTATAAATTGCCCGAGGTGATTGTTTCTGATCGTGGGATGCAACAGGGCAGACTTCGGGTCGATGATATCCTGTTTGGTTTGGAGAATCGCGATCATACCGGGCAGGGTAAAGAAAATTTTAGCATTAATTTGGCATACGAAGCGCTCTTTGAAGAGGGCGTGCTCGGTGATCTTGCAAACTCATTCTTGATATTCGCTACGAAATCTGGTGTTGTAAAACATCAGAAGCCGGATGTTCTGGCGCAAAAATATACTGATAATCGGCGTGCCGATCTGAATTGCGTCACGGAATTCATTGTTTCCGATAACGATACGATAGCCGTGCGCAAGTACCCATTGTCGACAGGTAGTGCTGCAGCCCAATCTGGCATGATCCTGCATGATTTCGTCGACGAACCATACGTGGTTGGGCGCAATCTTGGTGTTCTGCTGCGCAGAGCTGTTATGTCATCTGACGTGGAAAGCTTTCTGCTTCATCTGCAACGCTATCGCATTTTCCTCGAAAACCAAGCGCAGGACGGTTTGTTGCCTGCACAATGGATGGACGCCATTCCAAGTAATATCATTGTCGATGGTATGGGTTGCTTGCATTATATCGATCGCGAATGGTCGGTTAATGATGATGCTATAGAGTTGGAAGTGGTTTTCTTGCGCAGCATGCTGTTTCTTGTCGAGGATGCGATTTGTACTTCTGCGTTTCCAGGTAATGGTTTTTATCAGCGCATACAGAATCTTTATGCGCAACTTGCTTTGCAATTCGACCCGGCAATTCTAAAGAAAGTAAAACAGCTGCATAGTCATGTTTGGGCCGACGTGTTTGCCAACGGCCAGTGCTCGATGGGGGATTGGTATCGGGTTGCCGAGCGCTTCACGATTAGCCCCAAGCCGAAGTTGTTGCCTTTCGTATCACCACAGGTGTTAGGTGGCCAGGCTGCTGCATTTGGCCGCACTGCAGCTGAACGCTTTACTGACTATGCGTCGTGGTTGGTTCAGCATAAGCCACGCGAGGTCGATGCCGAAGTATGGGCTGAGCGCATGACTAGAGACTGGCAGCTGCAGCCGCATTTGACCTTGTTGATGATTGCACCTGCTGATCGCAAGGCAGAGTTGCAGGAGAGTATTGAACACCTGCAGTCGCAGCTTTATAAGAACTGGCGTTTGGTCGTCATTGCAGATTGGCCGGTGCCCAGCGTGGTGTTTGAACAGACCGACTATTTGGGCTGGTTGCAAGTAGATAACCTGGATGATGCTGCTGCATTGGCCGAGGCATGCAATGGCGTGCTTTCCATGCTGCCTAGTGACTGGGTGGCTATTTTGCCAGCAGGGGCAACCTTCCCTGGTGAGTATCTGCTTTCGATTGCCGACTATACCAACCTTTGGCCCGATGCCGTCGCGTTGTATACCGATCATGACCACTATCAGATCGACGGCTCGCGTGATGACCCCTGGTTTAAGCCGGGTTTCGACCCCGACTATTTGTTCGCTATGGACTATATCGGTACCGGCGTCTGGATGCGCATTCCGCAGTTGATGATGCTGGGAGGCTTTGCCAGCTGGGGGGCATGGCAGACCTACGACGCTTTGCTGAAGCTGTACGGTACGTATGGCAAAGGTGCAATCAGACACATAGAGAAAATGTTGCTGACGCTACCTTATGCGAAAGTCAGCACAGCGGAAGATGAAATGGTGCGTCAGGCCATCCTGCAACAATTCTTCCAGACTCTGGGGGTTGCTGCCAATGTCTTGCCGGCCAGGCTGGAGGGAACTCTGCGGGTTGAGTATCTGCATGAGGAAAAGCCGCTTGTTTCCATCATTATCCCTACCAAGGACAAGCTGGAGTTTCTCGACCCTTGCGTTGATACGCTGATCGAGAAAACACTATGGCCTAACTGGGAACTATTGATCGTCGATAATCGCAGTGAAGACCCGGATACCCACGAGTTTTACCAGCAGCTACAACAGCGCTTGCCGCAAGACCGCTGCCGGGTTCTTTATTATGACCAACCTTTCAATTTCTCTGCCCAGTGCAATATGGCGGTTGCCGAGGCGCGTGGTGACTACATCCTGTTGTTGAACAACGACACCGAAGTGGTGCAACCGGAATGGCTGGATCGCATGATGATGCACGCGATGCGTCCTGAAGTCGGTGTTGTCGGTTGCCGTCTCGTTTACCCTGAAACCGGTAAAGTACAGCACGCAGGCATTGGCTTTCATGCTCGGGGAATGTTCGATTCTGCCGCCCACCATCCCTTTGTTGGTGCTGATGGCCTGGATCCGGGTTATATGAATCGGCTGTGGGTCGAGCAAAATTATGCAGCGGTAACTGCCGCTTGCTTGCTTGTATCGAAGCAAACCTACCAGTCTGTTGGTGGCTTTGATGAAGACGAACTGGCTGTGCTGTTTAATGATGTGGATTTTTGCCTGAAGGTAAAACAAACAGGCAAGGCTGTGTTGTATACGCCATTTGCCACGCTGGTACATCATCATGGCGTTAGCATCAAGGCTGAAAGTAATGCCAAGATTGTGCAGCAGTTGCAGGATACTATTCGTGCGTTGGCTGAGCGCAAAACGTTCTTGAAAAGATGGTTGCCCCAGCTGAGTCATGACCCATCCCTGAGTCCGCACCTTGCGTTTGATGGCCCATCGGCGGATCTGGAAAGGGCTGTGCCGTTGCTGTGGGACCGAAACCTGCACCTGCGCAGCCGCCTGCTGGGCATTCCGGTTGAAGGTGGTAGCGGCATTTATCGGCTTATCCAGCCTTTCGAAGCCTTATCTCAAGCCGGCAAGCTTCATGCAGAGTACGTTCTCACCCATGATCGTAGCGTGCGGCTGCCCACTATCGTGCAGATGTCGCGACTTGGTCTGGACACCTTGATGTTGCAGAACCCGATTACCGATACGCATCTGGAGTGTCTGCAGGCAACGGCAGAGTTATTGCCAGGGGTACTGCGCGTAGCGTGCCTGGATGATTTGTTATCCGCCATGCCGAAAACCAGCGATCTTTACTATGCCTTCCGCAGCAACTTCCGCGACGCCAAGCCGCGCTTGCGCAAGGCGCTGGCGCTGTGCGATCGCCTGATTGTCAGTACTGAGCCGTTGCGTGCGTTCTGCGAGAGCATGATTGCCGATATTCGCGTTATTCCAAACCGTTTGTCGCGCCATACATGGGGTGAGGTTCACTCTGTGCGAGGGGTTGGCCGCAAGCCGCGTGTCGGTTGGGTTGGCGCACAGCAGCACGCGGGTGATTTGGCGATGTTGCAGACGGTTTTCGAGACGCTTGCCAATGAGGTGGAGTGGGTGTTCATGGGCATGTGGCCGGAAGGCGACTTTGCGCACGAGCGGCATAAGGGCGTGGTGTTCGAGCAATACCCGCAGAAAATGGCGTCGCTGAATCTGGATCTTGCCATTGCACCTCTGGAAGATAATCCGTTTAACGAGGCCAAGAGCAATTTGCGGTTGCTCGAGTATGGTGTGATGGCTTGGCCCGTTGTATGCAGTGATGTTTACCCTTACCGGAATAGCAATGCGCCGGTGACATTAGTCGGCGCTGACCCGCAAGCCTGGATTGAGGCTATCCGGCACCATATCGCCAACCCTGAGTGGTCTGCGCAGCAGGGTGCTGCTTTGCGTGCTTGGGTCGATGCAGACTACTGGCTGGAGGATCATCTGGAAGATTGGCAGGCGGCATTGTCTAGATAACGCGGTAACAAGGCATGATGACTGCTAGCCAAGCCCCTTTGCCTAGCCATGCTGCCATGTCAAGCGCAGCATGATCCCCAGCCAGGCCAGCCAGCTTGTACAACAAGCCGGCTGGCCTTATTGCTTGGTAACGATGTTTGGTGGCAGTTGATCATAATTTTTGTGATAGGGCGCTAAAGTATTTGGGCAGGTCTCCGATAAGTGCATATAAGCAAGCACGTGAAGAGTCAGCCAACTGACCAGCGTCCTTACATTAAAGTCAGACAAGATTATCGAGGTGCCAAAATGCCAATCATCGTTAATAGCAACATTGCTTCCCTGAATGCTCAGCGTAACCTGAACATGTCCAACAATTCGTTGGCCAACTCCTTGCAGAAGCTGTCGTCTGGCCTGCGTGTCAATAGCGGTAAAGATGATGCCGCTGGCTTGGCGGTTGCCGAGGGCTTGACCTCGCAGATTCGTGGTAACAATCAGGGGGTACGCAACGCCTACGACGGTATCTCCGTAGCGCAAACGGCTGAAGCCGCCTTGGGCCAAGTAGGTAACAACCTGCAACGCATTCGTGAAATTGCAGTGCAGTCCGCTAACGGTGCGATCTCTGATGACAACCGCTCTCAGCTGCAGAAGGAAGTGGATCAGCTGACGCAAGAAGTATCCCGCATCATTCAGACTACCAATTTTAACGGTACCAAGCTGCTCACAACTAATAAAGGCATCACTTTCCAGGTGGGTGCCTCTGGTTCCAAAGATAACCAGGTGGTTGCAACTGGCGTCGAGCTGTCCGGCATCAAAGGTTACTCGGCTACCCTTACTGCTACTGGTGCCGTTAAGGTAACAACGTCGGGTGCTGCTTCTGCTGCCATCAAGGATATGGATGCGGCGATCAAGACGGTGACCAATACCCGCGCCACCTTCGGTGCGATCCAGAACCGTTTCGAGGCCGTGATTGCCAACACCCAGGCTTTCGTTGAAAACCTGTCGGCTTCCCGTAGCCGCATCATGGATGCCGATTTTGCTGCAGAAACTGCACAGCTCACTCGCAACCAGATTCTGCAACAGGCGGGTACTTCCATCCTGGGGCAGGCCAACCAGGTGCCGCAAGCAGCCCTCTCGCTGCTGCGTGGTTAAGATTAGTTAACAACGATAGACACCAACCGATTTGGTACCTCTGTCCCCGGCCTGGCGGCCGGGGATTTTTTTTTGGAATTTTTTTGCGAAATTTAAAAAAAAGGCCTCAAGAGCACTAAAGAACTGACGATAGAGCGTTAGAGCGATTGGTATCAAAACCCGGGGAGTCCGCTCCCGAGCCAAGTCGCCATAATAACGGAGTTTAAAATGCCTATCATCGTAAACAGCAACATTGCCTCGCTCAATGCGCAGCGCAACCTGAACCAGTCGAATTCGTCACTGGCTTCTTCCCTGCAAAAGCTATCGTCCGGCTTGCGCGTTAACTCTGCCAAGGATGATGCTGCCGGTCTGGCCGTCTCGGAAGGTCTCACTTCGCAAATACGTGGTAACAGCCAGGGTATCCGTAATGCCTACGATGGCATTTCGGTAGCCCAGACGGCTGAGAGTGCCTTGGGCCAGGTAGGTAATAACCTGCAGCGTATCCGTGAGATTGCGGTACAGTCGGCTAACGGATCGATTTCTGATGACAACCGTTCCCAGCTGCAGAAAGAAGTGGACCAGCTGACGCAGGAAGTATCGCGCATCATCCAGACCACCAACTTCAACGGCACCAAGCTGTTGACGGGTAACAAAGGCATTACGTTCCAAGTTGGGGCTTCTGGCTCTAAGGATAACCAGGTGGTTGCAACTGGTGTCGAGCTGTCGGGCATCAAAGGCTACTCGGGCACTCTTACTGCGACCGGTGCAGTGAAAGTGACCACCTCGGGTGCAGCATCTGCCGCCATTAAGGCTATGGATGAAGCGATCAAGACGGTGACCAATACTCGCGCCACCTTCGGTGCCATCCAGAACCGTTTCGAAGCGGTGATTGCCAATACCCAAGCCTACGTAGAAAACCTCAGCGCGTCGCGTAGCCGTATTGTCGATGCCGACTTTGCTGCAGAGACTGCGCAGTTGACTCGTAACCAGATCCTGCAACAGGCTGGCACCGCCATTCTGGGCCAAGCCAACACCGTTCCGCAGGCTGCCCTGTCGCTGCTGCGTTAAGGTGAGAAAAGTGGTTTCCCCTCTACGGGCTGGATTATGCTGTAGAGGGGAGTCCTTTTTAAGAGGTGCTTATCATGCAAATCGGATCCGTTACCGGGGTGTTGCAGCCTCTGGGTATGACCGCCAGGCAGCAGGCAGAGTTACCACAGCAGTTGTCTAAAGACGGCGAGGCAGCCGCCACGACCAAGCCAGAGACACTGAAGGCCGTTACTGGCGTTAAAGAAGCCGAGGCTAAGGAACAGGCCAAGAACAAAGTTGACCAACAAGCGTTCAGCCAGTCTGACTTGGCCGATGCCATCAAGAAGCTTAACGAGACAGTAAAACTGTACAAGGGTGATTTGCAGTTCACGGTAGACGATGATACCCAGATGCAGATCGTCAAAGTTGTAGATAAAAGCAGCAAGGAAGTAATCAGGCAGATTCCGTCGCCTGAGGTTATCCGCATTGCCAAGGCAATCGAGGACTTTCGCAGCATTCTGCTGCAAGACGAGGCTTAGCCTCGGGAGTAGATCATGGCCATCACCACCGCAGGCAGCAACTTCGATGTTCAGGGTTTGGTATCCCAGCTGATTTCGCTGGAGCAGGCGCCGTTGAACTCCAGTAAGAACAGGATCAACACCTACAATAACCAGATTTCCTCGCTAGGTAAGTTGAAGTCTACCCTGTCCGAATTTCAGACGTCGTTGCGTGGCTTGATTTCCGGTTCGGCGCTCAATGCCAATAAGACTGACAGTAGTGATGCCAGTACCCTGAAAGGCACGGCAGGTGCTACAGCTGCAGCTGGCACCTATGTGGTGAATGTGACCTCGCTTGCTGCGGCGCAAACACTGGCGCTGACGAGCTACGATGGTAGCAGCGGCAAGATCACGTCCAATACGCAAAGTTTGGGCAATGCTGCTGGCGGTAATCTCACCATTGCGTTTGGCTCGGGTAGCACCCTTAATGTCACCATCGGTGCGAATGCGTCTTTGCAATCCATTAGTGACGCTATCAATGCCAAAGGTGGTGATGTGACTGCTTCTGTGGTCAATAGTGGTGCCGATGGTTTCAAACTGGCGCTCAGCAGTAAAAAGGCGGGTACGGAAGGCTCGTTTTCGGTGAGCGGTGGCAGTGCCTTAGGCTTGGGTTTTCTGGATTTTGACCGTACTAGCAGTGCTGCGGCCAACCTTGCCAAACGCACCGCTGCACCGAGTGATGCCCAGTTTACGGTAAATGGTGTCGCCATTACCGCTTCATCCAACAAGGTAACCGAGGCCTTGACCGGTTTGGAACTAAACTTGTTCAAGACCGGTACGGCTACAGTAACCGTTGCTCGTGATGACGAAGCGGTGATCAAGAATGTGCAGGCTTTTGTTGATGGTTTCAACAAAATCAAAAGCCAGGTCGACAGCATGTACAAGCAAAGCAGCAACCAGGTGACCGATGCCAACGGTAAGGTGATTGGCACGGCAGTAAGGCTGGACAATGGTGCCCGCATGATCATGCAAGACCTGACCGCCGAGATGTCAGTTGCGATCTCAGGTGTTACCCTGGGCTCCGGTCTCGGTTATCTGTCGCAGGCAGGTATTTCCTTGCAGAAGGATGGCACTCTGAAGCTGGATAGCGAAGAGTTCAAAAAGGCGCTGAACAAAGATGCAACGGCGGTATATAAACTGTTCAGTAACAACAATACTGACGGCTACGCGGAAAGACTGAATACCAAACTGAACAAGATGCTGGGGCCGGATGGTATGGTGCAGGTACGTACCGATAGCCTTAATCAACAAGTGAATTACGAGAAGCAGAAGCAAGACCAAATCCAGGCGCGTCTGGACATGATGCAGAAGCGCTACCTAACGCAGTTTTCTGCACTGGATGCGGCGTTGGCCAAAATGAAGAACCAAAGCAGCTACATGGCATCGATGCTGGGTTGATATTGAATGATGGGTGCAGGTGAAAAAATGAATCGACTAGCGTTGCAGCAGCTCAACAAGGCCTATCAGCAGGATGCGCTGGAAGCATCGGTATATGGTGCCAGCCCGATCGGGCTGATCGTGATGTTATACGAAGGTGCCATTTCCGCACTGCGCAAGGCACAAGCCGAGATTGCCAAGAACAACTTTATCGAAAAAGGCCGCCTGATCGGCAAGGGCATGGAAATCATCAATGGCCTGGATAATGTGCTGAATCTTGAAAAAGGGGGTGAGGTCAGCGGTAACCTGCGTGAGCTCTATATCTACATGAAGCACCGTCTCGGCGTAGCTAACATGAAAAACGATGCCCAAATCCTTGAA
The DNA here is from genome assembly GCF_046297735.1 of Vogesella sp. NCBI lineage: Bacteria > Pseudomonadati > Pseudomonadota > Betaproteobacteria > Neisseriales > Chromobacteriaceae > Vogesella > Vogesella sp. The sequence goes on from NZ_JBKBHK010000011.1 coordinate 25,538, forward strand.
GAAGTCATCGTCCTGCTGGATGAACTGCTGGGTGCTTGGCGCCAGCTGGACAAAATGCAAGGTGCGGGCAGCCGGGTAGGGCAGGTGTAAATGCATGATTCGGTAGCGCCGCCGCTATTGCAGTATGCTGCCCTCACCAGGCAGCTATTCACTTTGGCGCAGAGCGAGCAATGGGACGAATGGTTGCAATTGCTGCCGCAGCGGGACGCACTGTTCGATCAGTGGCGTGAAAATCAGCAGATGGGGCTGATTGGCGAACAAACCCGTGCCATAGTACAAGAGACGCTGCAGTGTAATCAGCAGATGGAAGCGCTGGTGGCCGCTCGCCATCAGGAGCTTTCCGAGTTGTTGCATAGCGCCCGCCAGCAGAACAAACTTTCCAGTACCTACCGGTAAGCTCACTGCTGCCCGACGCTGACCGATTCCGGAGCTGGCAATGAATACTACCGATTGGCTGTTGTTTCTGATCGTGGTGCTGCAATCAGGCATCATTTTCTGGCTGTGGCGGCGTATCGACATGATAGAGTCCGAACGCCGTGTGGAGGCCACTACCTTCGACCATCTGCAACGCCAGATCAGCGTGTTGCAGCGCAGTTTGCAGGATGTCGCCCAGCAGGCGCCTGCTACCAGCCCACTCCCTAGTACGCGCCCTACGGTTCGCCAGCAGCCCTTGGCCAGCAGTGAGGGGGCCAGCCCTTACAACCAAGCTATCGAGCTTTTCAAACGCGGTTTTTCGACAGTCGAAGTGGCAGAACGCTGCGGTATTTCGCGTAGTGAAGCCGAGTTGATTCTTTCTCTGTATCGCAATAGTCCTACTGCATGATTTCTCCGCTTCCCCAGGGTTTGCCAGGGCTGCAAAGCAGTACGTCCGAGCTGGCCGGCAATCCGCTTAGCCCGGCACAAGCACTCAAACTGGGGCGTGAACAAGGGCGTTTGTTGCTGGAGGCTAGCAGCACCCCGGCACGTATGCCGGCGTTGCAAAGTGGCGAGACCATACTGGCCAAGATCAGCGAGCGTTTACCTGATGGCCGCATCGCTGCCCAGATCAAGGGTGCGCCATTCGTGCTCACAGTGCCGCAAGGGGCCACAATTCAGGGCGAAGCACTAAAGCTCAGCGTCGCCACCACCCAGCCGCTGGCATTCTTGTTGCTGGATGCCGACGATCTCAACGCCACCCTTTCCCCTACCGGTACTGCCACTACCCGACAGTCACAAGCACTCGCCCAAGCTCTGCAGTTGGCCGCAGGCAACGAGGGTGTAGAGCTGGAAACGCTTACTCAGCCGCAGGGAAAGCTACCCGCCTTCCAGCGTGGCGAATGGGTGATGGCCAGGGTAGCAGAGCGCTTGCCCGACGGCAGTGCTGCGGTGCTGGTCAAAAACGCAGCCTTCATTCTGAAGGCGCCCGGCGATGGCCAGGCGCTGCGTGCAGACCCGCTGCTCCTGCGTGTGCGTGCTACCGAGCCGCTGTTGAGCTTTACCCAGGTCAACCTACCGCAAGCTAGCAGCAGTGACTCGTCCGCGGCAGTATCCTTCAGCACGGCTTCCCGCTATCTGAGCAGTTTGCTGGCAAGCGGCAATGGTTCGCAGGGTAATGCCGCTACCATGGCGTCACTCGCTACCGCCATGCAGCCAACACTGCAAACAGAAGGCAAGGCATTGGCCGACGTTATTGCCAATCGCTTGGCGGCAGGGTTGGCCGCTATGCCTGCAGCATTGCGTGCCCAGGCCAGCCAAGCTGCCTTGTTGCCTGATCCGGCGCAGCCAGCTCCCGAGCACGAAACTCATCTCAAGGCCACAGTCGAAAAGAGTGGCGTTTTTTATGAGGCCCACCAGAAAGCGTGGGTTGATGGCCGTCTGTCATTGGACGAGCTGAAGCAGGAGCCTCAGGCACGGCTGGCTACCACGCTGGCTAACGCCGATGCCGGCGCTGGCAAGAGTGCCGTCACGCCCGAAACCGGCCATCTGGTGCAACGTCAGCTCGATACACTGGAACAACGCCAGTTCATGTACACCGGCCAGGCCTGGCCAGGGCAACTGGTGCAGTGGCAGATTCAGCCTGAGCAGGCCGGAGAGTGGGAGGGCAACGGTCAGCAAGAGATGCGCGTCTGGCATACCAGTCTCGCCATGAGCCTGCCGGCGCTGGGCGGTATGGCCGCCCGTTTGCGTCTGGTTGGCAACCAGGTACAACTTACCTTTGATACCGACAACACGGCAGCTGCAGCCCTGATCGAACAACATCGTCAGCAACTGGCTGGCGCCATGGAAGCAGCCGGTCTGGCGTTGGCCAGCCTGCAGGTAAGACATGAAACCAGTTCGGGCTGATGGTCGCCGCTCTGCGGTCGCCCTCAAGTATAAAGATGGTGCCAGCGCCCCAACCGTGGTGGCTAAAGGCTATGGCCAGATGGCCGAGCGCATCATCGAACACGCCAAGGACGCCGGCGTTTTCGTGCACGACTCCCCCGAGTTGGTCAACCTGCTGATGCAGGTGGATCTGGACAGCCACATCCCGCCCGAGCTGTACCGAGCCGTGGCCGAAGTGCTGGCCTTTGTCTATTTCCTGGAGCAGCACGCCAAAGGCGAAAAGCTGGACTTTGAACAATGGCTGGCCATGCGCCGGCCCCCCCCCGTTGCCGTTTCGGCAAACAATGGAGCCAAACAATGAGAGTGGGATACATCGGTCTGGGCATCATGGGACGCCCGTGTGTCAGCAACCTGTTGCGTGCCGGTTTTGATGTGACGGTCTGGGCCCGCCGGCCGGAGTCGGCGGCCAGCCTGATTGACGCCGGTGCACACTGGGCACCCAGCGTGGCCGAGTTGGCCACCCAGGTAGACGTGCTGATCACCAATGTGTCCGATACCGCGGATGTCGCCGCGCTGCTGTTGGGCGAGGACGGCGTGGCCAGCACCGCCCGTGCCGGACTGATCTGTATCGACATGAGCACCATCTCGCCCATCGGCGCCCGCGACATTGCGGCCAACCTTGCCGCGCGTGGCATCACCTTCCTGGACTGCCCGGTGTCGGGTGGTGAAGTTGGCGCCGTCAACGGCACGCTCACCATCATGGTGGGGGGCGATGCGGCCGCGCTGGCCAAGGTACAGCCGGTGTTGGCCGCGATGGGCAAAACCATCACCCATATCGGAGACAGCGGCGCCGGCCAGGTTGCCAAGGCTTGCAACCAGATTGCCGTCGGCGTGGGCATCGCTGCCGTCGCCGAAGTGATGAAGCTGGCGCGCGCGTGCGGCGTGGACCCGGCACCTGTACGCCAGGCGCTGCTGGGCGGCTTTGCCGGTAGCAAGGTGCTGGATGTCCACGGTCAGCGCATGATCGATGACAACTACGCGCCCGGTTTCAAGGCCAAACTGCACCAGAAAGACATGGGCATCGTGCTGCAAACCGCGCAAGAGCTGGGGATTCGTCTGCCCGAGGCCGAACGCGTTGCCGGGCTGATCGGTGAACTGGTGGCCGGCGGCGAGGGCGAGCTGGATTCCTCCGCCATCGCGCGGCTGATCTGGGCCGATAATGCATGAAATGATTGAGTTTTTTTATACGTACAACTTATAGTGTATTTTATTGCTGAATGCATGGCGGTTAATACTTTATAGCGGTCGTCAGCCCTATCCAAACACACAGGTGTGGTATGAAAAAAACCATCCAATTCAAGCAGTTGTTGCAATCTGATGATCTGTCTTTCATCTGCGAGGCGCATAATGGTTTAAGTGCCAAAATTGCGGAAGAAGCCGGCTTTAAAGGCATTTGGGGAAGTGGCTTGAGCATCTCGGCACAGTTCGGCGTTCGTGATAACAATGAAGCCAGTTGGACCCAGGTTCTGGACATGCTTGAGTTCATGTCGGACGCTACCACTGTTCCGATCATGCTTGATGGCGATACTGGTTATGGCAATTTCAACAACGTGCAACGTCTGGTAAGAAAGCTAGAGCAACGCGATATTGCTGCCGTATGTCTGGAAGACAAACTGTTTCCCAAAACCAATAGCTTCATCTCAGGCAAGCGGCAGCCGCTAGCGGATATTGATGAGTTTGCAGGCAAAATCAAGGCCGGCAAAGATGCACAGAAAGATGATAGTTTTTCGATTGTTGCGCGCGTAGAAGCGTTTATTGCCGGCTGGGGCCTGGATGAGGCAATAAGGCGTGCCGAAGCCTACCATGCTGCAGGCGCCGATGCGATTTTGATTCACAGCGCGTTGGCCACGCCGGATGAAATCCTGTCTTTTACCAAAGAGTGGGCCAACCGGGCGCCGGTTGTGATTGTGCCTACCAAATACTATTCCACGCCGACTGAAGTATTCCGTTTGAACAAGATCGCTATGGTCATCTGGGCAAATCACATGCTCAGATCGGCAGTTCAAGCCATGCAGCATACCGCACAACGTCTCTATCAGGAGCAGTGTCTCATCCGGGTGGAGAGCGAGGTTGCGAGTGTCTCTGAGATTTTCCGCCTGCAGGGTGCCGGTGCACTAGAGGTGGCTGAGAAACGATACCTGCCTAGCGCCGTATCCAAACCGGCAGCACTGGTTTTGGCGGCTTCCAGAGGTGTCGAGTTGGGTGAGTTGACTCTGGATAAGCCCAAAGCAATGGTAAAAGTAGCTGGTCAGCCCATTTTGAGCCATATCGTTTCGGCGTATAACCAGGCAGGCATCAAGGATGTCACGGTCGTGCGTGGTTATGCGGCAGAGGCGTTCGATTTACCAAACTTGCAGTATGTTGATAATCAGGAGTATGACCAGTGTGGCGAATTGGTTTCCTTGCAGTTGGGCTTATCGCAGCTGGCAGCCAAAGAAAATGGCGTTATCGTTTCTTATGGAGATGTGCTGTTCCGTAAGTATGTGCCAAATATCCTGGTTGATGCCAAAGACGACTTGGTCATTATGGTCGATACCCAGTGGCGTGAAAGTGCCAATTTGCACCGTGTTGCCGACTTTGTCATTAACTCTCACCCCTACTCACGTCAGCATTACGCACGGCCAGTCATGCTCAGCCAGATAGGTGAACTCTCGGCACTTGAGAATAAAGAAATTCATGGTGAATGGATGGGTTTCTTGTATATCAGTTCAAACAAGCTATCCCAAATCACACAGTTGTTAGACAGTCTGCTGAGTCAAGATGTGCAGTTCCGTCGCCACGGTACCCTACCCGCTTTTCTTAACATCCTCGTAGCGCAAGGCTTCCCTGTCCGGGTGGTTTATACGACGGGGCACTGGCTGGATATTGATAGTCTTGATGATCTGATCGCGGCAGGGAGTTTCTGATGCTTGATGCCAGTGTGTTTGTCAATGCCGCCCTGGGCCAAGGTTTGTCGCTATGGACCGGCGTGCCATGCTCCTACCTGCAGCCATTCATCAACTACGTGATTGCTGCTGACGATGTGGCGTATGTTCCGGCCAGCAATGAGGGCGATGCGCTTGCCATTGCCGCCGGCTACCAGTTGGGTGGTGCGTACGCCGTTGTTATGTGCCAGAACTCGGGCTTGGGCAATGCGGTTAACCCTTTGACATCGCTGACGCATACTCATCGCATCCCGGTGCTGTTGATTGTCACCATGCGTGGTGAACCTGGCGGCGCGGTGGATGAACCGCAGCACGAGTTGATGGGTGAAATCACAACATCGCTGCTTGATGCGATGCAGATACCTTGGGAGTACTTTCCCACAGAGCTCGCGCAGGTTGCCCCCTGTCTGTCTCGCGCATTAAGCTGGATGCAGGCGGAAAACCGTCCTTATTGTCTCCTTATGCGTAAAGGCAGCGTGGCGCCATGGCCTGTCAGCAGTAAACTCCATGAGCCGCGTCTTAGTGCTAGCCAGTACGAATTGAAAACCGGCGCAGCACAGCTAAAGCGGGGTGACGTTCTGCGGCTTATACAAGAACAGGCAGACCGGTCTACCATCTTGTTGGCCACAACGGGCTATACCGGCCGGGAGTTGTACGCGCTAGCAGATCTTCCCAACCAGTTGTATCTGGTGGGCGCCATGGGCTGCGCATCCAGTGTCGCCCTTGGTTTGGCGATGGCCAGACCGGACCTGAGAATCATCGTACTGGATGGTGATGGCGCTTTACTCATGCGTATGGGGGCACTGGCCACTATTGGCTTTATGGCCCCTTCGAATCTTGTGCATGTCCTGCTTGATAATGGTCTTCACGAATCGACTGGTGGTCAGCTTACCGTTAGTGGCAGTGTCGATCTTGAAGGTGTTGCCACTGCTTGCGGTTATCCGACTGTACACACCGTTTTTACTGCAGAAGACCTGCTCACCGCACTACAAACGCAAAAATACGGTCCTTCTTTTGCGCGAGTAAGGATTTTACCCGGGGTTGCTGCTGATTTACCCAGGCCGGCTATCGGTCCTGTTGAGGTAACGCAGCGGTTACGTGATTATTTGTCAAATTTGTCCTAAAGAAATGATACTTCTTAACCCCGGTCCGGTTACCCTTTCCCCGTCTGTACGTAATGCCCTCCATGGCGATGACCTATGTCATAGAGAGCCTGAATTTGCTGCCATGACAAAACGAATCTGTCAAAAACTGGAAGCGGTTTATCCGGTATGTCAGGCTCAATATCAGGCAGTATTGCTTACAGCTTCTGGCAGTGGTGCTGTCGAGGCCATGCTGTCCACTTTTTCTCCATTCGATGGTAAAACGCTGGTGCTGTGCAATGGGGTATATGGCGAACGCATGGTTGCCATGTTGCAAAGGCAGAACAAGCCGGTTGAGGCATTGATGAATGACTGGCGTAGTCCTTTGTGTCTTCTTCAGTTAGAGACGCGGCTTGCTCATGGCGGTATAACCCACGTTGCTGTTGTTCATCACGAGACCACTACCGGAAGATTGAATGATTTGTCTGCCATCGCAGCTATGTGTCTGCGTTTCGGCACCAAATTGATGATCGACGCGGTGAGTAGTTTCGGCGCTGAGTGGATTGATTTTGCAAACTGGCAGCCACTCGCAGTCGCTGCAACAGCAAACAAATGTTTGCACAGCATTCCCGGTGTGGCTTTTGTCATTGCGCACGAGCAGGTATTACAGCAACAGAAAACGGCCGCCACAACCCTGTATCTTGATTTGCAGATGTATTACCGTGAGCAGCGTCACGGTTGGTCACCTTTCACTCAGGCAGTCCAGGGCTTCATGGCGTTAGAGGCCGCACTGGATGAATTTCATCAACTGGGTGGTTGGCAAGCCAGAAGACAGACCTACCAACATCGAAGCGAAATGATATCTGCCCACCTGGCTACCTATGACATACAGCCGCTACTGATGCCAACAGACAGTAGTTGCATCTTAAAGACTTATACATTACCGGATGGCATTGGCTATGACTTTCTGCATGATGAGTTAAAAAGAGCAGGCTTTACCATTTATGCAGGGCAGGGCCAGTTGGGGGGTAAAGTCTTTCGTATTGCCGTCATGGGGACAATTTCAGATTTTGAAATGCAGCAATTGCTGGTGCAGTTCGACAAAGTAATGGAGTGCTAAAGCTTATGCTACCACGCTTGGCAGTGATTCTGGCCGCAGGTCGAGGGGAGCGTTTCGGAGATCAAGGCAAATTACACCCTAAGGGTTTCATTGACCTAGGTGATGGCCCCATAGTAAAAATTTCTATAGATAAATTGATAGCGGCCGGTATCAGTAAGGTTATTGTGGTTTCGGGCCATTTGGCACCATTTTACCAGTCATTGGCCAAGCAATATCCAGGCGTTATCGATTTGGTTCACAATCCATCTTATGCTCAGTCTGGCAGTATGTTTTCACTTGCCTGCGCTGCACATAGCATCAATGAGGACTTTTTGCTTCTAGAGTCGGATCTCATTTACGACAGGAAAGCGCTGGAACACCTCGCTAACGCGTCTAGTCCGGATGTGGTTCTGGTTTCTGGTGCAACCAGCTCGCAGGACGAAGTTTATGTTGAAGCTGATCAAGGTTTCTTGAAAAATTTGTCAAAAAATAGATGCTTGCTATCCTCTGAACCTGTTGGTGAGTTGGTCGGTATCAGTCGTGTCTCAATGGCATTTTTTTCGCACATGATGGATTACTCGCTTGATGTTTTCAAACAGACAAAGCATCTGGAGTATGAAAGTGCTTTGGTTGCTGCCTCTGCCGTGCTGCCTATGCAGTGCCTGAAAATAGAGGATTTGGCATGGTCCGAAATCGATACTAAATCACATTTGGAGCGTGCTATTTTGCAGGTTTACCCCAGTATAAAAGCCAGGGAGTGCCCATGAATCAGCCTGATGTAGCAGCTTGGTTAGCGGTTTGGCAGCGGCGTAAGTTCACCCTTGACCAGACAAATGCCGACTTTTTGCAAGCCCTGATCGATGTTGATGGCTTTGATAGCGGTGCTGGTCGGATCAAGGCTGACGCATGGCGTAGTTATGTCTGCAGCGTCGCTGATCGTTTGGGGTTGTCGCCTGGCAAGCAGGTGTTCGAGGTGGGATGTGGTGCCGGTGCGTTCCTGTATGTTTTACGGGAGCTAGGTGCGACAGTCTCTGGTATTGATTACGCTGAGAACCTGGTGCGTATTGCCCAAGAGGCCATACCTGATGGTGTTTTTCTCCATGCGGAGGCATTGCACATGCCTGTTGCTGAGCAGGTCGATCATGTCCTTGCAAATAGTGTTTTTCATTATTTCCCGACAGAAGCTTATGCTGAAGCTGTACTGTTTGCGATGATGAATAAGGCCAGAACATCGCTTGCCATACTTGAAGTGCCAGATGCAGCTCGTCAGGTCGCATCCGAGCGCGCGCGCCGGGACTGTTTGTCTGAGCAAGAGTACGAGATTCGCTATAAAGACCTTGCTCACAGATACTATCAGCGGGAGTGGTTCTACAGTATGGCCGAAAAGAATGGCTTTTCTTGCGAAATTAGCGATCAGTCGATTAATGGTTATGCTCAGAACCAGTTCCGCTTTAACTGTTTCATGACTAGAAAATAATTTCGGCACTCAAGTACAATGATACATCGTCCTGTTATTACTTTTTTTCATACAGATGGTTGTGAGTGGCAAACAGTTGCGCCAATCGCAGATGAAGCTAAAGCACGCGGTTTTCCTGTGCGATTCAGTACGGATTTGACAGAAAAAGTGCAAATTGGTGTTTACTGTCAGCATGCTTGCAAGCCGAATGCCGATTTGTCTGCCATTATGCTTCACGATTTGGCTCAGCGACATGATATATGGCCTGACTTTTGGGATTACGAACCGTGGCATCACTTCGACTTCGGCTTTTTACCAGGAAACGCTTGGGCTGAGCGTTGGCTTGCCCAAGCGAGTAAGCCGCACGCGCATCCCCGACTCGGTATTTTCAATGTCGGCTGGCCTAAAGCGGATTTGATTTATCGTAACCGTGATGTGTTTGCTAAAAAGTCTGAAGAGCTCCGAGCACAACTTGGGTTAAAGCATCCCCATACCATCCTGTACGCGCCATCATGGGAAAACAATGGGAAGCAAGATGATTTCGTGCAGCGGCTAAGAGATCTGCCAGTCAATCTGTTGCTAAAGCAAGCGCCATGGTCAGAAGCCTACCCACAAGTACTGGATAATATACGCCGCATGAATCAGCTACATGAGGGGCTGGCAGACAATATTCATATTGTTGATCCGAATGTAAGCATCATGTACTGCATTGGCGTGGCAGACTTGCTGGTCTCGGATGAGTCCAGTGTCCTGATTGAGGCGGCTTTGCATGGTGTTCCAAGCGTGGCTGTGACCGATTGGCTTATTCCGGATCGAATGCCTCCTCGATTTGCGTGTGTCCCCTTTGATAACGTGCGTAAGACAACTAAATCTGAGTTGAGAAAGATTGTTCAGTCAATCATTGTTGATCCTTTATTCGCCAGAGAGCAGGCAACAATACTTCGTGATCATCACTTTAGTCATTTTGGTCAAAGTGCTGTAATGGTTGTGGATTTGCTTGAAGCTGAGATTGAAGGTCGTGATCTGCCCCTATTGCCTCTTTCGCAAAGTAATGTAGCGCTCAATACAGATTTGCAGTCTTACCAAGAGGCTGAGGCTTTTTTTCAAAGCGGTAATCAATCAGCTGCAAAGCAGATTTTGCAGGATCTAGTTTCAAAAGGCACTCCTTGCTGGCAGCCTTATAATGATCTTGCTGCCATCGCATTTTCTGAGGGTAATGTCACAGTGGCGTTGAACCTTATTTCTCAGGCAGTGGCTAAGGAGGACTCTATCGGTATTACCATGCGGAATATGGCGCAAATGTATCAAGCTAGTGGTGCGGTCGACGATGCTGCCGTTCTGATGGCTAAGATTTTGCAGCATAATCCAAGTGATGATGAGGTAAAAATGCAGTTGGCCGCATTGTTGTCAAGTAATTTTCAAGCCAACGTAAAATTGGAAACTTGTCACATGGTTATCAATACGTTGTTAGCGCGGCAGTAGTCTTGTTGGTCGTGAGTTTATCGGGTTTTGATTCATTCCTCGCAAAAATGCGATGATGATCTATGACTGCTGGTTCTTCTGTGAGAGAAAGAAAAATGCATAAAAAAATACAGACACAATTTCTGGCACCAGCGTATCTCGCAGAATTTTCGTGTGTCGGCCCACTTTGTTCGGATACATGTTGCACGACCACCTGGCAGATTCATCTGGATAAGCGAACTTTTTCTACTTACAAGAATGCGAAAGATCTGCAGCTAAAGCCACTGTTTGACAAGCATGTTCAGCGGATGCGTTCTGCAACTGATTCTTCATCATTTGGCAAAATTGTTGCGGTGGAGGGATCATCTGATTGTCCGATGCTGGATAAGGATAGACTTTGTGTCATTCAAAAGCGCTTGGGAGAGTCTGCGCTTTCCAATACCTGTCATATTTATCCAAGGAAAATCAGTAGTTTGAATGGTGCGCTACATCAGGTGGCCTCGCTGTCTTGTCCTGAGGCTGCAAGATTGGCGTTAAGCACGCCTGGTGCGATGTCTTTTATAACCTTGCCGTCTTCCGTTAGACATGAATTGATGCCGAGTGCGCCGGCGAGTCTCTCTAAAGTCAGGCAGGAGATCGCGCAGGATATCCACTATTTTTGTCTCACCCTGCTATCGGAAAGCAGCCTCTCGCTGTGGCAGGCTTTGGCGATATGTGGTGTTGTGTGCCAGCGGATAGAGGAGCAGCCAGAGCTGCTTTCTTCTCGAACCGAGTCGGCTGCTTTGATCGAGGCCATCAAAATATCTCTTGAACAGCCTGATGGCATCTTGCATGATTTTTCGGTGGTAAAGGCCAATAGGGAGTATCAAGCCAAACTATTTTACTTTTTGGCTAGCCTGCCGCTGACGGTTAAAAAGGCCTCGTCTAACCTGAGATGGGCGGATTTGCTGACCCGCATGAATGCGGTGCTCGGTGAAGAAAAAGAAGGCTTCCTAGCTGCATATCCTCAGGTAATGAGTGAGTGGGACGATAAGATCAAGCAGCAAGATCTGGACTATGTGCTAAGAAACTACCTGATCAATCTGGCATTAGTCCGCACTTTTCCACTTGGGCCTGGTATGTCTGCCATGCAAGCTTTTTCATCGCTGGTGGTATCGTATTTATGGGTACGTAGCTTTAGTGCCGTCCTGTCATCGCGAGAGGGTAAAGCGAATCTGGATGACATGATTCACGTCGTTCAGACACTGGAGCGAGTTTTTGAACACGATCAATTGTATATGCGTGCCATGGCTCAGGGGTTGTCATCCTGTGGTTATACTAGCCTAGAGAGTATGTTGCCTTTGCTATTGTGACGATGATTTTATGTCGGTGACCGGTGATTCTTGTGGTTATGGCACCAAAAACACAGGAGCGGCAGATGCCGCTCCTGTGCTAATTCACCGACTTCAAGGCAGCTTAGCTGAGGCTAAATGACCTTTTGAACATTAGCAGCAGCCGATCTCGTCCTGAGCGTTGCTATTCGACGTTCTGGATTTGCTCGCGCATCTGTTCGATCAGCACTTTCAGTTCAACCGACGCCTGGGTAGTGTCAGTGGATACCGATTTGGAGCCTAATGTATTGGCTTCTCGGTTAAGTTCCTGCATCAGGAAGTCCAAGCGCTTGCCAACCTGACCACCGGTTTTCAGGATGCGACGTACTTCGGCCAGGTGGGTGGTGAGGCGTTCCAGCTCTTCATCCACATCGATTTTCTGGGCAAACAGCGCGAATTCCTGCTTGATGCGGTCGTCGTCGACATTGCCCAGTGCTTCTTGCAGGCGGGTGGCCAGTTTGCTGCGGTAGGCTTCCAGAATGACGGGCAGGCGCGGTTTGATGTCGGTGATGATGGCTTCCATGCCGGCAATGCGCTCTTGCAGTACCTGCGCCAGTTTGCTGCCTTCGCGGGCACGGGTGTCGCGGAAGTCGCCCAGTACGGTCTGCAAGCCGTTCAGGCACAGTTGTTGTAGCGCTTCCGGCGGCAGCGAGTTGGACTTCAGTACGCCGGGCCAACGCAGCAGTTCGCCCATGCCCAGCTCGCGGATGTGCGGCGCCAGTTCGCGCACTTCGGCGCTGACTGCCAGCAGGCGCTGCACGGTATCGCGGTTCAGTTCGAGCTGCGGGGTATCGCTGTCGGTCTGGTTTAAGCCGATGCGGCATTCCACCTTGCCGCGTGTTACCTTGCCGGCGATCAGTTCGCGCATTTGCGGCTCGATGACGCGCAGCTCTTCCGGCAGACGCATCTGTACGTCAAGATAGCGGTGGTTGACAGCGCGCAGTTCGATAGACAACAGGCCACCCGGAAACTCGCGGGTGGTAGAGGCAAAGCCTGTCATGCTTAAAATCATGGGGGGCTCCTAAAAAATGGAATACTGGCAACAGGCCCCGGATCCTCAACCCTGATCCAGAGGCCGCCACACTATAACAATGGACACCAAGCAATCCAAGCGCGCCTTGCCCGCCGGTACCCGGTTGGAGCAATACACCGTCGTTCGCAGCCTCAGCTCTGGCGGCTTCAGTGAGGTCTATCTGGCGCTGGACCAGTACGACCGCAAGTATGCAATCAAGGAATACCTGCCGTTGGCAATGAGTGCCCGCCGCGATATGCACGACGTTACCGTGGTTAACGAGCTCGATCGCGATGCCTTCAAGTTGGGCCTGAAGTGCTTTTTTGAAGAGGCCCGCATTCTCGCAGGCATCCAGCACCCCAATATCGTGCGGGTGAGTAACTTCTTCCGCGCCAATCAGACTGTCTACATGGTGATGGACTATACCGAAGGACGGCCGCTGGCCAAGGAGATCGAGTTGTCGCCGCATGGCATTGCCGAGCCTAGGCTGCGCCGGCTATTTGCCGAATTGATTGGCGGCCTCCGAGAAGTGCATTTGCAGCAGTTGCTGCATCTGGACATCAAGCCGGCCAACATTTACCTGCGCCGCAACGGTACCCCTGTATTACTGGATTTTGGCGCGGCACGTCAGACACTGGGTCGTGCCCAGCACCTGGGCAGCATGTTCACGCCAGGCTATGCCGCGCCAGAGCAATACGATGCGCAGGGCAAACTCGGTCCCTGGACCGACATTTACGGGCTGGGGGCCTGCCTGTATGTGGCGATGGGTGGCGACAAGCTGCAAGCTGCCGACCAGCGTCTGAAGCAGGACAAGATCGTGCCGGCCAGTAAGGCGTTTGCCCGTTATTACTCACCCGAATTGCTGGCGCTGGTCGACGATTGCCTGTCTCTTGACCCGCTGACACGACTGGCCAGTCTCAGTGAAATGCAAAAGCGCTTACGTAGTACGCATTACGTCACGCCGGCGCCTCCGCGCGGGGTGTCTGCCTGGCTGCGACGCATGATGGGGAAACGAGCATGAAGTTTGCGCTGGCAGTAGACACCCGGGTAGGGGCGCGCCCCTATAACGAAGACCGCGTGGGCGTAGTATGTAGCCAGCACGCGGTACTGCTGGTGCTGGCCGACGGTATGGGTGGCCATGCGCATGGTGAGGTTGCCGCCCAGATTGCCGTCGACGTGTTTAGCGAACTGTTCAAGAAAGCTTGCAAGGCGCCGCTGCAGTACCCGCGTCGTTTTCTGATCAATGCCGGGCACGAGGCGCATCAAGCCATTCTTGATCACGCCATCCGCCACCGCATGAGCGAAGTGCCCAGCACCACGCTGGTGGTGGCCATTGTGCAGCAGGGCGAGGTTTGGGTTGCTCACGCCGGCGACTCGCGTTGTTATCAGCTGCAGGATGGCGAGGTGCAATGGCGTACCCGCGACCATAGCCATGTCCAGCGCCTGATCGACACGGGTTTTCTTAACGAAGCCGACGCGCATGATCACCCGGCCCGTAACCGTATTTACAACTGTCTGGGGGCGATTGGCGACCCGGATATCGAACTAGCCGAGGCCAGACCAATAGCCTGTGGTGATACCCTGCTGTTGTGTTCGGACGGGGTTTGGGGGCCGCTGCGCGACGCTGAAATTGCTCGCGCTTTTGTTGGCCGCACTCCGCCCATGGTAGTGCCAGCGTTGCTCAGCGTGGCGGAGAAGCGTGCAGGTAGCCATAGCGACAACCTGAGTGCTATCGCTCTTACCTTGCTACCAGAAGAGCAGTTTCACCTCGGGCGTGATGGCTTTGTCGATACCAGTACCCTGGGTTCGCAGGTCAGCGAGTTCAGCTGGCAATCCACCTTGATGGACAGCGAGTTGGCGCAAGGTCTGCGCCCCACGCCCCAAGCCGGTGGGGCTGCTTTAGGCTAGAATGCGGCTTTCTGCGTTCAGCGAGTACCCTATGCGCCCATCCCGACGTGAAGCCGACGCCCTGCGTCCGGTAAGAATGACCCGCCACTACACCAAGCACGCCGAAGGTGCGGTATTGATCGAGTTTGGCGATACCAAGGTGATCTGTACGGCAAGTGTAGAAGAAAGCGTGCCGGGCTTCCTGAAGGGCAAAGGGCAGGGGTGGGTGACGGCAGAGTACGGCATGCTGCCGCGCTCGACCGGCAGTCGCATGCGTCGTGAGGCGGCCAGTGGCAAGCAATCTGGTCGTACCCAGGAGATACAGCGCCTGATCGGGCGCAGCCTGCGCGCCGTTGTGGACCTGGAGAAACTGGGCGAACGTCAAATCCTGATCGACTGCGATGTCATCCAGGCCGATGGCGGCACCCGCACCGCCAGCATTACCGGTGCTTTTGTGGCGCTGGCCGATGCCATCAACGGCTTGATCGTGGCAGGCAAGTTGACCGCGAACCCGCTGCGCGACCATGTGGCTGCCATTTCGGTGGGGATTGTTGACGGTGAGCCGGTACTGGACCTTGACTACATCGAGGACTCAGGCTGCGAAACCGACATGAACGTAGTGATGACCGGAGATGGCCGCTTTGTCGAGGTGCAGGGGACGGCCGAAGGTGTGCCATTCAGCCGCGAGGAAATGAATGCACTGATGGCGCTGGCGGAAAAAGGCATTGCCGAGCTGGTACAGTTGCAAAAGGCGGCCCTGGCCGATTGAGCCGCTGTACTAAATGCAAAAAGGCACCCACGGGTGCCTTTTTGCATTGGCCAGTGCTTACTTGGCTGCGGAAGCCACTTTCTTGGCTTTTACTACTTTCTTCTCGGCTTTCTTTTCCGCTTTCTTCTCTACCTTTTTCTCTACTGCCGGGGCGGACGCAGCCGGTTTTTTGGCATCGGCAGCGAAGCCGGAAGCAGCAGCAACAGAGAATGCCAGGCCAGCGGCAAGCAGGGTCAGTTTTTTCATGGTGAAGTCCTTGATAAGAGGTTGCATGCGTTGCAATCAACGCCTGGGCGCATGGTAGGACTTTGCCATGCAGTCGTCTGTTAGCGATTGTTCGCCGTTGTATCGCTTTGTTGTTGCGGCCAGCACAAGGTAAAGCGGGCGCCGCCCAGCACACTATCATCGATCTCGACGCTACCTTGATGCGCCAGCATGACCTGTTTCACGATGGCCAGCCCCAAGCCATAGCCCTGTCCGCGCTGTTCCTGGCTGCTGTCCAAGCGCACAAATGGTTCCAGTACCCGGTTGCGGTCGGTAGCAGGAATGCCATTGCCGTTATCGGATACGCTCAATTGCTGCAGTCCGCTACCGGCGCTAAAGGTCAGCTCGACCTCGCCACCGCCGTAGCGGGCAGCGTTATGCAGCAAGTTGTCCAGTGCCCGGGCCAGCAGCGTGGCGTCCGCGTGCAGTTGCTCGTGGTAGACATACAGACGTAATTGCAGCGCGGGGTAATGGCCATGCAGTTCGTCCAGCCGCTGCTGTAGCCAGTGCTGGGCCGGTAAGGTCGCGCTTTGTAGCGGCAGATCAGGCTGGCCCAAGCGGGCATGCAGCAGCAGCTCGTCTATTAGCAAACCCACGCTGTCCAGATCGCGCTCTATACCCTGCTGCGCGGGGCTATCCGGCGCGATATCCAGCAGCGCCAGCCGGTAGCGTAGCCTTGCCAGCGGCGTGCGCAGTTCGTGTGCTACGGCGTTGATCAAGGTCTGCTTGCTTTCGAGTAGCCGTTGTACGCTGTCGGCCATCAGGTTGAAGCCACTGGCCAGCGGTTGCAGGCCGGAAGCGGCCGGCAGCGCAACGCGTGCCTGGAACTGGCCCTGGCGTAGCTGTTTGGCCGCCAGCTCCAGCTGCATCAGCTCGTTCCAGTGCGGTCGCATCCATAGCAGTACCGGTATCGCCAGTGACAGACCGATCATGGCTAGCAGCGCATAGTCCAGCCACTTGAGTTCATGCAGGAAGACCAGGTAGTTCATCGGGCCAGCTACCAGGACGAACTGGCTTTGCTTGACGCGCTGCAAGTACACCAGATCGTCTTCCAGCATGACAATGTCGCCATCCAGCAGTGCCTGGCGCGAGGCCGCGTCCAGGGGTAGCTGCGCGATGGTTTGCAGCGACACCGAGAAGTCTAGCTCATCATCCAGCTTGGCCAGTTCTTGAGGCCATTGCGCCTGTGGCACGTCGTCCAGCGTGTGTTCGATCAGGGTCAGGGTGGTTTGCAGCAGGTCGGCTAAGGCGCGGTCGCCGGCTTTTTCGGCAACCTCTTTGTACACCATGCCGGCCAGCGAGACGGCCACCAGAAAGCTGAAAATCAGCAGCAGGTAAAACTGGATAAACAGCTTGCGCATGGCTTACCAGCCCGCCGGCGAGAACAGGTAGCCCTTGTTGCGTACCGTCTTGATGCGGAACGGCGCTACAGGGTCGTCGCCCAGCTTCTTGCGCAGCCGCGACACGGCGATGTCGATGCTGCGGTCCAGCCCGTCGTAGCTGAGGCCCCGCATCACCCGCAGCAGGGTATCGCGGTCTTGCACCTCGCCGGCGTGGCTGGCCAGTTGCCATAGCAGGTCAAAGTCGGCGGTCGACAGCGCAATACGCTCGCCATCCAGCGTCACTTCCCGGCAAAGCTCGTCAATAAACAGTTTGCCAAACACCAGGCGTTGCGGGTTAGGCGCTGTCACAGCGTGAGCGGCTGGCTGATGCTGGCGCAATTGCGCCCTTAGCCGCGCTGCCACTACCGCTGGTGGCGTGTTTTTCAGGATGTAATCGTTGGCACCCAGCTCCAAGCCCAGAATATGGTTCATGTCGCTGTCCAGCGAGGTCAGCATCACGATGGGGCCGCTAAAAGTTGGCCGCAACTCGCGGCACAGCGTCAGGCCATCCTTACCCGGCAGCATGATGTCCAGCAGGATCAGCGCTGGCTGTACCCGTGCCACCGCTTCCAGCGCGGTATCCCCACGCGGCTCGATGATCACATCCAGATCGTGGCGCGCCAGAAAGTCGCGCATCAGGGCGGCCAGCTCGGCGTCGTCTTCGACAAAAAGCACGGTATGTTTCATGGGCTAGGGCAACTGCAGTAAAACGCCAGAGTATCCACCGCGCTTTCCATGGCGGCAAGCTGCCTGCGCCGACCAGCCTGTAGCAAGATGTTGCTGCTGCGGCTCGGCGGCAGTACTGCCAGCCACCTGCGGTTGACCTTGCCCGGTACGCACCGGATAATCCGCACTCTTTTCAAATGCTTACGGCTCCGCCGCCCTATTGATGACCGCAGCACCCAAAGCCTTGCCCCCGCGTACCCTGTCCGTTGCCCCGATGCTGGACTGGACCGATCGTCACTACCGCTACTTCGCCCGTCTCATCACCCGCCATACCTGGCTGTACACCGAGATGGTCACCACTGGCGCGCTGCTGTACGGCGACGTTGGCCGCCACCTGCGCTACCACGAGGCCGAGCACCCGATCGCGCTGCAACTGGGCGGCAGCGAGCCGGACGAGCTGGCGCGTTGCGCCCGTCTGGCGCAGGAGTGGGGTTACGACGAAGTGAACCTGAACGTGGGCTGCCCGTCGGAGCGGGTGCAGAAGGGGGCGTTTGGTGCCTGCCTGATGGCCGAGCCGCAGCTGGTGGCCGACTGCGTGAAGGCGATGCGCGACGCGGTGGATATCGACGTTACCGTCAAGCACCGTATCGGTATCGATGATGTGGACAGCTACGACGTGATGCGGGCGTTTGTGGATACCGTGGCCGACGCCGGTTGCCGCACCTTCATCGTGCACGCGCGCAACGCCATCCTGAAGGGCCTTAGCCCCAAGGAAAACCGCGAGATTCCGCCGCTGAAATACGACTACGTGTACCGCCTGAAGCAGGAACGCCCCGATCTGGAGATCCTGATCAACGGCGGCATCAAGACCAATGCCGAGATCGCCGGCCACCTGCAGCATGTAGACGGCGTGATGGTGGGCCGCGAGGCCTACCACAACCCCTATCTGATGGCGGCTTGGGATGCGCAGTTCTATGGCGATAACCACGACGTGCCGTCGCGCGGCAAGGTAGTGGAAGCCTTGCTGCCCTACGTGGCCGACCGTCTGCAGGACGGCAGCAGCGTGCGCCACATCGCCCGCCACGTGCTGGGCCTGTTCCACGGCGAGCACGGCGGCCGCCAATGGCGCCGCATGCTGTCCGACGCCAAAGAGCTGAAAGACGCCGACGAGAGCCTGTTCATCCGCGCGCTGCTGGCCACGCACGGTTGAACTGTCACGCAGTCCTTGTAAGATAGCCACGTCATCCCACGCCCGGTTCGCCGGGCCCAGGCTGCTGCCAAGGTGCCAATCCCGGTGTTACCGGGCCCGGCACAGCCGGGCCGCACCGCATACGTACCTGAGTCCGCAGCCTTCCTGTTTACAAGCCCACCTTGTTTGCCTGGCAAGCAGGGTGGGCATCAATCTGCGCCCGGCTTGCCGGGCTATTGGGTTTTATGGCGAGTACCCCTGCCGGCAGCAAGGTTGGCCGCGGTACCTGCCACGGAGCAAAGCATGATTAATAAACTGGTACTGGCCAGCAATAATGCCGGCAAGCTCAAGGAATTCGCCGCCCTGCTGGCCCCGCTGGGCATCGAGGTCATCCCGCAGGGCCGTCTGAACGTGCCCGAATGCCCCGAGCCGCACTACACCTTCCTGGAAAACGCGCTGGAAAAAGCCCGCCACGCCAGCCACGTTACCGGCCTGCCGGCGCTGGCCGACGACAGCGGCATCTGCGTGGAAGCGCTGGGCGGCAAGCCCGGCGTGCTGTCGGCACGCTACGCCGGCGAGCCCAAATCGGACGAGCGCAATAACGCCAAACTGGTAGAAAAACTGCAGGGTAAAGACAACCGTCGCGCCTACTACTACTGCGTGCTGGTGTTGGTACGCCACGCCGACGACCCGCAGCCGCTAGTGGTAGACGGCGCCTGGTACGGCGAGGTGGTGGACACCCCGTCCGGCAACGGCGGCTTTGGCTACGACCCGCACTTCTGGCTGCCGTCGCACGGCTGCACCGTGGCCGACCTGCCGGCCGACGCCAAGAACGCCATCAGCCACCGTGGCCAGGCTATGCAGGCGCTGCTGGCCAAGCTGCAGGCGCAACTGGCATGAGCGTGATTGACCTGTCTGCATTGAAAAACGCCCGCAACGCACGGGACGCGAGATCGCGAAACCCAACGCGCGGCGACGAGATAGTACATACCGTACAGCGAGGAGCCGCGACGTGCAGGTGACAAAGATATCGCTTTCCGGGCTAAGCGGGCTAAAAGAGCTGCCGCCGCTGTCGCTGTACATCCACTTCCCCTGGTGCGTGAAAAAGTGCCCGTACTGCGACTTCAACTCGCACGAGTTCAAGCCGCAGGCCGGCAGCATTGCGATCCATGACGCGGCCAACGTTGGCCGCAACGGCGTGGGGCAGGGCTTTGACGAGATGGCCTACGTGGACACGCTGCTGCGCGACTTCGAGCTAAGCCTGCCCGCCATCTGGGGCCGCCCCATCACCACCATCTTCATGGGTGGCGGCACCCCCAGCCTGTTCAGCCCGCAGGCGATGGACGCGCTATTGGCCGGCCTGCGCGCGCGCGCGCGCATCCACCCGGACGCCGAAATCACCATGGAGGCCAACCCCGGCACTTTCGAGCTGGAACGCTTTGCCGGTTACCGCGAGGCGGGCATCAATCGCCTGTCCATCGGTATCCAGAGCTTTGACCCCGGCCACCTGAAAGCGCTGGGTCGCATCCACGACGGCGACGAAGCGCACCGCGCGGTAGAGATCGCGCTGACGCATTTCGACAACGTCAACCTGGACCTGATGTACGCGCTGCCGCAGCAAACGCTGTCGCAAGCGCTGGCCGACATCGATACCGCCATCGCCTACGGCGTCAGCCACATCTCGGCCTACCACCTCACCATCGAGCCCAACACGCTGTTTGCCGTGCAGCTACCGGCCAACCTGCCGGACGACGACCTGTCGGCCGACATGCAGGAAGCCATCGAGGCACGGCTGGAGGCCGCCGGCTACGTGCACTACGAAACCTCGGCCTTCGGCAAGCCCGGCCGCTTTGCGCGCCACAACGTCAACTACTGGCAGTTTGGCGACTACGTCGGCATCGGCGCCGGTGCCCACGGCAAGATCAGCGCCCACGACGGCATCGTGCGCGAGATGCGCTACAAGCAGCCGGCTGCCTATATGCAGGCGGTAGCCGACGGCCAGCCGGTGCACACCCGTAACAAGGTTGGCCGCAAAGACCTGCCGTTCGAGTTCATGATGAACCTGCTGCGCCTTACCGGCGGCTTTGAAAGCAGACTGTTCACCGAGCGCACCGGTTTGCCGGTATCCTGTATCCAATCACAATTGCAGCAAGCACTGGCCGAGGGCCTGATCGAACAGGACCTCACCCACATCCGCCCCACGCTGAAGGGCCAGCGCTTCCTGAACGAACTGTTAACCCTGTTCCTGCACGAAGAAGGAGAAGCCTGATGGCTAAAGAAATCATCCATACCGACAAAGCCCCGGCCGCAATCGGCGCCTACTCGCAAGCCGTCAAGGCTGGCAACACCGTGTACCTGTCCGGCCAGATTCCGCTGGACCCGGCCACCATGACCGTGGTGGAAGGCGGTTTTGCTGCTGAAACCCACCAGATGTTCAAGAACCTGCAAGCCGTGTGCGAAGCCGCCGGCGGCAGCCTGGACCAGATCGTGAAGCTGAATGCCTTCCTGACCGACCTGTCCAACTTTGGCACCTTCAACGAAATCATGGGCCAGTACTTCAGCCAGCCGTTCCCGGCCCGCGCCGCCATCGGCGTGGCCAGCCTGCCCAAAGGCGTACAGGTAGAAGCCGACGCCGTGATGGTGCTGGGCGAGTAAGCTGCCACCTGGTAGCAACAAGCAAAGCGGCCTGCGGGCCGCTTTTTGTTTGGCTGCAACGTTGCCGGATAAGCCGGCGGCGCATCGGGGGTAAGACCTTTATCTCGAACGCGCACACCAGACGACTCCCCGGATGCGGCTGTGCCTTGTCCGGGCTATGATCCAAACCCGAATGCATCCCGTAAAGTTGGCCGCAAACATTTACGTTATTGCGGCCAACTTTAAGCCGCTTGCTCCCCTTGCCCACAAAAAAGCCCGCTCATCCGAGCGGGCTTTGCCTTGTTGGCCATCTGGCCAATAAAAACGGTCAGCCGTTCTGGCGCGCCAGTTGCGGCGCATCTTCGTGCACGTCGCCGGCGGCGATGCAGGCGGCGGCGGTGAACAGCACGTCGGTGGAGCTGTTCAGCGCGGTTTCGGCCGAATCCTGTACCACGCCGATGATGAAGCCGACGGCAGCCACTTGCATGGCCACGTCGTTGCTGATGCCGAACAGGCTGCACGCCATCGGGATCAGCAGCAGCGAGCCGCCGGCCACGCCGGACGCGCAGCAAGCAGCAACCGATGCCAGCTCGTAGGTTGGGCTGAATGAAATGAAGCCCAACGTTTACCGCGCCGCCGCAGCGTTGGCCGAATGCCACTGCGGTGTCGCGGCTAACCTTATGCCTTCACGGTATTGCGGCCAACCTTTTGTTTTGTGTGCCGCTGCGCGGCAGATGAACATGCCGCTTTCCGCGCGGCGGCGGGGTACTTTCTTTTGCGTCGCCAAAAGAAAGTACCCAAAGAAAAGGCGACCCGGGGCTGCTCGAAACCCCGTGCCAAAAGGCCCGCCCCAGGCGCCGCCGAACTCGTCCCTCGCTAACGGCTCGGGACTCAAACAAATCGGCGTCTTAAAACCTGGGGCAAACCGTTTGGCCCGGCTCGCGCCAACGGGGCAGGGTGGCATCGGTGCGGTTCTATTAATTGACTAGTTTGTGTGCTTTGGGCCTTGAATGCTTTTGTAGTCTTAAAAGCTTGGCCGTAAACATTTGCTTTACTGCGGCCAACTTTGTACTGCGACCCATGCTCCCTTGGGGAGCGCCGGTAAAAGGCCCACCGCAAGGTTTTAAGCAGCCGATTTGTTTGAGCCCGGAGCCGTTAGCGTAGGGCGAGTTCGACAGCGCCTTGCGGTGGGCTTTTTACCGGGGTTTCGCGGACCGCGGGGGCGAGGGGGGATGAAAGGGGGCAGCGATCCGCCCCCTTCCCGTCAGCCGGGCGGAACCGGCTGTAATTATTATCCGCGAAGCGGATTCAAGACCTTTCATGTTGTCGCACGACAAAATTAAATGCGGCCAACCTGGCACCGCTTACCCCGCTCGCCACAAAAAAGCCCGCTCATCCGAGCGGGCTTTGGCTTGCTGGCCGTGTGGCCAATAAAAACGATCAGCCGTTCTGGCGCGCCAGTTGCGGCGCATCTTCGTGCACGTCGCCGCTGGCGATGCAGGCGGCGGCGGTGAACAGCACGTCGGTGGAGCTGTTCAGCGCGGTTTCCGCCGAATCCTGTACCACGCCGATGATGAAGCCGACGGCAACCACTTGCATGGCCACGTCGTTGCTGATGCCGAACAGGCTGCACGCCATCGGGATCAGCAGCAGCGAGCCGCCGGCCACGCCGGACGCGCCGCAAGCAGCAACCGATGCCAGTACCGACAGCAGCAGTGCTGTGGGCAGGTCGACTGCAATACCCAGCGTATGCACTGCAGCCAGGCTCAGCACCGAGATGGTGATGGCGGCGCCGGCCATATTGATGGTGGCACCCAGCGGGATGGACACGGCGTAGGTGTCTTCATTCAGGCCCAGCTTCTTGCACAGGTTCATGTTTACCGGGATGTTGGCCGCCGAGCTGCGGGTAAAGAAGGCGGTCACACCGCTTTCACGCAGGCAGGTGAAGACCAGCGGGAACGGGTTGCGACGGATGGTGAGGCCGACGATCAGCGGGTTCACCACCAGCGCGATGAACAGCATGGCGCCCACCAGTACCAGCAGCAGCTTGCTGTAGCCCAGCAGTGCCGACAGGCCGGTGGTGGCCACCGCTTCGGCCACCAGGCCGAATACGCCGATCGGGGCAAAGCGGATGATGACGCCGACGATGCGCGACACGCCTTCTGCCAGCTCGTTCAGCAGGGTTTTGGTGCTGTCGCTGGCGTGGTGCAGGGCCATGCCCAGCGCTACTGCCCAGGTGAGGATACCGATGTAGTTGCCGGTAGCGATGGCGTTGATCGGGTTGTCCACAATCTGGAACACCAGGTTATTCAGCACCTGGCCAATACCGCTGGGCGGGGTGGTGCCGGTGGCGGCTGCGACCAGCTGCAGCGTGGTGGGGAAGGCAAAGCTGGCCAGTACGCCCGTGAGTGCGGCCAGGAAGGTACCCAGCAGATACAGGGTGAGTACCGGGCGCATTTTGGTTTGTACGCCGTGTTTTTTGTTGGCAATGGCGCTGGCGACCAGTACGAAAACCAGCACCGGGGCCACGGCCTTCAGGCCTTTGACGAACAGGCTGCCCAGGAAGGTCAGCGACTTGGCGGTATCGGGGGCGACGCTGGCCACGGCAATACCGGCCAGCAAACCGATCAGAATCTGCAGCACGATGCTGCCGTTCATGATGCGGTGGATCAGAGTAGGGTTCTGCTGCATAGGGGTTCCACGGTTCTGTCGTTATAGGTATCTGGCATGCCTGCAGGCGTGCCGGCTGGCTTGCGGCCAACCTCCAAGACGATTCAAAACTGCAGAACAATCAAACGGGTACCGCCATACAAGCAACAGCGGGGCGCAGTGTAGCAAATTTTTATTGGTGACAGAATCCTGTATCCAAAAGCTGCAAACTGTCACCATTATCTGCACTGCAAAAACAATCTGTTTACTGGCCGCTGCTTTATTGTCAGGTCGCAGTCGTGGCCCAATGGCCGTGGCGATGGGCCCTGCTGCCATGCTTGGTCGCGCAGTCATCGCGTTCTGCAAAACCTGTTCCGCCAACCCCAGGGAGCCCGTATGAGCCAGTCTTATTCCTACCGTATCGTCAATGTGTTTGCCGAAAGCCGCTTCGGCGGTAACCCGCTGGCGGTGTTTACCGACGCCGCTGGCCTGTCCGACGCCGACATGCAGCTGATCGCGCGCCAGTTCAACCTGTCGGAGACGGTCTTCATCCACCCGGGCGACGACGCCGCGCTGGCCAGCTTGCGCATTTTCACCCCCAGCTTCGAGCTGCCATTTGCCGGCCACCCCACGATTGGTAGCGCGGCGGTGCTGCACGCGCTGCGGCAGCCGGGTAATGCCTTTACGCTCCGTACGCAGGCCGGGCTGATACCGATCACGCTCAACGATGGCGTGTTCCGTCTGACGGCCGTGGCCGCGACGCAGCGTGCGGCCAACGTTGGCTGCGCCGACGCGGCGGCCATGCTGGGGCTGGACGAGGCAGACATCGCGCTGGCGCCGGTGTGGGTGAATGCCGGCAGCGAACAGCTGCTGATCCGCCTGGCCAGCCGTGAAGCGGTGCTGCGCGCGCGGCCGGTGCATGCCCTGTTCACCCGCCACGCCACCTTGCGCCCCGGCCGCAGTGTGGCCTACCTGTGGTACCAGGCCGACGGGGTGGCCACGGTGCGGCTGTTCTTCGAGCAGCAGGGCAGCGTCATCGAAGACCTGGGCACCGGCAGCGCCTGCGCCAACCTGGGTGGCTGGTGTGCGCTGAACGGTGTGGCACCGCTGTCGTGGCGCATCGAGCAGGGCGAAGCCATCCAGCGCCCCAACGTGTTGTATCTGGATGTGGCCGCAAACGGCAGTGTGCAGGTAGGCGGCAAGGTACAAGCGGTCGCCGAGGGGGTATTTACCTTGCCCTAGCGCCAACCCTTTCCCAGAATGAAGGCAGCGCGAGCTGCCTTTTTTCATGCAGGTTTGTCGCGGTGGCGTTGCGGATACGCCCGCTGCCAGCCGGGCGTATCCGCCCGGCCATTGACGCTATCGCAGCACGCTGATAGTTTTCTGCGCTACGGCTAGAGCCGTAGCTCGAAACAGGCGTTTGATGGCATGAGGGGTGCCGGACGCCCAAAACACAAGACGAGGGAGTACTGATGAAGATATTTGCAAAACTGGCCACCATAACCGCCCTGACCCTGTGCAGCAGCTTGGCGCTGGCCAATGGTGCTGGCGGTACCTGGAAGACTATTGACGACGAAACCAAGCAGGCCAAGGCGTTGGTGGAAATTACCGAAGCGGCCAACGGCGAGCTGACCGGCAAGATTACCAAGCTGTTCACCAATCCGGATGCGGTGTGCGACAAATGCGAAGGTGCGCAGAAAGGTAAACCGGTAGTGGGCATGACCATCCTTACCGGCCTGAAAAAAGGCGGTGACGGCTGGGAAGGTGGCAAGATCCTGGACCCGAAATCGGGCAAGGTCTACAGCGCCAAAGCCAAGCTGACCGACGGCGGCAAGAAGCTCGAGGTGCGCGGCTTTCTGGGTGTAGCGCTGCTGGGCCGTACCCAGACTTGGGAACGCCAGTAAGCCTTGCCTGCCCAGCCCGTGCAGTGTGACGGGCTGACAAGGCTGGCGTGTTTATCGAAGCGGGATGGCTTGTGCCATCCCGTTTTGCATTCGGTACAATCTCGGCATGAACGCTACCATCGACATCGCCAGCCAGCCCATCGTGGCGGCGGCCGCTACCGCCAAGAAGCTGGAAAAGCTGGGCCTGACCCGTCGCTTTGACCTGGTGCTGCACCTGCCTTTGCGTTACGAGGACGAAACCCATCTTTACCCCATTCAGCAGGCGCCGTATGGCCAGGCGGTGCTGGTGGAAGGCGAAGTCACCAACTGCGAGGTGCAGTTCCGGCCGCGCCGCCAACTGGTGGCGCAGATCGAAGACAAAAGCGGCAAACTGGTGTTGCGCTTCATCCATTTTTACCCCAATACGCAGCAGGCCTTGGCCAAAGGCCGTCGCGTGCGCGCGCTGGGTGAAGTACGGCGCGGCTTTTTTGGCGACGAGATGGTGCACCCCAAGCTGCGCGAGGTGCACGAGGGCGACCCGCTGGCCGATAGCCTGACCCCGGTCTACCCCACGGTTAATGGCCTGTCGCAGCCGGTACTGCGCCGGCTGATCCATGCCGAGCTGAAGGCGCAGGCCATACCGGAAACCCTGCCCGACGAGGTACGCCGCCGCCTGGGGCTGATGCCGTTGGCCGATGCCGTGCACCTGCTGCACCGCCCTGGGCCGGAGTATTCCGCTACACAGCTTACCGACGGCAACTTGCCGGCCTGGCAGCGGCTGAAATTTGACGAACTGCTGGCGCAGCAGCTGTCGATGCGGCTGGCCTACCGCGCCCGTCGCGAGGGAAGTGCGCCGGTTATCGAAGGGGATGGCAGCCTGCGCACGCGGCTGGCGGCCAACTTGCCGTTTGCGCTGACCGGCGCGCAGCAAAAGGTACTGGCCGAGATTGTGGCCGACCTGGCGCAGCCGCACCCGATGAACCGCCTGCTGCAGGGGGACGTGGGCAGCGGCAAAACCATCGTCGCCGCCATGGCCGCGCTCGCCGCTATCGAAGCCGGTTTCCAGGTGGCACTGATGGCGCCCACCGAGATCCTGGCCGAGCAGCATTACGTGAAGTTGGCCGCCTGGCTGGCGCCGCTGGGCATCGAGGTGGCCTGGCTATCCGGCAGCCTGCGCAAGAAGGCGCGCGGCGAGATGGCGGCCAAGATCGCCAGCGGTGAAGCGCGGCTGGCGGTGGGCACGCATGCGCTGTTTCAGGATGACGTGGCGTTTGAGCAGCTGGGTCTGGTGATTGTCGATGAGCAGCACCGCTTCGGCGTAGGGCAGCGGCTGGCGTTGCAGCAGAAAGGCGCCGAGCCGCACCAGCTGATGATGTCTGCCACCCCGATTCCGCGCACGCTGGCGATGAGCTTCTACGCCGACCTGGACGTATCGGTGATCGACGAGCTGCCACCGGGGCGTACCCCCATCGTCACCAAGCTGATCAGCGCCGAGCGTCGCGACGAGGTGGTGCGCTTTGTGGATAAAGCCTGCCGTGAGGGCAACCAGGTGTACTGGGTATGCCCGCTGATCGAAGAGTCGGAAACCCTGCAGCTGCAGACCGCGGTGGATACCCATGTGGTACTACAACAGGACTTGCCGCAGTGGGGTGTCGGCCTGGTGCACGGCCGCATGAAGCCGGCGGAGAAGGCCGAGGTGATGGGCAAGTTCATCCGCAACGAACTGCAGCTGCTGGTGGCGACCACCGTCATCGAGGTGGGTGTGGACGTACCCAATGCCAGCCTGATGGTGATCGAGCACGCCGAGCGCATGGGCTTGGCCCAGCTGCACCAGCTGCGCGGCCGGGTAGGGCGCGGCGCCGCCAAGTCCACCTGTGTGCTGCTGTTCGAGACGCCGCTGTCGGAGCTGGCCAAGGCGCGGCTGAAGGTGATCTACGAACACACCGACGGTTTCGAGATTGCCCGCCAGGACTTGAACATCCGTGGCCCCGGCGAGTTTCTGGGCGCACGCCAGAGCGGCCTGCCGATGCTGCGTTTTGCCGATCTGGAAGCCGATATCGCGCTGCTGGAAGCCGCCCGCGAGCTGGCGCCGCAGCTGCTGCAACGTTGGCCGCAGTACGCGCAGGCGCACCTTAACCGCTGGCTGGCGGGCAGGGCGCACTTCCTGAAAGCATGATGTAAAAATGCCAGCCAGGGAGCCTGGCTGGCATTGGGTAGTCGTGCAATCAGAGCCTGAATCAGATACTGATGCCACGAATCATAAAGAAAATGCCTGCAGCCATAACGGCAGACGCCGGTACCGTGATGACCCACGCGGCAGCGATCTTCAGAATCTGCTCACGTTTGACCAACTCCTTGCGGTACACCTTTTTCAGGTTTTTGCGTTCGATTTTGGAAAAGTGGGCCGGGTCCAGTTGCTGTTTGGCACGAATTTTCAAGTCTTTCAGCATGGCGCCTTTTTCATCGATATCTGCCTCTTTGAACTTGCTAAGGAAGGCATCGATAGCTGCCTGATCACCTTCTGGGTGGTGCGCCTTGATTTCCTGAACCATCATCTCGTAGCGGTTTTTCAGGTATTCCCGCAGGAAACCCACACCAAATACACCGCCTACCGCGATGTGTGTAGAGCTAACCGGCAGACCGAGCTGGCTGGCAACAATGACAGTCAGGGTAGCCGACATGGCAATGCAGTAAGCCCGCATCTGATCCAGTTCGGTAATTTCGCTACCCACGGTACGAATCACTTTCGGGCCATAAAGCGCCAGACCAATGGAAATGCCAAGCGCGCCGATACCCATTACCCAGAGCGGAATACTGGCTTTTTGCGCTACCTCGCCACTTCCCATATGGGTAAGTGCGTCCACAATAGCGGCCAGCGGGCCGATAGCGTTGGCCACATCATTGGAACCATGCGCAAAGCTTAGCAGTGCGGCAGCAAAAATCAGTGGTAGGGTAAAGAAGCTGTTGATGGCTTGTTTGTTGTTGTCCAGTTGGCTGGTTTTGCGCGTGACAAGCGGCTTCAGCACCGCATAGGTTACAGCGCCAATGACAGCACCGCCCAGAATGGCATGGACAAAACTGATCTCGATAATGCGGTTCAGGCCCTTGAGCATAAGGTAGCTGCTGAATGTCCACGCCATCAAAGCTACCAGTACAGGTACCATACGGCGTGCAGCTGCCAGCATGTCACTCTGGTAAGTGATATTGCGTTTGATGAAGTACAAGAACATTGCCGCAATGCCGGCACCCAGCAGGGGGGAAACGACCCAGCTGGCAGCAATGGTGGCGACCTTGCCCCAATCAGCAATACCCATACCACCGGCAGCAACGCCTGCACCCAGAATGGCGCCCACGATGGAGTGGGTGGTTGAAACCGGCGCACCGACAGCAGTAGCGATATTCAGCCACAGGGCTGCGGCCAGCAGGGCGGCCATCATCAGCCAGATGAATGTTGCCTGGTCCGCTATCAATGCCGGGTTGATGATGCCGTTGCGGATGGTACCTACGACTTCACCACCTGCAATGATGGCGCCTGCTGCTTCAAAAACAGCGGCTATCAGCAGTGCACCACCCATCGTCAGTGCTTTGGAGCCGACGGCCGGACCGACATTATTGGCGACGTCGTTGGCGCCGATGTTCATGGCCATGTAGGCCCCGATGCCGGCTGCAACAATCAGGACGGCGCTGGCGTGAGGCGTGGTTGAGCTGTAAAACAATACTGCCAAGACAAAAAGAACGCCTATACCCAGCCGCAGGAACTCGGCATTGCTGCGCTTGGCAGCCTTTTCGATTCCGTTGATGTGTTCCAGATCCACGGTACAAACCTATAAAAAATAAAGTTCATAATTTTGACACGTCGATGTAAAAAAAGCACGGTTTTGCGTGTTGCGGGATGTTGTCTTGACACTTGAATTTGCTTGCCCGGAAAACAAAAAACCGGCTGTCCCTTGGCGGGGAAGCCGGTTCAATTAAGCTTTTTAATTCAGTGTCTTAGCCGAACTTGCCGGTGATGTAGTCTTCGGTTTCCTTGCGCTTGGGCGCGGTGAAAATGCCGTCGGTTTCACCGAACTCCATCAGCTCGCCCAGGTACATGTAGGCGGTGTAGTCCGACACGCGTGCGGCCTGCTGCATGTTGTGGGTGACGATGGCGATGGTGTAGTCCTCTTTCAGCTCGTGAATCAGCTCTTCGATGTGGCCGGTGGAGATCGGGTCCAGCGCCGAAGTGGGCTCGTCCAGCAGCAACACTTCCGGGCGGGTAGCCACGGCACGGGCAATGCACAGACGCTGTTGCTGGCCGCCAGACAGCGAGTTGCCGCTTTGCTTCAGCTTGTCCTTTACCTCGTTCCACAGCGCAGCCTTGCGCAGCGCCCACTCCACGCGGTCGTCGGTTTCCGCTTTGGACAGGTTCTCGTACAGCTTCACGCCAAAGGTGATGTTGTCGTAGATCGACATCGGGAACGGGGTAGGCTTCTGGAACACCATGCCTACCTTGGCGCGCAGCATGTTCACGTCCACGCTCTTGGCCAGCAGGTTCTGGTTGTCCAGCAGGATCTCGCCTTCGGCGCGCATGCCCGGGTACAGCTCGAACATGCGGTTGAAGGTACGCAGCAGGGTGGACTTGCCGCAGCCGGACGGGCCGATGAAGGCGGTAACCTGGCCGGCCGGAATGTCCATATTGATGTTCTTCAGCGCATGGAACTTGCCGTAGTAGAAGTTCAGGTTTTTAACCTGGAGCTTGATAGCGTTGGAGGTCATGATTCTCAAGCCTTAGTGAGATTGGTTGTTCTTGCTGGCAAGCCAGCGGGCAACGATATTCAGGGTCAGTACGCTGAAGGTAATCAGCAACGCACCTGCCCAGGCCAGCGCATGCCAGTCTTCGTACGGGCTCATGGCGAACTGGAAGATCACGATCGGCAAGTTGGCCAGCGGCTGGTTCATATTGCTCCAGAACTGGTTGTTCAGCGCAGTAAACAGCAGCGGTGCAGTTTCACCAGAGATGCGCGCTACGGCCAGCAGGATGCCGGTAACCACGCCGGCCTTGGCCGCGCGCAGCGTGACAAACATGATGACTTTCCACTGCGGGGCGCCCAGCGCAATCGCCGCCTCGCGCAGGCTGTTGGGTACCAGGCGCAGCATGTTCTCGGTAGTGCGTACTACCACCGGAATCACCAGCAAAGCCAGCGCGAAGGAACCAGCCCAGCCCGAGAAGTGACCGACGGTGATGACATACACTTCGTAGATGAACAGGCCGATTACGATCGACGGCGCCGACAGCAGGATATCGTTGATGAAGCGGGTAGCGGGTGCCAGCCAGCCGCGTTCGCCATACTCAGCCAGATAGACACCGGCCAGAATGCCGATCGGGGTGCCGAACAGCACGCCGAAGAAGGTCATCTGCAGGGAGCCCACAATGGCGTTGGCCAAGCCGCCAGCGGAACCTGGCGGCGGCGTGATTTCGGTAAAGATTTCAAACGACAGGCCGGATAGGCCGTGCTGGATCAGGGTCCACAGAATCCAGAGCAGCCAGAACAGGCCGAAAGCCATCGCCAGGCTCGCGGTCAGCATGCTGGCAGCGTTGACCACGCGGCGACGGGCATAAATGGCATTGTTGCGTTGGGTAGGGGTGGACATAGCCTTACTCGCTTTCTCGGTACCGATCACTTGACTGGTGCTCATGCCAAGTCTCCGGTCAGGAAGAGCGGCCTTCCTGCTTCTTCAGCTGCAGCAGCAGCAGCTTGGAGCAGGACAGCACGACAAAGGTAATGAAGAACAGGATCAGGCCCAGCTGGATTAGCGATGCCAGATACAGTTCGCCGTTGGCTTCGGCAAATTCGTTGGCCAGGGTAGAGGCAATCGAGTTGCCGGCTTCGAACAGGCCGGTAGAAAACACGGTGGAGTTACCGATGACAAAGGTGACAGCCATGGTTTCACCCAGTGCCCGACCCAGACCCAGCATGATGCCGCCGACTACACCGGTTTTGGTGTAGGGCAACACCACATTGCGCACAACTTCCCAAGTAGTACCGCCCAGCCCGTAGGCCGATTCTTTCAGCATCGGCGGGACTACTTCGAACACGTCGCGCATCACCGAAGCGATGAACGGAATGACCATGATGGCCAGAATCAGGCCGGCGGTGAAAATGCCGATGCCCATCGGTGCGCCCTGGAACAGGAAGCCTACCAGCGGCAGCTCGCCCATGTTTTCCAGTACCCACGGTTGCACGTACTCGCCGAACAGCGGGGCAAATACGAACAGGCCCCACATGCCGTAAATGATGGACGGAATACCGGCCAGCAGTTCAATCGCAATACCCAGCGGGCGTTTCAGCAGCGGCGGGCACAGCTCGGTCAGGAAGACTGCAATGCCGAAGCTGATCGGCACGGCGATCAGCAAGGCAATGAAAGAGGTGACTAGGGTGCCGAAGATGGGTACCACGGCGCCGAATTCCTGCGCTACCGGGTCCCACTCGGAACTGGTCAGAAAGCCCCAGCCAAAATGCTTGATGCTGGGCATGGCGCCGACCAGCAGCGAGGCCAGGATGCCGATCAGCAAGGCCAGCACCAGGAAGGCAAAAAAGCGGGTTGCCGCCCGGAAGGCAGTGTCCAGCATCATCTGCCGCTTGTGCTGGGCGGCGTACTGATTATTTTCCATGAAGATTCTCTGATCGCTTGCAGACAAAAAGCCGGGGGCGGTGCCCCGGCCTGCTTTGCATCTACTGCATCACATTATTTCCAGATCGGTGCACCGGAGGCGTCGGTGATCTGTTTCCAGCTGTTACGGATGACAGTTTTCACATTGGCCGGCATCGGTACGTAGTCCAGTTGGGCGGCAGTGGCGTCACCATGGGTGTAGGCCCAGTCAAAGAACTTCAGGGCTTCCAGACCTTGCGCCGGTTTGTCCTGCTTCTTGTGCATCAGGATGAAAGTAGCGCCAGACAGCGGCCACGAGTCTTTGCCCGGCTGGTTGGTCAGGATCAGGTAGAAGCCCGGTGCCTTGGCCCAGTCGGCGTTGGCGGCAGCTGCCTTGAAGGTGCTGTCGTCCGGGTTCACAAAATTGCCCGAAGCGTTCTGCATTTGGGTGTGGGCAATCTTGTTCTGTTTGGCGTAGGCGTACTCTACGTAACCAATGGCACCCTTGATGCGGGTAACGTAGTTCGCCACACCTTCGTTGCCTTTACCACCCACGCCGACAGTCCATTTCACGGCAGCGTTGGCGCCAATGGTGCTGTTCCATTCCGGCGATACCTTGGACAGGTAGTTAGTGAAGATGAAGGTGGTGCCGGAGCCGTCAGAACGACGAACTACGGTGATCTTTTGGTCCGGCAGCTTCACGGTCGGGTTCAGCTTGGCGATGGCTGCGTCGTTCCAGTTGGCTACCTTGCCCATGTAGATGTCAGCCAGCAGCGGGCCGGTCAGCTTCAATTGGCCAGGAGCAACGCCCGGTACATTCACTACCGGTACCACGCCACCGATTACCGTCGGGAACTGGGTCAGGCCTGCCTTATCCAGCTCTTCCGGTTTCAGCGGCATGTCAGAGGCGCCGAAATCAACGGTTTTCGATTGGATTTGTTTGATACCACCACCAGAGCCGATGGACTGGTAGTTCATGTTGTTGTTGGTCTTCGCCTTGTAAGCTTCTGCCCACTTGGCGTACAGCGGGTACGGGAAAGTGGCACCGGCGCCAGTAATGTCTGCCGCAAAGGCGTGACCTACAACAAAACCGGAAAATGCCAGTGTGGCAACCAGGCGGGTAGTGTGCTTCATTGCGTGCTCCAGAGTTTAACGACGTGTTGCGATGGGATGCATCGTAATGGTCGCTGATTTCAGAAATATTACAGTTCGTCACATTACGGAAAGCAAGGCTGACACTGATATAATCCGGGTACTTTTCAATGAATCGGCAAGGACGGCGTTATGAGTAGCAAGCTGGTAATCGGTAACTGGAAGATGAACGGACGCCATGCGGCCAACCTTGCCTTGCTAGGCCAGATGCTGGACAACGCCGATATCAACCGCGCCGGTGTCGGCCTGGCTGCCCCAGCTGTATACCTGGCTCAGTTGGCTGCCGCGCTGCAGGGCAGTGCCCTGGCAGTAGCAGCGCAGGACGTCAGCCGTTTTGCTGCCGA
The DNA here is from genome assembly GCF_046297735.1 of Vogesella sp. NCBI lineage: Bacteria > Pseudomonadati > Pseudomonadota > Betaproteobacteria > Neisseriales > Chromobacteriaceae > Vogesella > Vogesella sp. Next base: position 59,752 of record NZ_JBKBHK010000011.1, read on the forward strand.
TGGCGCCTATACCGGCGAAACCAGTGCCCAGATGCTGGCGGACGTGGGTTGCCGCTACGTGCTTGTAGGCCACTCCGAACGGCGCCAGTACTTTGGCGAAAGCAACGAGGTGTTGTCCGCCAAGTTGCAGGCCGTGGTTGCCGCCGGCATGGTGCCGGTGCTGTGCGTGGGAGAAACCCTGGCCGAGCGTGAAGCAGGCCAGGAGCTGAGCGTTATCAGCCAGCAACTGGAGGCATTAGACATTATCAAAGGCAGCGAATACGTGGTGGCGTACGAGCCGGTGTGGGCTATCGGTACCGGTAAGGTCGCTACTATCGAACAGATTGATGCGGTGCATCAGCAGATCCGGGCGCTCGTGTTGCAATGCTATGGTGCGTCTGATAGTATTCGCGTCCTCTACGGCGGAAGCGTCAAGGCAGACAATGCCGACGCAATCCTGTCGCTGGCAAGTGTCGGTGGCGCCTTGGTTGGTGGTGCGTCCCTCGAGGTTAATGGATTTGGCAAGATTTGCCAGGCTGCTAAAAAGTTGATATAGTATGGAACTCTTGAATACGCTTGTACTTGTCGCGCTGCTGATTTCTGCGCTGGCAATTATCGTCCTTGTCTTGATGCAGCATGGCAAGGGGGCTGACATGGGTGCTGCCTTTGGTGGTGGCTCCTCGGGAAGTCTGTTTGGCGCAAGCGGTTCCGCGAATTTCCTGAGCAGAGCTACCGCGCTGTCGGCAGTTGTGTTCTTTTCGATGTTGATGCTTACCAGTTACTTGCATGTCGCAGACAGTGGCAATCTAGGGGTAATGGAATCGGCAGCCGAAAATGCTTCGTCGCAAATCCCGAGCGGCGCTGCAAAGGGTAATGCCTCCGGCGTGATTCCGGAATAAAAGTTAAAACTGTGCCGACATGGTGAAATTGGTAGACACGCTATCTTGAGGGGGTAGTGGCCGTAGGCTGTGTGAGTTCGAGTCTCACTGTCGGCACCACATTCAAAAAACAGGCCGCCGGGATTCCGGTGGCCTGTTTTGTTTGGAGTCAAGGGGGTTGATCCTCCTTTCTTTTAGGGGTGTGCGGGAAATGCTGCAAAATTACTTTCCCATTCTGTTGTTTGTCGTCGTCGGCCTGCTGGTCGGTGTGGGTCCGCTGGTGCTGGGCTGGTTGCTGGCACCTAACCGTCCCGATCCGGAAAAACTGTCTCCCTACGAGTGCGGTTTTGAAGCCTTCGAAGACGCACGAATGAAGTTTGATGTCCGTTACTACCTGGTGGCCATTCTCTTCATCATCTTTGACCTTGAAGTAGCCTTCATGCTCCCGTGGGCTGTGGTGTTCAAGGATCTTGGCATGTACGGTCTCCAGGTCATGCTGGTCTTCCTGGCCATTCTTACCGTCGGTTTCGTTTATGAGTGGAAAAAAGGAGCGCTGGAATGGGAGTAGAGGGCATTCTCGAAAAGGGCTTTGTCACTACCACTGCTGACAAGTTGATCAACTGGACGCGTACCGGCTCGCTGTGGCCGATGACGTTCGGTCTGGCCTGTTGTGCCGTAGAGATGATGCACGCTGGTGCGGCCCGCTACGACTTGGACCGCTTCGGTATCGTATTCCGTCCCAGCCCGCGCCAGTCCGACCTGATGATCGTGGCCGGTACCCTCTGTAACAAGATGGCGCCTGCTCTGCGCAAGGTTTACGACCAGATGGCCGAACCGCGCTGGGTAATCTCCATGGGTTCCTGTGCCAACGGTGGTGGCTACTACCACTATTCCTATTCTGTCGTGCGCGGTTGCGACCGCATCGTGCCGGTAGATGTCTATGTTCCAGGCTGTCCACCGACTGCAGAAGCCCTGCTGTACGGCATCATCCAGCTGCAGAACAAGATCAAGCGTACCAACACCATCGCCCGCTGAGGTATCCCCCATGTCATTGAAAGTGGAAGAGCTCAAGTCGGCGGTTGAACAGGTGCTCGGTGACAAGCTGGTTAGCGCAAAAATCGCTTTGGGCGAGCTGACCATCGTCTGCAAGTCTGCCGATACCGTGGCCGTCATGACCGCTCTGCGTGATCACGAGACGCTGAGTTTCGAACAATGCATCGACATCTGCGGCATGGACTACAGCACCTATAAAGACGAGCCGCAAGACGGCCCGCGCTTCGCCGTTGTCTACCACCTGCTGTCGCTGCAGCACAATGCCCGTATTCGCGTCCGCATTTTTGCCGAAGACGACGCTTTCCCGCTTGTGCCCAGCGTGAACGCCATTTGGTCTGCGGCCAACTGGTTCGAGCGCGAAGCGTTCGACCTGTTCGGCATCATCTTTGAAGGCCACCCGGACCTGCGCCGCATCCTGACCGACTACGGTTTTGTCGGTCACCCGTTCCGCAAGGACTTCCCCGTGTCCGGTCATGTGGAAATGCGTTACGACGCCGCACAACAACGTGTGATCTACCAGCCTGTAACCATCGAGCCGCGCGAAATCACGCCGCGCATCGTCCGCGAGGAGAACTACGGTGGCTGATATCCGTAACTACACGCTGAACTTTGGCCCGCAGCACCCGGCAGCGCACGGTGTGCTGCGTTTGGTGCTGGAGCTGGACGGTGAAGTCGTGCAACGTGCCGACCCGCACATCGGTCTGCTGCACCGCGGCACCGAAAAGCTGGCCGAAAGCAAAACCTTCATCCAGTCCCTGCCTTACATGGACCGTCTGGACTACGTGTCCATGATGTGTAACGAGCACGCCTACTGTCTGGCCATCGAAAAGCTGATGGGCATCGACGTGCCCGAGCGTGCCCAGTACATCCGTGTGATGTTCGCCGAGATCACCCGTATCCTGAACCACTTGCTGTGGATCGGTGCGCACTCGATCGACATCGGCGCCATGACCATGTTCCTGTACGCTTTCCGCGAGCGTGAGGACCTGATGGACTGCTACGAAGCCGTGTCCGGTGCCCGCCTGCACGCAGCCTACTTCCGCCCGGGTGGTGTTTACCGCGACCTGCCGGACAGCATGCCGCAGTACAAAGCGTCCAAGATCCGCAACGCCAAAGAAATCGCGCGCCTGAACGAATCCCGTGCCGGCACCATGCTCGATTTCATCGAAGACTTCACCAAGCGCTTCCCGGCCTGTGTCGATGATTACGAAACCCTGCTGACAGATAACCGTATCTGGAAACAGCGTACCGTAAACATCGGTATCGTTAGCCCGGAACGTGCCAAGAACCTCGGCATGACCGGCCCGATGCTGCGTGGCTCCGGCATTGCCTGGGACTTGCGCAAGACCCAGCCATACGACGTGTACGACCGCATGGACTTCGACGTGCCGGTAGGTGTGACAGGCGACTGCTACGATCGTTACCTGGTACGCGTGGAAGAAATGCGTCAGTCCAACCGCATCATTGCCCAGTGTGTGCAGTGGCTGAAGGCCAACCCGGGTCCGGTTATTACCGACAACCACAAGGTAGCCCCGCCTAGCCGCGAAAGCATGAAGTCGAACATGGAAGAACTGATCCATCACTTCAAGCTGTTCACCGAAGGCATGCACGTGCCGGAAGGCGAAGCCTACGCTGCGGTAGAACACCCGAAAGGCGAGTTCGGCATCTATCTGGTATCTGACGGCGCCAACAAGCCGTACCGCCTGAAGATCCGTGCGCCGGGTTACGCGCATCTGGCCAGCCTGGATGAAATGTCGCGTGGCCACATGATTGCCGACGTGGTGGCCATCATTGGTACGCAGGATATCGTGTTTGGGGAGATTGACCGCTGATGTTATCCGCAGAATCGCTAGCCAAGATTGATCGCGAGCTGGCCAAGTACCCAGCCGATCAATTCCGTTCCGCAGCCATGTCGGCCCTGCGCATTGCGCTGACCGAACGCCGCGAGACCGGCAACACACCCGAAGAGCGTTGCCTGAACGCCGAGGTCATCGAGTTCGTGGCCAACTACATCGGCATTCCGCCGGTAGCGGCCTACGAAGTGGCGACGTTCTACAACATGTACGACATGAAACCGGTCGGCAAGTACAAGATCACCGTCTGTACCAACCTGCCGTGTGCACTGCAAGGTGGCGTCAATGCTGCCCAGTACATTTCGCAAAAGCTGGGTATCGCCCTGGGCGAAACCTCGGCCGATGGCAAGTACACCCTGCTGGAAGGCGAGTGCATGGGTGCTTGCGGCGACGCGCCGGTCCTGCTGCTGAACAATCACAAGATGTGCAGCTTCATGACCCCCGAAGCAATCGATAAGAAACTGGCGGAGTTGGAATAATGGCAGTCTTCGTCAATGGTGTGATTTTTGAGGGCGTGGACACCACCGCCCAAGACTGCTGGCGCATAGATGCCTATATGGCTCGTGGTGGCTACCAGGCGCTGAAGAAGATCCTCGACGCCAAGATGCCCCAAGAAGACGTGATCGCCGAAGTGAAGACCTCCGGTCTGCGCGGTCGCGGTGGCGCCGGCTTCCCCACCGGTCTGAAGTGGAGCTTCATGCCGCGTTCGTTCCCGGGTGACAAGTACGTCGTCTGCAATACAGATGAGGGCGAACCGGGCACTTTCAAGGACCGCGATATCCTGCTGTACAACCCGCACGCGCTGATCGAAGGCATGATCATCGCCGGCTACGCCATGGGTTGCAAAGCCGGTTACAACTACATTCACGGTGAAATCTTCGAAGCCTACGAGCTGTTCGAAGAGGCGCTGGACGAAGCACGCAAGGCCGGCTTCCTGGGTCAGAACATCCTGGGTACCGACTTCAGCTTCGATCTGTTCGCCCACCACGGCTACGGCGCCTACATCTGTGGCGAGGAAACCGCGCTGCTCGAATCGCTGGAAGGCAAAAAAGGCCAACCGCGCTTCAAGCCGCCGTTCCCGGCCAGCTTCGGCCTGTACGGCAAGCCGACCACTATCAACAACACCGAATCGTTCGCGTCGGTGCCGTTCATCATTCGCGACGGCGGCCAGAAATTCCTGGAAGCCGGCAAGCCGAACAACGGTGGTACCAAGCTGTTCTCGATCTCCGGCCACGTTAACCGTCCGGGCAACTACGAGATTCCGCTGGGCACCCCGTTTGCCACGCTGCTGGAAATGGCGGGCGGCATGAAAGACGGCAAGAAACTGAAAGCCGTGATTCCGGGTGGTTCGTCGGCGCCTGTATTGCCTGGCGACGTGATGATGGGCCTGACCATGGATTACGACAGCATCTCCAAAGCCGGCTCCATGCTGGGTTCGGGTGCCGTGATCGTGATGAACGAAGACGTCTGCATGGTAAAAGCGCTGGAACGTCTGGCGTACTTCTACCATGAAGAGTCTTGCGGCCAGTGTACGCCGTGCCGCGAAGGCACCGGCTGGCTGTACAAGGTCATCCATCGCATCGCCAACGGCGAAGGCCGTCCTGGCGATCTGGAGTTGCTGGATTCGGTTGGCAACAACATGGCAGGCCGCACCATCTGCGCCCTGGCCGATGCCGCTGTGTTCCCGGTTCGTAGCTTCACCAAGCACTTCCGTCATGAGTTCGAGTACCTGATCGAACACAAGAAGTCGCTGGTGGATCACAAATGGTGTTGAGCGATGCTTGAAATCGAAATCGACGGTAAAAAACTGACAGTCAACCAGGGCAGCACCATCATCGATGCCGCCCATACTGCCGGTACCTACATCCCCCACTTCTGCTACCACAAGAAGCTGTCCATTGCGGCCAACTGCCGCATGTGCCTGGTAGAAGTGGAAAAAGCACCGAAGCCGCTGCCTGCCTGCGCCACGCCGGTAACAGATGGCATGAAAGTGCACACTGCGTCCCCGCTGGCCAAAAAGGCCCAGCAAGGCGTGATGGAATTCCTGCTGATCAACCACCCGCTGGATTGCCCGATCTGCGACCAGGGCGGCGAATGTCAGCTGCAAGACCTGGCCGTGGGTTACGGTAATTCCGGTTCGCGCTATCAGGAAGAAAAGCGCGTCGTAGTGGGTAAAGACATGGGCCCGCTGGTTTCCGCCGAGGAAATGAGCCGCTGCATCCACTGTACCCGCTGCGTACGCTTCACCGACGAAATCGGTGGCTTCCAGGAAATCGGGATGGCCAACCGCAGCGAGTTCTCGGAAATCATGCCTTACCTGGGCAAGACCGTTAACTCGGAAATCTCCGGTAACGTCATCGACCTGTGCCCGGTGGGTGCGCTCACTTCCAAACCGTTCCGCTACAGCACCCGTGCCTGGGAGCTGTCGCGTCGCAAGTCGGTGAGCCCGCACGACGGCCTGGGTGCCAACCTGATCGTTCAGGTAAAGCAAAACCAGGTAATGCGCGTGCTGCCGCTGGAAAACGAAGCCATCAACGAATGCTGGCTGGCTGACCGCGACCGCTTCTCGTACGAAGGCTTGAACAGCGCCGAGCGCCTGCACAAGCCGATGATCAAGTTCGACGGCAAGTGGCACGAAACCGACTGGCAGACCGCGCTGGAATACGTGGTGAAAGGCCTGAACGGTGTATCTGCCGATCACGGCAAAGACGCCATCGGCTTCCTGACCAGTGCGCACAGCACTACCGAAGAACTGTACCTGGCCCAGAAACTGGCCCGCAGCTTCGGCGTGAACAACATCGACGCCGCCCTGCGCCGTAGCGACAGCCGTGTGGCTGCTGCTCAGCAAGGTGCGCTGTGGCTGGGTTCTTCCATCGTGGAACTGGCCGCGGCCAAGTCCATCCTGATGGTGGGCTCCTCGCAGCGTCAGGAACAGCCGCTGCTGGCCTCGCGTATCCGCCAGGCGGTGAAGAAAGGTACCCAGCTCAACGTACTGCACATTGCCGACGACGAGCTGTTTACCGCGCTGAACGCCAAGCTGATCGTGTCCCCGGCAGCACTGGTGAATGGTCTGGCCCAGGTGCTGAAAGCGGCTGTTGCCGTTAAAGACGCGGATACCGCACTGGACCTGGCTGCGGCCAACGTTTCGGCCGAGGCGCAAGCCATCGCCAACAGCCTGTGCGCTACAGACAACGCCGCCATCATCCTGGGTAACGTTGCACAGCATCACCCGGCCTTTGCCGAGCTGCTGGCGCTGGCGCAAGAGCTGTCCCGCGTGACTGGCGCCCGTTTCGGTATTACTGCCGAAGCTGCCAACAGCGTGGGTGCCGACATCGCCGGTGCCAACCCGGCCCGTGGCCCGATGGGCGCTGCCGTCACTGCCGGTCTGTCCGCTGCTGCCATGCTGGCCGCACCGCGCAAGGCTTACTTCCTGCTGAACACCGAAGTGGAAGCCGACACCTACAACGGCCAGCAAGCCGTTGCCGCCATGAAACAGGCGGCTACCGTGATTGCGCTGACCGCCTACAAGGGTGCCGGTCTGCTGGATTACGCCGACGTGCTGCTGCCGATCGCCCCGTTTGCCGAAACCGCCGGTTCCTTCGTGAACATGGAAGGCAAGCTGCAGAGCTTCAACGGCGTGGTGCGCCCGCAAGGCGAAGCCCGTCCGGCGTGGAAAGTACTGCGCGTGCTGGGCAATATGCTGGGCCTGGAAGGCTTCGAGTTCAACGCCGCCGAAGAAGTGCGCGCCGAACTGCTGGCCAAGGGTGACATCGCCGCCAAACTGGGCAATGCGGTACAGGGCGTTGCGGCCAACGTGGCTGCCGCTGCTGCCGGCTTGGTTCGCGCTGGCGAGGTACCGCTGTACCACGCCGATGCCATCTGCCGCCGTGCCGATTCCCTGCAGCAAACCGCCGCCGCCGCGACCCCGGTCGTGAGCCTGAGCCCTGCCGATGCCGCCCGTCTGGGCCTGAACGACGGTGACAACGCCGTGGTATCGCAAGGTGAAGCCTCGGTAAGCCTGCAAGTACGTGCTGACAAGGCGCTGGCTGAAGGTGTGGTACGCGTTGCTGCGGCCCATCCGACAACCCAGCAGCTGGGCGGCATGTTCGACCCGATTCAGATCAAGCGAGGTTAATCCATGGAACTTCTGCAAAGTTTGCTGGGTAACGATGCCGGTCTGGCAGTGTGGACACTGCTCAAGATCCTGGCCATTGTTGCTCCGCTGATGATTGGTGTGGCCTACCTGACGCTCGCCGAGCGTAAGGTGATCGGCTACATGCAGATCCGTATCGGCCCCAACCGTGTCGGCCCGAAAGGGCTGCTGCAGCCACTGGCTGACGGCGTCAAGCTGTTGATGAAGGAAATCATCCTGCCGACCCAGTCGAGCAAGGGGCTGTTCCTGGTAGCACCGGTGCTGTCCATCATGCCGGCACTGGCAGCCTGGGCGGTGATTCCGTTCAACGACACCATGGTACTGGCCAACATCAACGCATCGCTACTGTACATCATGGCCATCACCTCGATGGGCGTGTACGGCGTGATCGTTGCCGGCTGGGCAGGTAACTCCAAGTACTCCTTCCTGGGCGCACTGCGTTCGTCGGCACAGATCGTGTCCTACGAACTGGCCATGGGTTTTGCCCTGGTAGGCGTGATGATGGTGTCCAGCAGCCTGAACCTGATCGACATCGTCAATCAGCAAGCACAGGGTATTGCCGGCGGTTCCATCTTCTCCTGGAACTGGTTGCCGCTGTTCCCGCTGTTTGTGGTTTACCTGATCTCCGGTGTGGCTGAAACCAACCGTGCGCCGTTCGACGTGGCGGAGGGCGAGTCCGAGATTGTGGCCGGTTTCCACGTGGAATACTCCGGTATGGCTTTTGCAGTCTTCTTCCTGGCGGAATACGCCAACATGATTCTGATCGCTGCACTGACCTCCATCATGTTCCTGGGTGGGTGGCTGTCGCCGTTCCCGGCTAGCTGGGGCGTATTGGGCGAAGGCAGCATGTTCTGGCTGCTGCTGAAGATGTCGCTGGTGCTGTTCTGCTTCTTGTGGTTCCGCGCGACCTTCCCGCGCTACCGTTATGACCAGATCATGCGTCTGGGCTGGAAAGTGTTCATTCCGGTAACGCTGGTTTCGATTGTGGTCCTGGGCGTGTGGATGCTGAGTCCGCTGTCGCTGTGGAAGTGATGGAGCATAAAGCATGGAAATGATCCGCAATTTTTTCAAAACCTTCCTGCTGGTAGAACTGGTGCAGGGCTTGATGGTGACCGGTCGTCACTTCTTTGCCCGCAAAATCACGGTTCAGTTCCCGGAAGAGAAGACACCGATTTCGCCGCGCTTCCGCGGCCTGCATGCTCAGCGTCGTTATGCCAACGGCGAAGAGCGTTGCATCGCCTGTAAGTTGTGCGAAGCGGTGTGCCCGGCTATGGCCATCACCATCGAGTCTGAGCAGCGTGACGACGGCACCCGCCGTACCAGCCGCTACGATATCGACTTGACCAAGTGCATTTTCTGCGGTTTCTGCGAAGAGGCCTGCCCGGTAGATGCCATCGTCGAGACGCATATCTTCGAATATCACGGCGAGAAACGTGGCGATCTGTACTACACCAAACCGATGCTGCTGGCGGTAGGTGACAAGTACGAAGCCGAAATCGCGGCCAACAAGGCTGCGGATGCCAAGTACCGCTAAGGGGGACTCATGAGCTTTCAGGCTGTCGTTTTTTATATTCTGTCGGCGATCCTGATCTTCGCGGGTTTCCGCGTGGTGACGGCTAAAAACCCGGTACACGCAGCGCTGTACCTGGTGCTGGCATTCTTTACGGCGTCCGGCCACTGGCTGCTGCTGCAAGCGGAGTTCCTCGCCATTGCACTGGTACTGGTTTATGTCGGCGCGGTCATGGTGTTGTTCCTGTTTGTGGTGATGATGCTGGACATCAACGTCGAGAAGCTGCGTGAAGGCTTCTGGCGTCATTTTCCGCAAGCGGCTTTTGTGGCGCTGATCATGGTGGCCGAGATGGTGCTGATTCTGGCAAGTCCGGAAGCGCAGCTCGCCGATGTGAAGCCTGCCGCAGCTGCGGCCGCTGCAAGCGAGATCAGCAACGTCAAAGAGCTGGGCCGCCAGCTGTACACCACCTATCTGCTGGCTTTTGAAGCTGCGGCGGTGATTCTGCTGATTGCCATGGTGGCTGCTATCGGCATCACTATCCGCCAGCGTCGGGACAGCAAGTATGTCAATCCGGCAGTGCAGGTACGTGTGCAGAGCAAAGACCGCGTTCGTGTCGTGAAAATGGACGCTGTGAAGCGCCAGGACGACGCGGTATCCGATTCTAACGAGCAACAGGCCTGACGGCCGTAGATTGGGAGGACACGTGCTTACACTCACACACTTCCTGGTGCTGGCCGGCATCCTGTTCGCCATCAGCGTGCTGGGCATTTTCCTGAACCGGAAGAACCTCATCGTGCTGCTGATGGCCATCGAGCTGATGCTGCTCGCGGTGAACTACAACTTCATCGCTTTCTCGCACTACCTGTCGGACTCGGCAGGGCAGATTTTCGTCTTCTTCATCCTGACCGTGGCGGCTGCAGAGTCGGCAATCGGTCTGGCCATTCTGGTGGTGCTGTTCCGTAATCTGGACACCATCAACGTGGAAGACTTGGGCAGCCTCAAAGGCTAAAGAAACCGGATTTCAATTCTAAAAAGCACGACAAACATGGATATGAAGAGCTTATACCTGCTGATTGCGCTCTCACCGCTGGTGGGGTCGATCATTGCAGGCCTGTTTGGATGGGCGATTGGTCGCCGTGCTGCTCACGTCGTGACGATTCTCGGCGTGGCAGTATCGGCGGTTCTGTCGATCGGCGTACTGAAGGGCTTCCTTGATGGCACAGCCCAGGTATTCAACGGCCCAGTCTACACCTGGCTGACGGTAGGAGGTTTTGAGTTCTCCGTCGGTTTCCTGGTGGATTCCCTGACCGCGATGATGCTGGTGGTGGTAACCAGCGTGTCGCTGATGGTGCATATCTACACCATCGGTTACATGCATGAGGATCCGGGTTACCAGCGTTTCTTCAGCTACATCTCGCTGTTCACCTTTTCGATGCTGATGCTGGTGATGTCCAACAACTTCATCCAGCTGTTCTTTGGCTGGGAAGCGGTGGGTCTGGTGTCCTACCTGTTGATCGGCTTCTGGTTCAAGCGTCCTACTGCAACCTTTGCCAACCTGAAGGCGTTCCTGGTAAACCGCGTGGGTGACTTCGGTTTCCTGCTGGGTATCGGTCTGGTACTGGCTTACTTTGGCGGTTCGCTGAACTACAGCGATGTATTTGCAGCCGCGCCGGCCCTGGCGGACAAGACCATCCAGATCATTCCTGGTGTGGAGTGGTCGCTGATGACGGTCACCTGCATCCTGCTGTTTATCGGCGCGATGGGTAAATCGGCACAGTTCCCGCTGCACGTGTGGCTGCCGGACTCGATGGAAGGCCCGACCCCGATTTCCGCGCTGATCCACGCTGCGACCATGGTGACGGCTGGTATCTTCATGGTATCGCGCATGAGCCCGCTGTTCGAAATGTCCGACACTGCACTGAACGTGGTGATGGTGGCAGGTTCGATCACCGCGCTGTTCATGGGTTTCCTGGGCATTGTGCAGAACGACATCAAGCGTGTTGTGGCTTACTCCACGCTGTCGCAGCTGGGTTACATGACTGTGGCACTGGGTGCTTCTGCTTACTCGGTAGCCATGTTCCACGTAATGACCCACGCGTTCTTCAAGGCGCTGCTGTTCCTGGCGGCCGGCTCCGTGATCATGGGCATGCACCACGATCAGGACATGCGCAATATGGGTGGTCTGCGCAAGTACATGCCGATTACCTGGATTACCTCGCTGCTGGGCTCGCTGGCGCTGATCGGTACCCCGTTCTTCTCCGGCTTCTACTCCAAGGACTCCATCATCCTGGCAGTACAGGCCAGCAACTTGTCCGCTTCCGGCTTTGCCTACTTTGCCGTGATTGCCGGTGTGTTCGTGACTGCGTTCTACTCGTTCCGCATGTACTTCCTGGTATTCCATGGCAAGGAACGCTGGATGGAAGCCAAGCACGACCATCACCATCACGACGATGACCACGGTGACGACCATCACCATGGCCTGGGCCCGAACGACAAACCGCACGAATCGCCGTGGGTGGTGACCCTGCCGCTGGCACTGCTGGCCATCCCGTCTGTGCTGATCGGTTTCTTTGCGCTGCACCCGCTGGTCGGTGGCGAGTTCTTCAAAGGCGTGATCTACACCAACCTGGAGAAGCACCCGGGTCTGGAGGCCGCCATGCATCATGCACATGACGCATTGGCCATGGGTATGCATGCCTTTGTGACGCTGCCGTTCTGGTTGGCCGCAGCTGGCGTTGCCGTAGCCTGGTTCTTCTACATGAAGGCGCCGCATATCCCGGCTGCCATCAAGCAGAAGTTCTCTGCCGTGCACACGCTGCTGGAAAACAAATACTACCTGGACGAAATCTATTTCGGCGTCTTCGCCAAGGGCTCGCGTGCCCTGGGTACTTTCTTCTGGAAAGTGGGCGACATGCTGCTGATCGACGGCCTGCTGGTAAACGGTTCGGCACGTCTGGTGGGCTACTTCTCCAGCGTGGTTCGCAAGCTGCAAACCGGTTTCATCTACAGCTACGCCGCCATCATGATCATTGGTGTGCTGGTGCTGATGACTTACTGGTTCAAGCCGCTGATCCTGCGCTAAGGGTTGGTTACCGGAATCGATTCAACAAATAGGTTATCCATATGTTTTCTAATCCTTTGAGTCTGGTGATCTGGACTCCGATCGTGGCAGGCCTGCTGGTGCTGGCCACCGGCGGTGACCAGCGTGCCACGCTGGCACGCTGGCTGGCGCTGGCGGGTGCCCTGGCGGGGTTCCTGGTGTCACTGCCGCTGTTTACCCAGTTCGACACCCTGCATGGCGGCATGCAGTTTGTTGAAAACCTGCCCTGGATCGAGTCGCTGGGCATTCGCTATCACTTGGGTGTGGACGGCATTTCCATGCTGTTCATTGTGCTCAATAGCTTCACCACGTTGATGGTGGTGCTGGCGGGTTGGGAAGTGATTCAGAAGCGCGCCGCGCAGTACATGGCTGCCTTCCTGATCATGTCCGGTCTGATCAATGGTGCTTTTGCCGCACTGGATGCCATCCTGTTCTACGTGTTCTTCGAGGGCATGCTGATCCCGATGTACCTGATCATCGGTATCTGGGGTGGTCCGCGCCGCGTATATGCGTCGGTCAAGTTCTTCCTGTACACGCTGCTGGGTTCGCTGCTGATGCTGGTGGCCTTCATCTACCTGTACTTCCAGGCAGGCAAGACCTTCGAGATCCAGGCTTTCCAAGCGTTGGCTCAGATCCCGCGTGATGTGCAAATTCTGCTGTTCGTGGCCTTCTTCCTGTCGTTTGCGGTAAAAGTACCGATGTGGCCGGTACACACCTGGTTGCCGGATGCCCACGTGGAAGCGCCGACCGGCGGTTCCATGGTACTGGCGGCTATCACCCTGAAGCTGGGCGCCTACGGCTTCCTGCGGTTCGCCCTGCCTATCGTGCCGGACGCCGCGCTGGAGCTGGCGCCGATCATGGTGGGCTTGTCGCTGGTGGCCGTGGTGTACATCGGCCTGGTGGCGCTGGTACAGACCGACATGAAAAAGCTGGTGGCGTACTCGTCCATTTCGCACATGGGCTTCGTGACGCTGGGTATGTTCCTGTTCACCGGTAGCCAACTGAATGTCTGGGCGCTGGAAGGTGCACTGGTACAGATGGTGTCGCACGGCTTCGTGTCTGCCGGTATGTTCTTCTGTATCGGTGTGATGTACGACCGCGTGCACAGCCGCAATATTGCCGATTACGGCGGTGTGGCCAACAAGATGCCGATCTTTGCTGCCTTCATGATGCTGTTCGCGATGGCAAACTCCGGCCTGCCGGCTACTTCCGGCTTTGTTGGCGAGTTCATGGTGATCATGGGCGCGGTTCAGGTGAATTTCTGGGTAGCCACCCTGGCAGCCACCACCCTGATCTTTGGCGCAGCCTACACCCTGTGGATGTACAAGCGCGTGATCTTCGGCGATGTGGGTAATGACCATGTGGCCGAGATGCAGGACGTGAACAAGCGTGAGTTCCTGGTACTGGCCATCCTGGCTATTGCCGTGCTGGGTATGGGCCTGTGGCCGAATGTGTTCGTGGAGAAAATGCACCTCTCCGTGAATGACCTGATCGCGCACGTCGCGCAAAGCAAGCTCTAAGCTTACTAAGGACAACGCTAATGAATTGGGCTGATCTCAACCTGATGCCGGCATTGCCCGAGATTTTTCTGCTCGGAGCCGTGCTGTTTATCCTGCTGCTTGACCTGTTTCTGTCGGACGCCAAGCGTGGCGTTACCTACGCCTTGTCGCTGGTAACGCTGGCCATTGCTGCCGTGCTTCAGGTAGCTACTTTTGAAACCTTCAGTACTGTTACACTCAGTGGCCTGTTTGTCGACGACCCGATGTCGGACGTTGTCAAGGTAGCCATGTATGGCGTGACCGCCACCGTACTGGTCTACACCCGCCAGTATGTAAAAGACCGTGGCCTGTTCAAGGGCGAGTACTACACGCTGGCACTGTTTGCGCTGCTGGGCATGAACCTGATGGTATCGGCCGGCAACTTCATCAGCCTGTATATGGGTCTGGAGATGCTGTCCTTATCGATGGTGTCCCTGATTGCACTGCAGCGTGAGTCTGTAAAAGCTACCGAAGCGGCCATGAAGTACTTTGTACTGAGTGCACTGGCTTCCGGCCTGCTGCTGTACGGCATGTCCATGGTGTACGGCGCAACCGGCTCGCTGGATGTGGCCACTGTGGCCAAAGCCATTGCGGGTGGTAGCGCCAATGGCACCTTGCTGGTATTCGGCCTGGTGTTCATCGTGGCAGGTCTGTCGTTCAAGCTGGGTGCGGTGCCGTTCCACATGTGGGTACCCGATGTATACCAGGGTTCCTACACTGCGCTGACGCTGATGATCGGTGCTGCTCCGAAACTGGCAGCCTTCGTGTTCGTGATCCGCATCCTGGTGCAGGGTCTGGGTGCGATGGTGGCTGACTGGCAGGGCATGCTGATCATCGTGGCCGTGCTGTCGATGGTGATCGGTAACATCACTGCCATTGCCCAGAGCAATATCAAACGCATGCTGGCGTACTCCACCATCTCGCACATGGGCTTCATGCTGCTGGGCGTGCTGGCAGGTACACCGGAGGGCTACAGCTCGGCACTGTTCTATGCCGTGGTGTACGTGCTGACCACGCTGGTAGGTCTCGGTATCTTGCTGGGCCTGTCGCGTGCCGGTTTCGAGTGCGAGACCCTGGACGACCTGAAAGGCCTGAACGGTCGTAACAGCTGGTATGCACTGCTGATGTTGCTGGCGCTGTTCTCGATGGCCGGTATTCCGCCGCTGGCTGGCTTCTACGCCAAGTTTGCAGTGATCCAGGCAATCGTCAACATCAACCTGGTATGGCTGGCGATTGTGGCGGTCGTGATGTCGCTGATTGGTGCTTTCTACTACCTGCGCATCGTGAAGCTGATGTACTTCGATGACGTACAGGACAATAACGCCATCACCATGCCGGCAGACATGAAGCTGGTACTGTCGGTAAACGGCGTGGCCTTGCTGGTATTGGGTGTGATGCCGGAACGTCTGGTTGCCCTGTGTGTCGAAGCACTGCAACTGTCGCTTCACAGCCTGTAATCAAGGAAACCGTACGTGGAAACCAGCGTTATCACTCTGCTCGTTGTGGCCTTCATCGCGGCCAACCTGCCATTCGCCACCCAGCGTCTGGCAGGCATCAAGAAACTGGCCAGCAAGCATTTTGGCTGGCACTTGCTGGAGCTGGTAACGCTGTACCTGCTGCTGGGCTTGCTGGCGCGGGTGCTGGAAGGGCGCTATAGCCCGGTGCACGCGCAGAACTGGCAGTTCTACGTCACCACCTTTTCGCTGTTTCTGGTGTTTGCCTTTCCGGGTTTTGTGGCTCGGTATTTCTGGCAGGAGCGTGTCCGCTAAGTCTGACCTTCCGCCATCAAAAGCCCGGCGTTTTTTGCCGGGCTTTTTGTTTATTGGCTGCCCGCTACCGCCTTATGTTGGCCTCAGCGTGCCCCGCAATGCGATGCGACATGCAGGTTTCAGTGCAGTCATCGATACGATGTGATGGTCGTCATCGCACCAAGCGGTACCGGCATGGTGTGGCAATGGCGCAGCGGCATGCTGTACGCAGCAGTTTGGTCAGTGCGTGTTGGCCGCATCCGTCACGCCATAAAAAAACCGCTGCCAGGGCAGCGGTTTTGCATGGGGTAGCGGAGGTCGCTTAGTAAAAGCGCGCTTCGCCTTGTGGCCGGCTCTTGAAGCGTTTATGTAGCCAGTAGTACTGCTCGGGCATTTCCAGCACCCGCTCTTCCAGAAAGGCATTCATGCGGCGGGTGTCGGCCACCACATCCTCGCTGGGGTAGTTGTCCCAGGCCGGGTACAGGTCCAGCACAAAGCGGCTGCCCACACGGCGGGCGATGGCCGGTACCACCTTGGCGCGAGCCAGGCCGGCAATGCGCGACAGGCCGGTAATGGTGGCAGCATCGGTGGCGAAGAATTTCACGAACACCGAGTCGCGGGCGCCAAAGTCCTGGTCCGGCAGGTACAGGAAGGGCGTGTGGTCCTTGCGCATGGCCTTGATGATGCTGCGCAGGCTTTCCTGACGCGACACGATGTAGGCGTTGTCGAAGCGGTTACGGCCCTTGTAGAACTGCTCGTCCAGCGTCTTGTTTTTCTGGTGCGAGTACACGCTGACCAGCGGTACCTCCAGGTTCAACCGGTAGGCGCACATCTCGAACGCCACAAAATGCGGGTAGAACAGGATCACATCCTCGCCGGCGTCGCGCAGGCGGGTGAGGTTTTCCAGGCCGCGGATGTCCACCAGGCTGCGCAGCCGCTCTGGCGACGACCACCACACCACGCCGTATTCCAGTACCAGCTTCATCATTTCAACGAAATGGGCACGGATCAGCTGGCGGCGCTTGGCCGGGCTCATGTCGGGGAAGCACAAGCGCAGGTTGATCAGGCCGACTTTGCGGCGCGATTTGGCCAGCACGTAGGCCAGCTGGCCTAGCAGCCAGGCCAGCGCGTGGATCAGGCGTACGGGCAGGAAATGGATCAGCCACAACAGGGCCAGGGCAAGTTTCATCAGACAGCTTTCACTCGGAATCGGGGGCAGGCGCGCCGGCAGGGCGCTTGTAACGGTTGTAACTCCACAGGTACTGCGCCGGCCAGCGGCGAATCAGCTGCTCTACCTGCTGGTTAAGGATGGCGCCATCCTGTGCCTTGTCGCCGCTAAACGGTTGCGTTTGGGGCTGGATGTGGACGGCAAAGCCCTGGCCATCGGGCAGGCGTTCGCCGGCAAACCATAGCACGGTGACGCCTTGCATCTGCGCCAGGCGCGGCAGCAGGCTCATGGTGAACGCCGGGCGGCCAAAGAACGGCGCCCACACCCCTTCGCCGCCACCGGGTACCTGGTCGGGCAGGATGATGGTGGCTTCTCCGGACTTCAGCGCCTTCATCAGGATGCGCACGCCGGCTGGCGTGGCCGGTGCGGTTTTGCCGTTACCGCGCACCCGGCCCTCGTTCATGATCGGGCCTAGCCAGGCCAGCTTGGGTGGCTTGTACATCGCCGTCAACGGAAACGGCAACCGCGCGCTGAGGTAGCGGCCGGCGATATCGTAACTGCCCAGGTGCGGGGTGACAAAGATCAAGCCCTTGCCTTCCGCCAGCGCGGCTTCGACGTGTTCCCAGCCATAACAATGCTTTACCAGCGACACCATGTAGTCCGGTTCTCGGCACCAGGCAATCGCCAGCTCCAGCATGCCCTTGCCGCTTTCTGCGGCAGACTGTTTGACGAGCGCTTGCGAAAGCTGATAACTTCCTGCGATTTTACTCGTGTCGATGTTGTCGCGCAGACGCGCGCGGACGCGAGGCGACGCATAATAGAGCACGCGCCCGAGCAGGCTGCCCAGGGCATGCAGTAGCGGCAGCGGCAACGCGGCGATTGCTTGCAGGATCAAACGTGCGAGTCTAGTCATTGGGCTTGTACGCTATCGAAACGCGCTATTTTACCTTATAACTCACTGGCCATTATCTGGAACGAAGACAATGAGCGAATACCTCTTTACCTCTGAATCGGTCTCGGAAGGTCACCCGGACAAAGTAGCGGACCAGATCTCCGATGCGATTCTGGACGCCATCCTGACCCAGGACAAATACGCCCGCGTTGCGGCCGAAACCCTGGTCAATACCGGCTTGGCCGTACTGGCGGGCGAAATCACCACCACGGCCAACGTTGACTACATCAAGGTCGCGCGCGAAACCATCAAACGCATCGGTTACGACAGCTCCGAGCTGGGCTTCGACTACAACGGTTGCGCCGTGATGGTGTGCTACGACAAGCAGTCGCCGGACATCGCCCAGGGCGTGAACGAAGGCCAGGGCCTGGACCTGGAACAAGGTGCTGGCGACCAGGGCCTGATGTTCGGTTACGCTTGCGACGAAACCCCGACCCTGATGCCGTTCCCGATTTACTACGCGCACCGCCTGGTACAGCGTCAGGCCGAACTGCGCAAGGACGGCCGCCTGCCGTGGCTGCGCCCGGACGCCAAGAGCCAGATTACTTGCGTGTACGACACCGACACCGGTCTGCCCAAGCGCATCGACACCGTGGTGTTGTCCACCCAGCATCATCCGGACGTGGATTACGACACCCTGCGCGAAGCCGTGATCGAACAGATCATCAAACCGGTACTGCCGGCCGATATGCTGACCGCCGACACCAAATACCTGATCAACCCGACCGGCCGCTTTGTGATTGGCGGCCCGCAAGGCGATTGCGGTCTGACCGGTCGCAAGATCATCGTCGACACCTACGGCGGTGCTGCACCGCATGGTGGTGGCGCTTTCTCCGGCAAGGACCCGTCCAAGGTTGACCGTTCCGCCGCCTACGCTTGCCGCTACGTGGCCAAGAACATCGTGGCCGCCGGTCTGGCCCGTCAGTGCCAGGTACAGGTTTCCTACGCCATCGGCGTGGCGCAACCGACCTCCATCGCGGTGGACACCTTCGGCACCAACGTGATCCCGAACGAGCAAATCGTCGAGCTGGTAAAACAGCACTTCGACCTGCGTCCGAAAGGCATCGTGCAGATGCTGGACCTGCTGCGTCCGATCTACGCCAAGACTGCGGCTTACGGCCACTTCGGCCGCGAAGAGCCTGAATTCACCTGGGAACGCACCGACAAGGTAGAAGCGCTGCGCGCTGCTGCCGGTCTGTAAGCAGCAAGGTTGGCCGCACGCTGCGGCCCGGCCTGCCCACACCGCCCTGCCTGGCCACACGCAGGGCGTTTTTACGTCCGGGATCCGCGCAAACGGGCAAGCTGCTTTGTATTTTTGCGTGAATTGCGGCCAACCTTTTAACCATCTTCTGCCATAATGTCAGGATTCCGGGGAGCGCTGCGAGGCTAGCCCCCAGGCCCGGAACAGTTCAAAACGGCGCTCACCTGCTTGTTCATCGGCCACCCTACCGGGTAGCCGGAATAACCCGTGCCGGGCACGGGATGCGCGGGTGAGCCATCCCTCCCGGCCTTCGTGATAAAGGATTTGCACGATGGCTGACTTCAACGACTACGTTGTTGCCGATATCAATCTGGCCGCTTGGGGCCGCAAAGAGCTGAACATTGCCGAAACCGAAATGCCGGGCCTGATGGCCATCCGCGACAAGTTCAAGGATGCCCAGCCGCTGCGTGGCGCACGCATTGCCGGCAGCCTGCACATGACCGTACAAACGGCGGTACTGATCGAAACCCTGACTGCGCTGGGCGCCGAAGTACGTTGGGCCTCGTGCAACATCTTCTCTACCCAGGATCACGCTGCCGCCGCCATCGCCGCGGCCAACATTCCGGTATTCGCCTTCAAGGGTGAAAGCCTGGACGAGTACTGGGAATTCAGCCACAAGATCTTCGAATGGCCGGACAACCAGCCCGCCAATATGATCCTGGACGACGGCGGTGACGCCACCCTGCTGCTGATGCTGGGCAGCAAGGCCGAGAAGGACATCAGCGTGGTGGCCAACCCCACCAACGACGAAGAAACCGCGCTGTACGCCGCCATCAAGCGCTACCTGGCCATCGACCCGCAGTGGTACTCCAAACGCCTGCAGCACATCCAGGGCGTGACCGAAGAAACCACCACCGGCGTACACCGCCTGTACCAGCTGGAAAAAGACGGCGCGCTGCCGTTCCCGGCCTTCAATGTGAACGATTCCGTTACCAAGTCCAAGTTCGACAACCTGTACGGCTGCCGCGAGTCGCTGGTAGACGGCATCAAGCGCGCTACCGACGTGATGATCGCCGGTAAAGTGGCCGTGGTGCTGGGTTACGGCGACGTGGGCAAGGGTTGTGCGCAGAGCCTGCGCGGCTTGGGCGCCACCGTATGGGTCACCGAAATCGACCCGATCTGCGCGCTGCAGGCGGCGATGGAAGGCTACCGCGTGGTACGCATGGACGAAGTGGCCGACCAGGCCGACATCTTCGTGACCACCACCGGTAACGTCGGCGTGATCACCCACGACCACATGGCCCGCATGCGCAACAACGCCATCGTGTGCAACATCGGCCACTTCGATAGCGAAATCGAAGTCGCCAGCCTGCGCCAGTACCAGTGGGACAACATCAAGCCGCAAGTCGACCACATCATCTTCCCGGACGGCAAGCGCATCATCCTGCTGGCCGAAGGCCGTCTGGTGAACCTGGGTTGCGCCACCGGCCACCCGAGCTTCGTGATGTCCAACTCCTTCACCAACCAGGTGCTGGCCCAGATCGAGATCTTCGCCAACCCGGGCAAGTACGAGAGCAAAGTGTACGTGCTGCCGAAACACCTGGACGAGATGGTGGCCCGCCTGCACCTGGAGCGCATCGGCGCGCGCCTGACCGAGCTGACCGACCAGCAAGCGGCCTACATCAGCGTGGCCAAAGAAGGCCCATATAAGCCGGCACACTATCGTTATTGATATTTGATGTCAGCGTGAAACGGGCAGGGCAGTAGAATGACCTGCCCGTTTTTGCGGCCAACGTTGGCCGCACCCGTCAGCGGCGAAGACCGGCGCGGGGTGCCAGGGATCATCACAGACTAATCGCTAGAGTTCGCCATGACAGAACGTAACCGTACCTTCAGTTTCGAGTTTTTCCCGCCGCGCACGCCGGAAGGCGTGGCCAAGCTGCGTACCACGCGCCAGCAACTGGCGCAGTTCAACCCCGAATTTTTCTCCGTTACCTTTGGCGCCGGCGGCACCACGCGTGACGGCACGCTGTCCACCGTGCTGGAGATCCGCAACGAGGGCTACGCGGCCGCACCGCACCTGTCCTGCATCGGCTCTACCCGCGACAACATCCGCGCCATTCTTAACGAATACCGCAACCACGGCATCCGTCACATCGTGGCCCTGCGTGGCGACATGCCGTCCGGCATGGTGGAGGCGGGCGAATTCCGCTACGCCAATGAGCTGGTGGCTTTCATCCGTGAGGAACACGGCGATCACTTCCATATCGAAGTGGCGGCCTACCCGGAGTTCCACCCGCAGGCCAAGTCGGCGGAAGACGACATCAACAATTTTGTGCGCAAGGTGAAAGCCGGCGCCAACTCGGCCATGACGCAGTACTTCTTCAACGCCGACGCCTACTTCCGTTTTGTGGACGAGGCGCAGGCGCGTGGCGTGGATATCCCCATCGTGCCGGGCATCATGCCGATCGCCAACTTCGGCCAGCTGTGCCGTTTTTCGGACATGTGCGGTGCCGAAGTGCCGCGCTGGCTGCGCCTGCGCATGCAAGCCTATATGGACGATAGCGCATCCATCCGCGCGCTGGGCCTGGACGTGGTGACCGAGCTGTGCGACCGCCTGCTGGCCGGGGGCGCGCCCGGCCTGCACTTCTACACACTGAACCAGGCCGGTACCGTGTCCACCATCTGGCAGCGTTTGGGCCTGTAAGCAGCAACAACGTGGATGATTGACCATCAAGCCTGTTTGCCATGCAAGCAGGCTTGATCTTTTATGTACGGCAGGTTGGCGGTTTCAGGTGCTGATGTGATGTAGTCAGGCTGTGTCGCGTGGCTGTTTCGCGGACGCAGTAGTCTGGGGCGGCGATTAACCCGGCTGACCCGGCATCTGTGTACAAGCAACCCGGTTGCGCCCGGCCAGCTTGGCTTGTTGCAGACTGCGGCTAGCCTCTTCCAGCAAGGCTTCAGCATTATGATGTAACTGTGGCTCCTGGCTGCTGACACCAATGCTGACGGTGACTACATTGGGTGGCTGTTTGCCGGCATGGGCTATGGCCAGTTGCAGTACTGCTTCGCGCAGGCCTTCCGACTGCTCCAGCGCATCGCGCAGGGTATGCGCCGGCAGCAGGACGCTGAAGCGGTTGCCACCGCTGCGCGCCACCAGGCTGCCCCGGGTACTGAAGCGCTGTTGTAGCAGCCTGGCAATGCGTTGTATGCAATGATCGCCAGCTTGCGGCCCGGCCAAGTGGTTCAGCTCGCGCAGCTGGTCGATGTCTACCAGCAGTAAGGACAGCGGCTGTCCGGTCTGCTGGGCCTGCTGGAAGGCCTGTTGCAGCTGGTGCAACAGGGTTGCTGCGTTGCTCAGGCCGGTCAAGCCATCGACGTTGACGGCATTGTGTAGCTGTTCCGTCGCCTCGGCCAGCTGTTGCCGGCTGTGGTCCAGCGCGATAGTCAGTTGTTGCTGTAGTAGCGCACTGCACAACATTTCGCTGAACAGCCGCATCAGTGTCAGTTCCTTGTCTTGCCACTCCCGCTTTTGTAGCACGCTGTCACAGCCGAAAAAGCCCAGCACCTGGCCTTGGCTGGATAGGGTAACTACTGCCAGACTCTGAATGCCGTGTTGCGCAAAACGCTGCTTTTCGGTTTGTCCCTCCGGGGGCATGTCTTCCAGTTGGCTGATGGCAACCAGATGCTGTTTTAGCAATTGCGGGATGAACCACGCCGAGTCGTGCAGCGGGTAGTCCTCGTAACGTTGGGCTGTGCTTGGCACGCCACTGCGGCACCACTCCTGGTTCTGGTGAATGCGCATGGCGGAGCTGACACGGAACAGGTAGCAGCGGTCTACATCCAGCAGGGTGCCGATACGTGCCAGTGCAATAGCGATTTCATCTTGCAGACTGGCGCTATTAAGCTGCATCAGCCGGCTGGACATTTCCGAAATCATCTGATGAAAGCGCGATAGTTGCTCCAGTTCGGCGGTGCGCATGGCGAGCAGACTGGATAGGTGATCGCGTTGTTGTGCCAGTTCTTGCCTTTCTTGTAACTGCAGCTGCTGTTGCTGCTGAGTATGCAGGGCATGGCTGGCCAGACTGGCTTTGAGCTGTGCCAGCTCGTCTATTGCTTTGGCTGGTGGCGTCTTGTCATCCTGAAGCCATTGCGCACTCAAGGCCTGCAGCGGCTGCACGACGTGTTGTTGCAGATGGCGGTAGCCTAGCGCAGCGATCAGAAGCCAGCCCAGTAGCAACTCGCCCAGCAGCAAGGCCAGATGCTGCCACTGTTGTTGTTCCAGCTTTCTTAGTGACAGGCTGAGGTGAAGGGCGCCTAGCGCCTGCTCCCCATTGCTGCCCGACAGGATGGGGAGTTCGATCTGATGGCTGACCAACTGCAGTTGGCCGCGTTGCATCAGTAGCTGCCCGTTGTAAGAAGAAATGCTGACGTGCACCACGCCTTGGATATCGAGCATGCCTTGCAGCAGCCTGGCACTCATGTCGCTATCGACATCCCAGACGCTTTGCGCCAGCAAGGGCATGAATTGCTGTTGTATGTGGCGGGGGATGGCCGTCAGTTCTGCTTCCTGCTGCTGTCGGTCGACGTACCAGTGCGCAGCCAGTACCACGGCGGTATAGGCAGCCATCCACAGCAGCATGCGAGTCAGCCATTGTTGGGCGAGGGGCTTGACCAGTTTCATGGTCATCATTCCGTCAGGATATTCAAGCGATATCAGCGCACTATAAATGGCATTGCTTCGCTTTGACAGGCGCTGGACGCAAAAAAGGCAGCCTTGGCTGCCTTTGGGTAGGTCTGGTCTACGGCAAGACGGCGGGCGGCAACTGTGGCCGCCAGCCCTTTATCTGGCTTATTGGCCCAGGTGATAGATGGGGAGCGCCGTAGTCTGTTTGAACTCTTTCAGCACAAAGCTGGACTTCACGTCTTCTACACCGGGCTGTTGCAGTAGTTCGTCCATCACGAAGCGCGAGAAATGTTGCAGGTCTTCAAAGTACACCTGCAGCAGGTAGTCCATTTCGCCAGTCATGGCATAGCAGTTCACCACCTCGGGCCAGCGCTGCACCGCTTCCATGAAACTGTTGAGGTTGGTACTGCCGCCACGTTTTTCCAGGGATACGCGTACGAATGCCTGCAGGCCCAGGCCCAGTTTGGCCGGGTCCAGCAGCGCAACGTATTGGCGGATGACACCGGATTCTTCCAGCTGTTTCAGCCGGCGCAGGCACGGGGACGGGGAGAGGGCAACTTTTTCTGCCAGTTCGACGTTGGTCAGACGTCCATTGGCTTGCAGGGCGGCCAACATTTTGATGTCGGTCTTGTCCAGGTTTGCCGTAAGCATGTTATCTCCTGATTTGGGGTTTGCTCTGGAATTTTGTTTTATGTTTTTTATTTTCTCGGCACTATTTGGCAAGAAAATTGCCACCAAGTTTACTTAGAATAAAGCGCCTAAGCCAGACATTTTACACGGTGGCAGCAGATCACCGCAGACAGACTTAATAAGAGGAGACGCAGGCACTCATGTCGAATGACTGCCTGCATGCAATAAAAGCATTCGCGGCATGCCGGCCTTGGCAGGCCTGCGCAGAATGTGTTGTATTTTCATCTCCCTCCAGGTCACTGGCTGCCGCCTGGCTGGCATAACGTGCCACATCTACAGAGAAGCAGGCCGACAGGCCGCAAGAGGAGAGATTGATGAAAATGGAACATCAGCTGATGAACCCGTTGGCGACCGACGGTTTCGAGTTTGTCGAGTACACCGCCCCCGACGCCGAGGGCGTCGAGAAACTCAAACAGCTGTTCCTGTCGCTGGGCTTTGTTGAAGTTGCCCGCCACCGCAGCAAGAACGTCAGCCTGTTCCGCCAGGGTGACATCAACTTCATCCTGAACGCCGAGCGCAGCCAGCCGGCGGCCGAGTTCGCCTCCGCCCATGGCCCGTCTGCCTGCGCCATGGCCTGGCGCGTGAAAGACGCCGCCAAGGCGTACGAGTATGCGCTGGCACACGGCGCCACCCCGTACAACCGCCCGGTTGGCGCCATGGAGCTGAACATCCCGGCCGTGGAAGGCATTGGCGGTTCCGCGCTGTACTTTGTGGACCGTTACGGCCAGGACAAAAACATCTACGACATCGACTTCGTGCCGCTGGAAGGCGTAGAGCAATACCCGGCTGGTGTGGGCCTGAAAGTGATCGACCACCTCACCCACAACGTGGTGCGTGGCAATATGGAAAAGTGGGGCGGCTTCTACGAGAACATCGCCAACTTCAAGGAAATCCGCTACTTCGACATCGAAGGCAAGCTCACCGGCCTGGTATCCAAGGCCATGACCAGCCCGTGTGGCAAGATCCGCATCCCGATCAACGAGTCGTCCGACGACAAGAGCCAGATCGAGGAATTCCTGAAGCAGTACAACGGCGAAGGCATCCAGCACATTGCGCTGACCACCGATAACATCTACGAAACCGTGGAAACGCTGAAGGCGCGCGGTACCCGCTTCCTGGACACCCCGGACACCTACTACGCCAAGGTGGACCAGCGCGTGCCTAACCACGGGGAAGACCTGGCCCGTTTGCAGAAAAACAGCATCCTGATCGACGGCGCACCGGTAGAAGGCATCCTGCTGCAGATCTTTACCGAAACCGTCATCGGCCCGATCTTCTTCGAGATCATCCAGCGCAAAGGCAACGAAGGCTTTGGCGAAGGCAATTTCCGCGCGCTGTTCGAATCGATCGAGGAAGATCAGATCCGTCGCGGCGTGCTGAAAGCCGACTAAGCCCGTGCTACCGTACCGCGGCACAGGGTTGGACGCCGGGCGCCGCGGTACGCTCTGCTGCTACATATAAGGTTGGCCGCAGCCCATGCTGCGGCCAACGCATATCGACACTGCCAGACGAGACACACACATGAAACTCGCTACCTATCAGAACCAGACCCGAGACGGCCAGCTGCTGGTAGTCAGCCGCGACCTTAGCCGTGCCGTGGCCGTGCCGCAGATTGCGGCCAACCTGCAAGCTGCGCTGGATAACTGGGCGCAAGCGGAACCCAAACTGCAGGAAGTATACGCCGCGCTGAACCAGGGCGAGGTGGCCGGCGAATTCGCCTTCGACCAGGCGCGCTGCCATAGCCCGCTGCCACGTGCCTACCAGTGGGCCGACGGCTCTGCCTACTTGAACCACGTGGAGCTGGTGCGCAAGGCGCGTGGTGCCGAAGTGCCGGCCAGCTTTTATACCGACCCGCTGATGTACCAGGGCGGTTCCGATGCCTTCCTGCCGCCGCGTGCCGGCATTCCGCTGCGCGACGCCAGCTGGGGGCTGGACTTCGAAGGGGAGGTGGCCGTGATTACCGGCGACGTACCGCTGGGTGCCGATGCGGCCGAGTGCGCCAAGCACATCCGCCTGCTGATGCTGGTAAACGATGTGACGCTGCGCAACCTGATCCCCAACGAGCTGGCCAAGGGCTTCGGCTTCTTCCAGAGCAAGCCGGCTACCGCCTTCTCGCCGGTAGCGGTCACCCCCGACGAGCTGGGCGACGCCTGGCAAGACGGCAAAGTGCACCTGCCGTTGCTGGTGGACTACAACGGCGCCTTCTATGGCAAGCCCAACGCCGGGGTGGAGATGCAGTTCAACTTCCCGCAGCTGGTGGCGCATGTTTCGAAAACCCGCGAGTTGGTGGCTGGCTCCATCGTCGGCTCCGGCACCATTTCCAACCGCGATCGCAGCGTAGGCAGCTGCTGCCTGGCCGAACAGCGCATGATCGAGATCATCGATAGCGGCGCCGCCATCACCCCGTTCATGAAAGTGGGCGACAGCGTGCGTATCGACATGCAGGATGCCAGCGGCGCCAGCATCTTCGGTGCCATCGAGCAAACCGTGGTGCAGCATGGCTGAGGCGGCCAACGTTGGCCGCGTGCTGTACGGCTACTTTCGCTCCTCGGCCGCCTACCGCGTGCGCATTGCCCTTAACTTGAAGGGCCTGGCGTACCGGCAGGCGCCGGTGAGCCTGGTGAAGGCCGAGCAGCGCAGCGCCGAGTTTCTGGCGCTGAACCCGCAGGGCCTGGTGCCGGCACTGCAAGATGGCGATGTGCTGCTGACCCAGTCACTGGCCATTTGCGAATACCTGGACGACGCCTACCCGCACACTGCCCCGCTGCTGCCTGCCGATCCCGTGCTGCGCGCCAGCGTACGTGCCGTGGCGCAGGCCATTGCTTGCGACATCCACCCGGTAAACAACCTGCGCATTCTCAATTACCTGAAAGACGAATTGGGGCAGGACGAAGCAGGGCGGAACCGCTGGTACCGCCATTGGGTAAGCGAAGGCTTTGCCGCGCTGGAAAGCCTGCTGGCCGCCCAGCCGGGGCCGTACTGTTTTGGCGACAGCATCACGCTGGCCGATGTGTGCTTGCTGCCGCAGGTGTTCAATGCCCAGCGCTTCAACGTAGACATGGCGCCGTACCCGAGGTTGGCCGCCATCGCCGACACGCTGGCCGAGATATCGGCCTTTGCCGACGCCCACCCGTCAGGGCAGCCGGACGCTTTCTGAGCCGACGCCCACCCGTCAGGGCAGCCGGACGCTTTCTGAGCCGACGCTCACCCGTCAAGGCAGCCTGACGCTTTCTGAGCCGCCGCCCAAGTCAACAGCCCAGCCATCGTTCCACGGTTGGGCTTTTGTTTGGCGTGGCAACGTTGGTGAATTGTGCGAGCAAAAACAGACGGTGCGTCAGACCGAGACTGAGCGGCTCATGCCGTGCAAGGCTGTCGAAGCGAAATCATCGCTGGCGGTCTGCAACCAGAACAAAATCACTGCCAGCAGCCTTGCTGCCACGACCTCTGCGGGTTTTTACGCATTTTTCCATAAATGTCTTGACGTGCTACGCTGCGTCTGCTTTAATGCGTGTCTCTGATGCAGCGCGACAGCGTTGAGCAAGAAGGCCAATTAGCTCAGTTGGTAGAGCAACGGATTGAAAATCCGTGTGTCCGTGGTTCGATTCCGCGATTGGCCACCACCAAACCTTGCCGGTTCATCCAGTCAGATGCAGGCCAATTAGCTCAGTTGGTAGAGCAACGGATTGAAAATCCGTGTGTCCGTGGTTCGATTCCGCGATTGGCCACCAAATTAGAAACCCCCAGCAACCAAGTTGCTGGGGGTTTTGTCTTTATGTACGTCATTTCTTCCAAGTAAAACTGCGTGGATTGCATACTGCCGTAACAGCACGGTAAAGCCGGAGGTTTTTACCGTACAGGTGAGCACGCTCATGCATAACATACTGCTTTGCTTTTGTATTGCTATTCTGAACTGTTTCCAAGCTGGGTCTTGCCATTATTTCTTTTGCAATTGCAGCCAGGCTGTCATTCTGGACGCCAGCTTTACCCGCATTGATAGTATTTCATATTAAATAACTTATACAGTTTTGGCTGACGCTGCCAAAACCTGCCAGGTAGTCAGAACTCATGTTGCAAGCTATCGAAATCCGCATGCAGCTGTTGCCATCAAGAGGTCTTGCATTGGTATGACTGTCTGGCAGATAAGTATGGCGGGTGGTTCATGTGAGCGTGAGTGCGTGCCGACTGTGGCATTGCGCCCTAAAGGGGAAGAGTCTTGCAAGTGTAGTACGCCATTTTGTAGAGAATCCATGGTTTATTGAAATAATATTTCATGTTTTTTGTGATTTTTGGTGTGTGGTGGTGTTTTTTTTTCCAAGAATAAAACATTTTCACCTTTTGTGGTTTTTGCTGCATCGGCCGCAGGGGTGGCAGTGAGCACAGCCCTGGTGGAGCATGCTTAGTGTTGGCTATGTCACCTGCGTGAAAAAAACTTATGAAGACTGGCTAAGCAATAGTTTTGGGGGGTAAAATGTTTGGTCTGCGGCGACCCATGCGTTTTCTCTGTTTTGGTTTTAAGAGAGTCTATCGTATGGTGTTGCAACATTGTTATGTTTGATGGTGCTCGTGTGAACTGCTTATTCGGCGGTATGGAGTGCGTAATGTGTGGGGGGGGTATTGGCCATGCACAATGAGTCAGCAGCAACCATCGCCTTGCCTCTGAATGTGGCAGTGCTGGCTTCCTGCTTGCAGCGCGCTCCTCGCTGTGTCGAGATTGAGCTACAAGGCTAGACGGCAGCGTATTGGCTTGAGGGGCGTCGGCTGTTTGGGCATTGTGAGCGCCGCCGCCGATTGTAACAGTGTGATGATGGTCGAAAACCGATCGTATTGGCTATATGCGGCCTTTGTATAGTTAGGTGCTTCCTGTTTATTTTTAACGCTAAGATGCCGGCAGTGCCTGTTGTCGTTTTAAGAGGAAGGTATGCTTTTGGCGACTAACTCAATTCGCCTCGTTAATATTGGGCTGCGTGCAATTACCTTAGGTACGCGCTTCTTATTTATTTTCTTTTTGGCAAAATATCTAGACCCGACATCGGTAGGGTATTACGGAATATTCACGGCAACCGTCGGTTATGCTATGTATTTCGTAGGGCTGGATTTCTATACCTATGTCTCACGTGAGATATTGAAGGTTTCACCTGATAGTCGGGGGCAGCTGCTGAAAGGTCAATTGGCACTTTCGGGTTGGCTTTATATTGTTCTAATACCATTTGCCTTGTGGTTTTTTTCCGAAAACAATTGGCCGAGCTATCTAGTGTTTTGGTTCTTGCCCATTCTGGTGCTTGAACACTTTAATCAGGAAATGTCTAGGCTACTCATTACGCTATCTGAACAGCTTACATCCAGTGTAATATTGTTTATACGCCAAGGAAGCTGGGCCATCGCCATTATTGCGCTTATGTATATGGATACCACTGCGCGCAACCTTAACGTAGTAATGGTGATGTGGGCGATTGCAGGTTTGGCAGCAGCAGGTGCCGGAGTATGGAAGTTGAGGCAGCTGAAAACCGGTGGCTGGCACTTGCCAATCGACTGGCGCTGGATAAAAAAAGGCATACGCGTCAGTATTGTTTTTTTAATTGCTACACTGGCGTTGCGTGGTGTGCAGACATTTGACCGCTACTGGCTTGAAGCCCTTGGTGGCATAGAAACGGTGGGTGCTTATGTTTTGCTATTTGGCATAGCGGGTACGTTGCTAACTTTTCTTGATGCAGCAGTTTTTGCATTTGCTTACCCGGCACTTATACGGCTTCATCACGAAGACAAGCCTGATGAGGCCAGGAAACAAGTTGGAGTATTGTTTTGGCAGACGGTCGGTTTGTCAGTCATGTTTGGCATTACTAGCTGGCTGGTTTTACCTTACCTCTTAATTTGGATTGGCAATCCGCTTTACCTGCAAGCAGCGCATTGGTATCCATGGCTGCTTCTGGCTATGGTGCTTAATGCAGTTGGTATGGTGCCGCACTATGCCTTGTATGCCTGCGATGTTGATAAGCCAATTATCCAGAGCCATATAGCCGCTTTGCTAGTGTTCGTTTTGGTAACCGCAACATTCAGCCAGTGGCTTGGCTATCAGGCAGTATTCTTGGGTCTCAATGCTGCCTTTGCATGCATTCTGCTCTGGAAGGCCGTTTCTTATTTTCGACTGTTGCAACACCAGGCAGTCAGTAAAAATTGCCCACGATGATTTAACACGGGAGCATTCATGATCCGCTACGGTCAACAAGACATTAATCAGGCTGATATTGACGCTGTGATAAGCGTTTTAAAATCGGTCAATCTTACACAAGGGCCTGCCATTCCCGCCTTTGAACAAAGCGTGCTAGATTTTACTGGTGCCAAATACGCAGTTGCTGTCAACAGTGCGACATCGGCACTCCATATAGCATGTATGGCACTTGGTCTGGGCCCTGGTGATCAGCTCTGGACCACACCTAATACTTTTGTGGCATCTGCAAATTGTGCATTGTACTGTGGCGCACAAGTCGATTTCGTCGATATTGATCCGCTTACGTATAATCTCTGCCCAATCAAACTGGAAGAAAAATTGATTGCGGCAGAAAAGAGCGGCAAGCTGCCTAAAATTATTGTGCCAGTACATCTAAGCGGCCAACCATGCGACATGGCAGCTATTCATGCACTAGGCCAAAAATATGGTTTCAAGATAATTGAAGATGCGTCGCATGCTATTGGTGGTCGCTACAAGGGTGAGCCAATCGGTAACGGCCGATACAGTGATATAACAGTATTCAGCTTTCATCCAGTAAAGATCATTACAACGGCTGAAGGTGGTATGGCACTTACCAACGATGCCGTGATTGCCACGCAGCTTGGCCTTCTGCGCAGCCATGGCATCACCCGCGATCCTGAGCTAATGACAAAACCATCAGACGGCCCCTGGTATTATCAGCAGGTAGCGTTAGGTTTCAACTATCGTATGACAGACATGCAAGCCGCGTTGGGTGTAAGCCAGATGTCACGTCTGACCGAGTATGTAAAGCGTCGCCACGAGATAGCAGAGCGCTATAACCAACTACTGGCAGGCTTGCCGATTACCCTGCCATGGCAACATGAAGACAGCTACAGTGCTTATCACCTTTATGTTATTCGCCTGCAGCTAGATAAAGTCGCAGTCAGCCACCTGCAGGTATTTGAGGCCCTGCGTGCCAAAGACATCATGGTCAACTTGCACTACATTCCGGTGCACACCCAGCCTTATTACCAGGCTATGGGTTTCAAACAGGGAGATTACCCCGAAGCCGAGCAGTACTACCGCGAAGCTATCAGCATCCCTATGCACCCCACCTTGACACAGCAAGAGCAGGATTTTGTTGTGGCATGCATCAAAGAGGCAATCGGCCTGTGAAATTAGCGGTGATACCGGCACGCGGTGGCAGCAAGCGTATTCCCCGCAAGAATATCAAGCCTTTCTGTGGCAAGCCGATGATTGCGTGGTCGATAGAGGCTGCCCGTCACTCAGCGTGCTTTGACAAAATTATCGTATCTACCGATGACGATGAAATTGCCACGCTAGCTAGCCAGTACGGTGCTGAAGTGCCGTTTATGCGGCCTACTGAGTTGTCTGATGACCATACTGGCACCATTCCGGTGATTGCCCATGCTATTGAATGGATCAACCAACACCAAGGCCCTGTCGATTTAGCCTGCTGTCTGTATGCCACCGCCCCATTCGTCAGGGCGGAAGACCTGCGCCGTGGCATGGAGCAGCTACAGCAAACCGGTGCCGATTACGCTTTCGCAGTTACCAGCTTCCCGTTCCCCATACAGCGCGCCATACGCATTACCCAGCAGCAGCGCGTAGAAATGTTCGCACCGCAACACTTCAATACCCGGTCGCAAGATCTGGAAGAAGCATTTCATGATGCCGGGCAGTTCTACTGGGGCAAAGCTAACGCCTGGCTGGCCGGTACCCCGCTTTTTTCACCGCAAGCCACACCGGTATTACTACCTCGCCACCGTGTTCAAGACATCGACACCTTGGAAGACTGGCAGCGTGCCGAGTGGTTGTTCAAGGCCATGCAGGTACAAACAGAGCAGGCCGAGCCATGAGAGTATGCTTTCGTGCAGATGCCTCCTTGCAGATAGGCAGCGGCCACATCATGCGCTGCCTCACCCTGGCTGACGCACTTGCGGCCAACGGTGCTGATTGCCGTTTCATCTGCCGGGCTCACGAAGGTAACCTTATTGCATTCATTCGTGCCAAAGGTTACCTGGTACATGAACTGCCAGTAGTTGCACAAGACAACACCGTGTCATTGCCAGGCGCTGAGCCAGCCTGCCAGCCAGAGCCGGTACATGCTCACTGGCTGGGGGCCACCCAAGCCCAGGATGCAGAAGCCTGCGCGATGCTACTGTCACAGCAACGTGCCGACTGGCTGATAGTGGACCATTACGGTATCGATGCGCGCTGGCAACAAGCACTGGCACCCTATTACCACCGCCTGATGGTGATTGATGATCTGGCAGACCGTCAGCATCTGTGCCACCTGCTGCTGGACCAGACATACGGCCGGCAAGCAGAAGACTACCGCCCCCTGGTACCTGCTGATTGCCAGGTGCTGGCCGGGGCACATTACGCCTTATTGCGCCCCGAGTTTGCAGCGTTAAGGCAGTACAGCCTGCAGCGCAGAGCCACGCCGGCCATGCGCAGACTGCTGCTTAACATGGGCGGCGTAGACAAAGACAACGCCACCGGGCAAGTATTGCAAGCACTGCGCCACACAGCGCTACCGCCAGACTGTCAGATTACCGTGGTAATGGGCCCCACCGCGCCGTGGCGGCAGCAGGTAGCCGAACAGGCCCGCACCATGCCGTGGCCCACGCAGGTACTGGCAGGCGTCAGTAATATGGCGCAGTTGATGGCAGAAAGCGACCTGGCCATTGGTGCGGCCGGTGCCACATCATGGGAGAGATGTTGTTTGGCTTTGCCAACTGTGATGGTCACCCTGGCAGAAAATCAACTCACTATTGCAAATAATCTTTCTACATCTGGTGCAGCAGATTTAATTCTTTTGACTGACCTCCAAGATCTCGCAACTGTTTCGTTGTTCGGTAATTTGGATGCGCTAGCTGAAATGAGTGTCAGGGCTGCTGCTGTTACGGATGGTTTAGGTGTGCTGCGCGTACTTAATTATTTACTGTCAGATAATCATGAAAATCAGTGTACTGTGTAGTGATAAAAATCATCCTGTCAACTCGTATCTGGAAAAATGGGTTGAGCAAAAGCGGTCATTGCATCAGATCGAATTGGTTCGCAGGAAGAAAGACTTGTCAGGTGGCGATATTCTATTCCTGATTTCCTGCGCAGAAATAGTAGATGCCACAGACCGTGCCGCGTACCAATCCACGCTGGTTTTACATGCCAGTGATTTGCCACGTGGCAGAGGCTGGAGTCCGCATATCTGGAATATTATAGAAGGTGCGGAAGAGGTTACGCTCAGCTTATTGGAAGCCAATGATAAAGTAGATACCGGCAGAATATGGAAAAAAATGAGTTTTCCAGTGCCCAAGCATGCCTTATGGCATGAAATAAATGCCAGCCTATTTGAGGCTGAAATTCAATTAATGAATTATGCGGTTGATGAATTTCATACCGTGGAACCCGTGGAGCAAGACTTGTCGGTTAAGTCAAATTATTATCGGTTAAGAACGCCAGCCGATAGTGAGATTGATCCGCATAAATCGCTAGCCAGTCAGTTCGATGTGGTACGGGTGTGCGACCCGAATCGTTTTCCTGCCTTTTTCGAGCTGCATGGAAAAAAGTACAAATTGATCTTGGAGAAGTACGATGACTAAATGCATAACTATCGCCGGACGCGAAATTGGCACAGATTTTTCTCCTTATATCATTGCCGAGATGTCTGCCAACCATAATGGTGATATCAACGCTGCCTTTCGTATTATTGAAGAAGCCAAACGTGCTGGTGCTGACGCTATAAAAATTCAAACCTATCGTCCAGACACCATCACACTACAGTCAGACTTGCCAGACTTCCAGATCAATGATGGCTTATGGGCCGGCAGAACGCTTTATGACCTGTATGAATGGGCACATACGCCCTGGAGCTGGCACAAGCCGCTGTTCGAGCATGCCCGCCAGCTTGGCATTACCATTTTCAGCTCCCCGTTCGACCATACCGCGGTAGACCTGCTGGAAGACCTCAACGCCCCGGCGTACAAGATTGCGTCTTTCGAAGCAGTAGACCTGCCCTTGATCAAGTACGTTGCCAGCACCGGCAAGCCGATGATCATTTCCACCGGCATGGCCGACGCCGAAGAAATCCAGGAAGCCATCGATGCTGCACGCAGCGGTGGCTGCCAGCAACTGGCCGTTCTGCACTGTGTCAGCGGCTACCCGGCACCGGCGGAAGACTACAACCTGCGCACCATCCCCGACATGATCAACCGCTACGGCCTGGTTACCGGCTTGTCCGACCACACGCTGGATAACACCACCGCCATTGCCAGCGTAGCCATGGGGGCGGCCATCATCGAAAAGCACTTCACCCTCAACCGTAACGGTGGCGGCCCAGACGACAGCTTCTCGCTGGAGCCGGCAGAAATGGCAGCACTTTGCCGCGACAGCAAAACCGTCTGGTCGGCACTGGGCCGGGTGGACTATGGCCGAAAATCCAGTGAGCAAGGTAATGTGAAGTTTCGCCGTTCACTGTACTTCGTCAAGGATATGAAAGCCGGCGACATCATTACCGCAGACTGCGTGCGCAGCGTACGGCCTGGTTTTGGTTTGGCGCCAAAGCACCTGGATGCCATTTTGGGTAAGCGCATCTGTGGTGACGTTGCCATGAATAGCCCGGTGACCACTGATATTGTGGAAGGCATGTAGGTGCACTACCAAGGTAAAGCTGCATTTCTGATCAGCAAACCGTTGCAGCTGATGATTTCGCTATGCATCGTCAGACAAGGTATTTGGGATGAAAAGCCTGTATTCATCATCCTGGATGCCTTCTGTGGTGCTAGCTCGGTAGCAGATCGGCTGTTAAGTGCGTTTGCAGACTTACAGCAGCCGGTCTTTTTCAAGCACAGAAATCAGGCTTTTCAGTATGTCAAGCAGAAAGCCTTTGATCACTTTTTTATTGATAGTGATATAGGTGTAAAAAACTACCTTCTGCTGCTACAGCAAAAAATAGCCAAGCCTAGCTTGATGATTCATGTCTACGAAGAAGGCGTTGGCACATATCGCGATGATCTTTATCAGGGTCTGAAACAACGTATGCTATCTGCACTTGGTGTTGGAACATTCTTTGGTGGTAGTGCAGTAGTTAGTAGCATCTTCGTATATGATGATGAAGAATACATGTTGAAGTTTCCAAATAATAAGCACAAAGTAAGGAAAATTTTAGAACCACTACTGCTGTCTGTTCGAAGGAATTATTCGGTTCTGTGTGAGGTTTTTGATTATCCAGGATTGCCTGATGTGCCTAGTAAAAGCCGTGTTTGTAATTTTTATCTGAGCGGCTGGCATCTTGATAAAGACTTCATTTCGAGTATTGTTGCGTCGGATAGTTTGTTTTTTGTAAAGCCGCACCCTCACTCCAAAGATGAAATATATCTTCCTAGCTTATATGTTCTAAGGGGTGGCGTTCCGTTTGAGTTGATTGTGGTTTGTGCTTTGAAGCTCTTTAATGTTGTTCGTGTTTATCATGTTAATTCTAGTGCTCAAAGATATTTAGATGATAAGGCAATTGAATTTCTGCCATTGTCTGATTTTAAGTAATTTTGCTTTTTTTGGGAATTTTTGTGTTCCGCATGGTGGCTTAATGGAAAATGCTAATTTATCAAATCTAAAGAAAGTGCTGAAGACTCTCTTTAGGTTTTCTTGGCTACCTTTCGCATCTTGTATGTTTCTGCTTTCTTTTGATTTGAAGTATGATGCTGTAGGTGTTTCTTTTCTTGTTTCAATGTTGATTAATATATTTATTATTTGTTTTTTGCAAGAAAAGTTGCCTGCCGTAAGTCTTATTTCTGTGTATTATCTGTTTTCGTTGCTATTCTTGTGCTTGGTGCCGTGGCTGCATTATTCGGCAGGGGTTTATATATGGCGCCCTCGACCTGTAGATGGATGGACATATTTTTTCTTGAATGCTGTCATCTCATTTTCTGGTTTTTTGGTTTTGGTCTCGTACATTTTTGGATTTTCGCGGACAGTGGGATTTTGTTTTCCCAGATTAGAGGAGTCTCCTCGTCATCCCAAAAGGCTTTTGCTAGTTGCGATTTCATCTGTTAGTTTTTTTGTTTTGTTATATCTGAATGATTTTTCCATAATCCAGCTCATGTTTCGCGGGTTGGTAGATGAGGCTAGGGCTGTGGTAGTAGAGTCATCTGCTCTTTCATTGATTTTGGGAATGACTTCTCGGTTGCTGCCGGTTTTTTGTTTTTTGTATGCGATCACTGCAGGGTCATTCTCACGATTTTTAAAGATCTATTTATTTTTGATTATGTTCTTTTCAGTATTTCCTACGGGTGTGGCTAGGTATCTTGTTGCATTCGCGTATATACCAGTTTTTCTTGTTCTCATTCCAGCTCTGCGGAGATCATCTGTTTTTTCTGTACTTTTAATTTTCTCGGTTTTGTTTTTTTTCCCTTTTTTGGATCAGTTTAGGTACTTTTCAGGATGGTCTAATTTGAGTTTTATGCCATCGCCAGAGTTTTTCTATGCGGCCCACTTTGATGCGTATGAAAACTTTGCTAGTGCTTATGAGAGTAAATTCGTAACTCACGGATATCAACTTGTGGGGGCGTTGCTATTTTTCGTGCCTCGTGTTTTTTGGAGTGACAAGCCAGTAGGTAGTGGGTATGAAATGGCAAATCAATTGGGGTATTCTTTTAATAATATATCTATGCCTTTTCTTGCCGAAGGCTATGTTAACTTTGGCCTGCTTGGTGTTTTTGTTTTCTCCTTGTTTTTAGGATATGCTCTCTCGAGATTGGATAGAAATTTTGTAAGATCGGTATTGGTCGAACGTGGCGCTAGTTTTTCATTAGCAGTCTATTTTTATCTTATCGGTGCTTTGTTTTTTATGTTGCGTGGTGATTTGCTCTCATCTACTGCATTTATTGCGGCAGGCTTGGTTTCAGCGATTACTGTAAAACAATTATGCAAAAGAGCATGAGAAATACTGAGGATAGCGTGCTATTGAATGCATCGAACCTCCATGTCGGCGGTGGGGTTCAAGTAGCCACATCGCTGATTGGTGAGTTGACGCGGATGAGCGCGCTGCCGCCTTCGCTGGTGATCTGGGCGTCTGCTGCCGTGGACAAGAATTTGCGTCAGCTGGGTTACGATTTGAGCGCCTTGCCAGCCTATGAGGTTGTTAATAGCCATGGCATCCGCTTGTTGCGTTCGCCGTTGCGCCACCGTTTTCAGGCTTTTGGTGCGGTTTTTACGGTGTTCGGGCCTTTGTATGTGTGGAACCTTGCAGGTGTTAATATCACTGGTTTTGCGCAGTACTGGATCATTCAACCTGGCCACGAGATAGATGTGGGTATGGGCTGGCGCGAGCGTTGGCTGAGCCGTTTGCGCTTTAAGGTACAAGCCGCTTTTTTCCGTCGCGCCGATCACCTGGTGGTGGAGCTGGATCATGTCCGTGATGGTTTGCTGCGGCAGGGTATTGGCAAACCTGCTTCCATCAGCGTGGTGCGCAACTGTCTGGCGTCGCTGTACAGTCAGCCTGCAAGCTGGCAGCCGGTAGCTGTGCCCGATAGTGACGCCGACATCAAGCTGGGTTTTGTCGGGCGTAATTACGCGCACAAAAATACCCGTATTTTCCCCGCAGTTATCGACGAACTGCAGCAGCGCTACGGTATTCGTGCCAGCATTTACGTAACCTTTACACCGCAGGAGTGGGCGCATTGCGACGAGGCGTTTCGTCGCAAGGTGATTAATGTTGGCCCGTTGTTCGTGGCGCAATGCCCGTCTTTCTACCAGCAGATGGATGCCGTGTTGTTTCCCAGCTTGCTGGAGTGTTTTTCGGCTACTCCGCTGGAGGCGATGGCGCTGGAAAAACCGCTGTTTGCCGGCGACCGGCCGTTTAACCGCGATGTGTGCCAGCAGCACGCGTATTACTTTGACCCGCTTTCTGCGGCATCTGCCGCACAGGCTATTGCACAGGTGTTTTTGGCCGGTGGCCCCAAACCGGGTGCGATGGCGGCTGCACGCGAGCATGCGTTGCACTTCTCTAGCCCCAAGCAGCGGGCAGAACAGTACCTGTCGCTGCTGATGCAGGCAGCCAGCAACAAACACGTTGAATTGAAGGAAACCTGATGTTTACAAACAAGATTTTGCTTATTACCGGTGGTACCGGCTCTTTTGGTAATGCCGTGCTGCGCCGCTTTCTGGATTCCGATCTGAAGGAAATCCGCATCCTGAGCCGCGATGAAAAGAAACAGGATGACATGCGTAAAAAGTACAACAACCCAAAGATCAAGTTTTATATCGGGGATGTGCGCGATTACCAATCGGTGCTGAACGCGGTACGCGGCGTGGATTTCATCTACCATGCTGCGGCGCTGAAGCAGGTACCGTCTTGCGAGTTTCACCCGCTTGAGGCAGTGAAAACCAATGTGCTGGGTACCGAAAACGTGCTGGAGGCGGCTATCAACTGCGGTGTACAGCGTGTGGTGGTGCTGAGCACTGACAAGGCGGTTTATCCGATCAACGCGATGGGTATCAGCAAGGCGATGATGGAGAAAGTGGCGGTAGCCAAGTCGCGCAGTAGTAATCACACCGTGATCAATGTGACTCGCTACGGCAATGTAATGTGTTCGCGTGGTTCGGTCATTCCGCTGTTTGTTAATCAGATCCGTGCCGACCAGGCCATTACGATTACCGACCCGGCGATGACACGTTTCATGATGACGCTGGATGATGCGGTGGACTTGGTGCTGTATGCCTTTGAACATGGCAAACCGGGCGAGATTTTTGTGCAGAAGGCGCCAGCGGCAACTATCGAGGTACTGGCCAAGGCGCTGACAGGTTTGATGGAGAAGCCGCAGCATGAGGTGCGGGTGATTGGTACCCGTCATGGCGAGAAGCTGTACGAGGCCTTGCTTAGCCGTGAAGAAATGGTGGCGGCTCAAGATTTGGGTGGCTACTTTTGCGTGCCGCCAGACCTGCGCGACCTGAACTACGGCAAGTATGTGGAGCAGGGTGAGCTGAAGATCTCTGCAGCAAGCGATTACAATTCTCACAATACCACGCAGCTGGATGTGCCTGGCATGCAGGCCTTGTTGATGAAGCTGGGCTTTATGCAGGCGACGCTGCGTGGCGAGGTGGTAGAGGCGGAGGAGTAACAAGGTGATGCAGCCTGCCCGACATGTGTTGATTACTGGTGCCAATGGTTTTATTGGCAAAAACCTCGTCGTGCGCCTGGGGGAGCTACCTGCCTACTCGGTGCTGACGTTTGTGCGTGGCGATGATGAGGCGCGCTTGCCGGCGTTGGTGGCCCAGGCCGATGCGGTCATTCACTTGGCGGGTGAAAACCGCCCCAGCGACGAGGGGGCGTTTGAGCGGGTGAATGCGGGCCTGACGCAGGCGCTGTGCCATGCCATTACCAGGCACATACAGGCTGGCGGGCGTCAGGTGCCACTATTGCTGGCGTCGTCGTCTCAGGCCGAGCGTGACAACCCGTATGGGCGTAGCAAGTTGGCCGCAGAGCAAGCGGTACAGCATTTGGCAGATACCACGGGAAACCCTTGCGTGGTGTACCGTTTGCCTGGGGTGTTCGGTAAGTGGTGCCGGCCGGATTACAATTCGGTAGTAGCCACTTTTTGCCATAACATTGCGCGCGGCTTGCCTGTGCAAATCAACGACCCGGCGGCGAGTGTCAGGCTGGTGTATGTGGATGATGTGATCTCCACCATGCTGGCGGCGCTTGATGCGCCGGCTAGCGGTTTGGTGCTGGGGTCGGTGCAGCCGGAGTACCGCATTACAGTGGGCGAATTGGCTGAGCAGATTCGCCGCTTTGGCGATTGCCGTGCCACTTTGCTCTCTGAGCGGGTTGGAACCGATCTGACGCGAGCGCTGTATGCCACCTATGTCAGCTATTTGCCGCATGAGGGTTTTGCGTATGAGGTGCCACAGTATGCAGATGCCCGCGGAGTGTTTGTGGAGATGCTGAAGACACCTGATTGTGGCCAGTTCAGCTACTTTACCGCTCACCCCGGGGTGACGCGTGGCGGCCACTACCACCATACCAAAACCGAGAAGTTTCTTGTCATCAAAGGCAAAGCCCTGTTTCGCTTTCGCCACTTGCTGACTGAGGAGCTGATAGAGCTCGAAACCTCTGGAGACAAGCCTGTGGTGGTGGATACCATACCCGGTTGGGCTCACGATATTACTAATGTGGGTACAGATGAAATGGTGGTGATGCTGTGGGCGAATGAGAATTTTGATCGTCAACGGCCCGATACTATCGCTAGCAAGGTCTGAAAATGAAAAAATTGAAAGTAATGTCGGTAGTAGGTACACGGCCGGAAATCATTCGTCTTTCTCGCGTTCTGGCAGCACTGGACGCGCATTGTGAGCATGTACTGGTACATACCGGTCAGAACTATGATTATGAATTAAACCAGGTTTTCTTTGACGACCTGGGGGTGCGTAAGCCTGACTATTTTCTGAATAGTGCTGAAGGCAGTACTGGTGCGGCCAACACTATCGGTAATCTTATTACGTCGGTTGATGCCGTATTGGCTAGCGAGCAACCCGATGCCATGCTGGTGCTGGGTGATACCAATAGCTGTTTGTCTGTCATTCCCGCTAAGCGCCGCAAGGTGCCGATTTTCCATATGGAGGCGGGTAACCGCTGTTTTGACCAGCGTGTGCCAGAGGAAACCAATCGCCGCATTGTTGATCACACGGCCGATATCAATCTGACTTACAGTACGATAGCGCGTGATTATTTGTTGCGCGAGGGGCTACCGCCAGACCAGGTTATCAAGACAGGCAGCCCGATGTTCGAGGTGCTCCATCACTATATGCCGCAGATCAAGGCATCAGACGCCTTGGCGCGTCTGGGGTTGCAAGCCGGGCAGTACTTTGTGGTGAGTGCTCATCGCGAAGAAAATATCGAGTCTGACAAGTCGTTTGCAAAACTGGTAGCTGTGCTGAATGCGGTTGCAGAAGATTTCAGTCTGCCTGTCGTGGTATCAACGCACCCTCGTACCCAAAAGCGGGTAGATTCGACGGGTGCACAGTTTCATCCGCTGGTTCGGTTGATGAAACCCTTGGGCTTTCATGATTATGTTAACTTGCAGTTGCAAGCCAAAGCGGTGCTGTCTGACAGTGGCACCATCAATGAAGAGTCGTCAATCCTGAACTTTCCTGCCTTGAACCTGCGTGAAGCACATGAGCGTCCGGAAGGTATGGAAGAAGCTGCCGTCATGATGGTGGGACTGGAGGTTGATCGTGTGCGGCAAGGTTTGGCCATTCTGGCGACTCAACTACGAGGCGCAGACCGCAGCTTGTGTTTGGTAGCGGATTACAGTGTGCCAAATGTCAGTGATAAGGTTGTGCGTATCATCCACAGTTATACCGATTACGTTAAACGCGTTGTATGGAAAATGTACTGACCTTAGTCTGTGCCAGGCGCTTGCAAAAGCACTGATCGTTGTCGATTTTGCCCGCCCCTGACAGTTCTGATGTTTTGCAAGCTGTGTACCGTATGGCAATGCCGCTTTCCTAGCTTGAAGGGAGCGGCATTTTTGCGAATCAACACACACTTCCCAACCTGTGGATGAGGCACGGCACGTATGCCTTTTTGGTGCTATAACTATCGAATTGCATATTCTGCTTGCGGATTATGTTTGTGCCTCAAACACAGGTAACATACGGCAGCTGCAAGCTGGTCTGTGGTTGGCATTGCCCGCCACATGGTAGCTAGATGACAAAGTCCTAGGTGGCGGTTGCCGCCTCTTGCTGTATCGAGAGCGTGGGTTGAGCCTGGCCAAGCTAGCGTTTGGCATGATGCTGCCCGCACGGGTCTGTGCTGTCACGATAGATAACCGTTTCTATTATAAATTTTGTGCACTTCGTGCGCCCCAGATGTTGGTCTAACAAACTGATACTTCATGCTCCATCTGCTGTGGAAGCTGACGTGTTGTATTGTCGGTATACCTATCTTTGATCGAGCAGCTTCGGGGTATGAATTTCTTGACGATGCGGTATGGCGGATAAATGTGCTGATTAACTTTGTAGCCATGTATGGCCTGGGCTTGTTTTTTTGAATGGCTGAAATGAATTTTGCCAAATTTTATGATGTGTTCGCTTCTTCCGCAAGAAACCAACAGGTTTTTGATAGGTACTATTATAAACTTCTGGGTTTGAATTTCTCTGCATTTTGGGGAGTGCCACGACCTTCAAAATGGGCAAAGCGACATTTTGCTTTATTGTCGGTGATGAGAATTTTCGCGCCAATCATCTCAGTGCTCTGGTGCTACTTTTTTGCTTATTTATTTATTTTTGCTAAATTTTTCTTTGTATTTCTCAAATTAAGAGATGTGCACTTTTCTGAGGCTGGGAAAACGGTTGCACTTGCTATCTGTGATCGTAGTTGTATCGTTTTGAGTCGTGAGTTGAAGGTGTCGTCGCTTGAACGAGAAGTGATATGGCTCGTGCCTGACGGCGTTTCACTTTCAGCAGCTACATTGAAAAACTTGTCGTCAACCCCGGTATTGGCATCCTCGGTATTAAGCCGATCGGAAATTTTTGAAGCTTTCGTTTTTTCTTTAAAAGCACATGCGTTGCTTGTTAGCCAACTTGGAACTAGGTTGGGCATGCAAAGCTATATTTTGCCGAATTGGGCAATTTTTAATTTCTCACTTGTAAAACTGTCCCCGTCTTTGATTGCCACTGCTGAGCATCATGATCGCTGGGCAGTGGCTGCTGATTTTTACTGTGCGGAAATGGATGTTGGCGTTTCTGGTGCTGGCATTATGCTTGTGCAGCATGGCTTAGAGCATGCAGAGACTTATCGTGCTATTGCGGATCTGACTGGTAATGTGGGTTTGCCCTACCGATTAAAATTTGTCAGGCAGTTATATTTGTATAACTTGGATCAGAGAATTATCTTTTTTGACCATATCATATCTGACCTGGTCGATCGTCAGTGTGTAGTACTGAAGCGTATTTCCAGTTCAATGCTGCTATCTTCAGTGTCTGCTGATAGAACATCGATATTATTTGTCGGGCACCCAATTTGCGAAGATTTTCATATGG
The DNA here is from genome assembly GCF_046297735.1 of Vogesella sp. Lineage (NCBI taxonomy): Bacteria > Pseudomonadati > Pseudomonadota > Betaproteobacteria > Neisseriales > Chromobacteriaceae > Vogesella > Vogesella sp. The sequence goes on from NZ_JBKBHK010000011.1 coordinate 103,511, forward strand.
CAGTTCTTGCGGAGCTTGCGGGCAGATATGATCTGAACTTTTTCTACAAACCACATCCTGCAGCAAAAGAAAGTGCAAAAGTGCGTGATGCCGATTGGGAAGTTATCAATGATGCTAGCTTTTTTCCAGCGGTAAATTTTATCATTTCATACCCTTCGACCTTAGTTGCTGAGTATGATTTTTATAATATCCCAGCTGTAGTTCATGCAATAGATGCGAGTAATGCAGAAGTTAAGCAAGTAGTCAACAGTATTCAAGTGATGGTTGATAGCGCCGCGGTATAGTCGTGATGACGTGGTGTGGTAGTGACATAATTATTTTAAATAGTGTGTGCCAAATTTTGGCATGCGTCGTGGAATTATAAAAGTGGCCAAGGCTGCTGGTGGGTTCAGGTGAGTGTAATGAGTAACAAGCGAGTGTGTACCCAATGTGTGATGGATAGTAGTGATCCTCACATTATATTTGATGATAATGGGGTGTGTGATTATTGTGATAATTTTGAGAAAAATATAAAAACAAATTGGAATCCTAGCCAGGGTAATCCTGCTGCTCTAGAAGAAATGGCAGATGCCATTCGTGTAGCAGGCAAAGGTAAAGATTTTGATTGCATCATCGGTCTTAGCGGTGGGCTTGATAGCTCTTACGCAGCATATATAGCAAAAGAAAAAATGGGATTGCGCCCACTTCTGTTCCATGTAGATGCAGGCTGGAATACAGATCAAGCGGTAGGTAACATAGAAAAGCTTGTAGATGGGCTGGGTCTTGATCTTTACACGGAAGTAGTAAATTGGGAGTCGGTTAAGAGAATGCAACTTGCTTTTCTTCGTTCAGGTATTCCTGATCAAGATCTTGTCCAAGATGCAGCATTCTTTTCTGGGCTTTATAAATTTGCCCGTCAACACAATATCAAGCATATTATTACGGGGTCTAACTTTTCGACAGAGTGTTGCCGTGAGCCAGAAGAGTGGGGCGGGTATTTAGGTATCGATAAAACCCTATTCGGTGATATTTGGAAACGTTTTGGAGATGGTAAACCCAACGATTTTCCGTTGGTAGATATTCTTGTTTACAAGTTGCTTTACCAGCGTGTCATGGGGATGAAAGTGCATCATCCTTTGAATCTCGTGCCGTTCTTCAAAACAGATGCGGAGAATGAGCTAGAAAAGCTTTTTGGTTGGAAGCGTTTCCAGCATAAACATCATGAGTCTAGGTTTACCCGATTCTACGAAGACTATTGGTTGCCGCGTCGTTTTGGTTACGAGAAGCGGCGAGCACATTTTTCCAGTTTGATTGTGACTGGCCAAATGACTCGTGATGCTGCGCTTGATCGGCTCTTACAACCTGAGATGGATGAGCACTTTTTGAAGCAAGAATTCGAGTATGTTGCTCACAAGCTTGGTATTAGTGTGCATGAGTTACAGGAAGTCTTTGACTTGCCCAAAAAAACCTATAAAGACTACAAGAACAAGCGCTGGATGATTAATATGGGTGCCAACCTGATGCGCTTGTTAGGTATGGAAAAAAGGTTCTTCAGATGATTAAGATCGTAGACTATGGAGTGGGCAACATTCAGGCATTTCTTAATCTTTTTAAGCGTTGTGCCATAGATGCAGTAAGGTCTGATGGGCCAGATTCACTTGATGAGGCAACACGGCTTATTCTTCCTGGTGTAGGACATTTTGATCATGCCATGGCTAGGCTTAATGCTTCCGGTCTGCGCGGTAAGCTTGAAGAAATGGTTTTAGAAAAGCAGGTGCCCATTATGGGCATATGTGTTGGCATGCAAATGCTTGCGGACTCTTCTGATGAAGGGAGTCTGCCAGGTCTTGGCTGGATACCTGGAAAAGTGAGAGCTTTCGCAAATAATCCGACTACCTCTGTTTTGCCAATGCCGCATATGGGGTGGAATAATTTAAGCGCCGTCCCGGGAGCTAAGATTTTTTCTCGGGGCTTTGACGATGTTCCCCAGTTTTATTTTTTGCACTCTTTCTATTTTGATGCGGAAAATAAAGGCGATGTATCGGCAACAGCCGAGTATGGTATCAATTTTGATGCGGTGGTTTCTAAAGGGAATATTCATGGTGTTCAGTGCCATCCAGAAAAGAGCCACCGCTGGGGTGAGCAGCTGTTGAAAAACTTTGTGGAATTGTAATTTATGCTGAGACCCCGCATCATCCCATGCTTGCTTCTTCACCAGGGTGGGCTTGTAAAGACACAGTTATTCAAAGATCCAAAATATGTAGGTGACCCTATCAATGCGGTGCGTATTTTCAATGAAAAAGAAGCTGATGAGCTGATGGTTCTTGATATCGATGCGACGGTTAAGGGTGTAGAGCCAGACTTTGCATTGCTTGCCAAACTCGCCGCAGAGTGTCGTATGCCTTTATGTTATGGCGGTGGTGTTACTACTGCACAGCAGGCTGTACGAATCATTGATATGGGCATAGAAAAAGTTGCCGTAAGTAGCGCAGCTATTACTGACACGGGTTTACTGACTGAAATGGCAGCCGCGGTTGGCCGCCAGTCTGTTGTAGTCGTGCTTGATGTGCGGAAGAAAACAGGCTTTTTCAGCAAAGGTTATGAGGTTTGTAGTCATAACGGGAAGCGTACACACAAGCTGGATCCCATTGCTTTGGCGAAAGCATGTCAGGATGCGGGAGCGGGTGAGGTCGTTATCAATTCCATAGATCGCGATGGAATGATGAATGGTTACGATCTGGATTTTGCAAGCATGATTAAAAAGAACTTGAATATACCTGTAACATTCTTGGGTGGTGCTGGTTCGCTTGATGATGTCAGTAAATTGATTAGTCATCTGGGTGTTGTTGGAGCAGCGGCTGGCAGCTTGTTTGTTTTTAAAGGAAAGTACAGGGCTGTTCTGATAAACTATCCTGATCAGCAGCAAAAATTAAAGCTGTGCCTTGATGTAATGAAAACTGGTGTGTGCTAGTTTTTAATATGAAGCTTGGGTGGTGTGTTTGGTATTTGCAACTTGTATTTGCAGATATTCAAGCGAGACTGGTAATTTGATATGCAATTTGTTTTGATTGCTGATACTTTCCCGCCATTGCGCAATTCTGGCGCGGTCCAACTACGCGATCTTGCAAGAGAATTTGTGCGGCAGGGGCATGAGTTGACAGTGCTGCTGCCATCTGCCGATGTTAGAGGTGCTTCCCTCTCGGAGGAGTTGGGAGGAGTTCGTGTCCTGCGTTTACAGGCACCTAAAACCAAGGACATCGGCTATATCAGACGGACGCTTGCTGAGTTCATCATGCCGTTTGCCATGCGCCGGCAATTGTCCAGTTCTGTGCTGGCTGATGAAAAGTGGGATGGTGTTATCTGGTATGCGCCTTCCATTTTTCATGGCCCACTCGCCAAATTCTTGAAGCGCAAAAGTCGCTGCCGTGGCTATCTGATCATTCGGGATATTTTTCCGGAGTGGGCGGTAGACATGGGGTTGATGGGCAAAGGTTTGCCTTATTGGGTGTTTCGCCTGATAGCGAGTTACCAGTATGCGGTGGCCGATATTATCGGTGTGCAAACTCCGGGGAATATCAAATACTTCGAGAATCAACGTCAGCAGCGTGGCAAGGTGGTCGAGGTTTTGCAGAATTGGCTAGATAAACCTGCAAGTAACCCATGCTCCATCAAACTGGATAACTCGCTGTTAGCAGGTAGAAAGCTGTTTGTTTATGCCGGCAATATGGGCGTGGCGCAGGGTATGGACATTATGCTGGAGCTGGCTCTGCTGCATCAGCATAATACCGATGTGGGTTTCGTATTTATCGGGCGTGGTAGTGAGGCCGCTCGCCTCCGCATTCGTGCTGGTGAGTTGAAGCTGGCCAATGTCCTTTTCTACGACGAAATCGACCCTGACGAAATTCCGGACCTCTACTCGCAGTGCGCGGTAGGCTTGGTGGCTCTGTCACCTTTGCACAAGTCGCACAATATTCCAGGTAAGTTCCTGACTTATATGCAAAGCGGATTGCCTGTTCTGGCGAATATCAATGCCGGCAATGATCTTGCTGGCATGATTCGTAACGAGCAGGTGGGCGAAGTGTGCGAGAGCAACAATATTTACGAGTTGTATCAGTTATCTTGCCGTTTGCTGGAGAGGCTGGAATCTGATTCGGAGATGGCAGTACGGTGTCGTAAGCTTTTTGATCGTGAGTTTGCTGTGAAAAAAGCTGTCGAGCAGATTGTTGCGGCACTTGGCTAGCATCTTTTGGCATAAAAAAAATCGCCCCTCGGGGCTAATGCCAGTCAGTTAGCGCTGACTGGCGTTTTTTTGGCTAGGAGATTGTTGTGTTTGAAGAGTGCTAATGTGTCCGCTATGCGGACGATAATTATGTAATGACCCACTAAAAACCTGCACAGGTCATAATTCACACAGGAGCATGTGATGAGTATGACCATGGAAGACGACATCAAACGCTGGACCGCCAAGCGCAAAGCCGCGCTGGTGATGGA
>NZ_JBKBHK010000012.1:0-107797 GCF_046297735.1 Vogesella sp.
CAATGGGAGGATTGTTCTAGGCCGTGGCGCAGCCTGGCTGTGCCAATACCCTAGCGAAGCGACCAGCGCGGCGGGTGACAAAAGCGGCGTGAAAATGTGCCAAAATGCGCGCGACGCTACAGCAGGAGATAGGCCGTGCCATATTGGTCTCTACGGTCATCCCGTATTGAATCCGCTGCGCGGATTGTGTTTTGCATTGCCGGTTCCGCCCGGCAGACGGGGTACTTTCTTTTGCGTCGCCAAAAGAAAGTACCCAAAGAAAAGGCGACCCGGGGCTGCTCGAAACCCCGCCCAAAAGCACAGCCCCCAGGCGCCGCCGAACTCGCCGCGTGCTAACGTCACGCGGCTCAAACAAATCGGCGGCTTAAAACCTGGGGGCTATGCTTTTGTACGGCTCGCGCCAACGGGCTGCGGGTGCCGTACTCACAAGCTTGAATCGATAAAAGTCTTTAGCACTCCACAATATTCACCGGCACCTCGATCACATTGATCGCCAGACCGCCGCGTGCGGTTTCCTTGTACTTGGTGCTCATGTCGCGGCCGGTGTCGCGCATGGTCTTGATCACGCGGTCCAGCGACACAAAGTGCTGGCCGTCGCCGCGCAGCGCCATGCGGGCCGCGTTGATGGCCTTGATCGACGCCATCGCGTTGCGCTCGATGCACGGCACCTGCACCAGGCCGCCTACCGGGTCGCAGGTGAGGCCCAGGTTGTGTTCCATGCCGATTTCGGCGGCGTTTTCCACTTGCTCCGGCGTGCCGCCCAGCACTTCGGCCAGGCCGCCGGCGGCCATCGAACAAGCCGAGCCTACCTCGCCCTGGCAGCCCACTTCGGCGCCCGAGATCGACGCGTTCAGCTTGAACAGGATGCCGATGGCGCCGGCGGTCAGCAGGAAGCGTACGATCCCGTCGTCGTTGGCACCCGGAATGAAGCGGGCGTAGTAGTGCATCACCGCCGGGATGATGCCGGCCGCGCCGTTGGTGGGTGCGGTCACCACGCGGCCGCCGGCGGCGTTTTCTTCGTTGACCGCCAGCGCGTACAGGTTGACCCAGTCCATCACGGTGAGCGGGTCGCGCAGCGCGGCTTCCGGCGAGGCCAGCAGCTTCTGGTACATGTCGGCAGCGCGGCGTTTTACCTTCATGCCCCCAGGCAGGATGCCCTCGCGCTCGCAGCCGCGCTTCACGCAGCCTTGCATCACGCGCCAGATGTTGAGCAGGCCGGCGCGTACTTCGTCTTCGCTGCGCCAGGCCAGTTCGTTTTCCAGCATGATCTGGCTGATCGATTTGCCGTGGCGCTGGCACAGCGCCAGCAGCTCGGCACCGGTCTTGAACGGGTGTTTCAGCTCGGTGACGCCGGGTGGGGTGAAACCGGCGTCGATGGCGGCTTCGTCCACCACGAAGCCGCCGCCCACCGAGTAATAGGCGCGCTTGGACAGGCTGTCGCCGTTGGCCGCAAACGCTTCGAAGATCATGCCGTTGGGGTGGTAGGGCAGCGCTTTGCGTTTGTGCAGGATCAGGTGTTCGCCTTCGACAAAGGGCACCACGTGGCTGCCCAGCAGGCGGATGGCTTTGTCGGCACGGATGGCGGCCAGCATACCGTCTACCGCGTCGGTATCGACCAGGTCGGGGTGTTCGCCCTGCAGGCCCAGCAGCACGGCGGTGTCGGTACCGTGGCCTTTGCCGGTGGCGCCCAGCGAGCCGAACATCTCGGCTTTCACGCTGGCGGTGGCGGCCAGCAGGCCGTCTTTTTCCAGCCGCGCTACAAACTGGCGGGCGGCACGCATCGGGCCAACGGTGTGGGAGCTGGACGGGCCGATGCCGATCTTGAACAGGTCGAATACGCTGATAGCCATGCTGCTTCTCTTTTTATGGTGCGGGCGCGGGTGGCGCCACGGGTGTTGTCTGTCCGGCCGGGTGGGCCATGGTGGGTGGGTGCTGCCGGGGCAGCGGCGGCATTGTACTGAGCAATGCCGCCGCTGTGTGCACTACCGATGCTGCAGTGCGTTTTAACGATACACAGGGAACGCCGCGCACAGTTCGGCCACCTGGCGCCGTACGCGGGCGGCGACGTCGGCGTTATCGATATCGTCCAGGATGTCGCATACCCAGTGCGCTACCTGGCCGGCTTCGGCGCTGCCGAAACCGCGGCTGGTAATGGCCGGGGTGCCGATGCGGATGCCGCTGGTCACAAACGGGCTTTGCGGGTCGTTCGGCACCGCGTTCTTGTTGACGGTAATGCAGGCCGCGCCCAGCGCCGCGTCGGCGGCCTTGCCGGTCAGGCCCTTGTCGATCAGGCTCAGCAGGAACAGGTGGTCGTCGGTTTTGCCGGATACCACGGTATAGCCGCGCTGGCGGAACACCGCCACCATGGCGCGGGCGTTATCCAGCACTTGCTGCTGGTAGGCTTTGAACTCGGGTTGCAGCGCCTCCAGGAAGGCCACTGCCTTGGCGGCGATCACGTGCATCAGCGGGCCGCCCTGGATGCCGGGGAAAACCAGCGATTGCAGTTTTTTCACCAGCGCCTCGTCCGGGTTGGCCGCCAGGATCAGGCCGCCACGCGGGCCGCGCAGGGTTTTGTGGGTGGTGGTGGTCACCACGTGGGCGTGCGGCAGCGGGCTGGGGTAGAGCCCGGCCGCCACCAGGCCGGCGACGTGCGCCATGTCCACAAACAGCCAGGCGCCAACGCTGTCGGCAATCTGGCGCATGCGCGCCCAGTCCACCACCAGCGAGTAGGCGGAGAAGCCGGCTACCAGCATCTTGGGCTGATGCTCGACGGCCAGCCGTTGCACCTCGTCGTAATCGATGGCGCCGCTTTCCGTGTTGATGCCGTATTGCACCGCCTTGTAGATCTTGCCGGAAAAATTGACGCTGGCGCCGTGGGTAAGGTGGCCGCCGTGGGCCAGGCTCATGCCCAGGATGGTGTCGCCCGGTTGCAGCAGCGCCATGTACACGGCGGCGTTGGCCTGGCTACCGGAGTGCGGCTGCACGTTGGCGTAGCGGGCGCCAAACAGCTGGCAGGCGCGGTCGATGGCCAGCTGCTCCACTACATCCACGTGCTCGCAGCCGCCGTAGTAGCGCTTGCCGGGGTAGCCTTCGGCGTACTTGTTGGTCAGTTGTGTGCCTTGTGCCTGCATTACGCGCGGGCTGGTGTAGTTTTCCGAGGCAATCAGCTCGATGTGGTCTTGCTGGCGCTGGTTTTCGGCCTGGATGGCGGCCCACAGTGCGTCGTCGAAGCCGGCAATCTGCATGTCTTGCGTGAACATATCTGTCTCCATGTCGTGTCTGGCTGCTGGCAGCAGCCGTGTGCATGGCTCTTTGGCGGGTGCCCAGGGTGCCGCGTGACGGCAGGGGCGGGCGGGGCATGGCTGGCACAAAGGCGACGGCACCCGACCGGCCATGCCGGACGATGCCCCCTCTGTCCCTTGTGCCTGAGATATTGCGGCGCGCGATTGCGCACCGGGTGTCCTTCGGCGAGGCGGCTTTGCGGCCAACCTTCTCTCCAGAGTGCCTCGCGTCCACAGTTCTTTTGCCTGAGAGTTTCCGGGGCGATTCCCCTTCGGCGCTGCCGCGTAGGCAGTCTCTCCTGTGGCCGCGGCCGTGGCTGTCGCGGTGAGCTGCAGTCCGGCCTGGCTTGCAGAATCTAGAAGACCGCGCTTGCCGCTGTCAATGCGTGCGGCAGATTTATCGATGTGCGAACGCAGCAAAACGCCCCCGCAGGCAACAGCCGGGCGGGGGCGGGGTGGTGCGGGCAAGGGTCGCTCAGAACATGCCGTTGCCGTTGGCGTCTTTGGCCGGCACCGGCTGGATCACGTCCCAGTGCTCGGCAATCTTGCCGTCCTGCACGAGGAAGATGTCCACCACCGCCACGCCCAGATCGCCGGGCTTGTCCTGGCTGTGCACGTGCAGCATCACCAGGTCGCCGTCGGCCAGCACGCGCTTGATGCTGGCGCGGCTTTGCGGGTTATTGGCGCGGATCCAGCGTACGTAGTCTTGCAGCGGCGCGACGCCGTTGGCCACCTCCGGGTTGTGCTGGATGTAGCCGGGTGCCAGGTAGCTGGCTGCCTGTTCTGCATCCAGCCGGGTGAAGGCGGCATCGTAAAAGGCCAGCACCAGCGCCTTGTTGGCGTCTTCGCGCGGGCCGGCCAGCGCCGGCAGAGCGCTGGTAGCCAGGCCTGCGGCCAACAATGCCGCGCTCAGCAGGCGCTTCATTGGGCGGCAGCTACGGTAAAGCGCTGGCGATGGTGACGTGCCTGTTCGGCCTCGTCCACGATGGCTACCGCCAGGTCGGCCACGCTGATGCCGGCCGGCGCGTCGCCGTCCATCAGCAGTTCGTTGGCGCCCAGACGGTACTGGCCGCTGCGCTCGCCCGGGGCCAGCATGGCTGGCGGCGATACGAATACCCAGTCCAGCACGGTTTCGTCTTGCAGCTTGTTCAGCGCCTGGCGTGCACCTTCGGCGCCTTCCTTGTATTCGGCCGGGAAGTGCGGGGTGTCGATCAGCTGCAGGCCCGGTGCCACGTACAGGCTGCCGGCGCCGCCTACTTCGATGAAGCGTGCCACGCCGGCGGCCTTGGTGCCGGCCACAATGGCGTCGTGGCCTTGCAGGAACAGCGTGCGGATGTCGGCTTTGTCCCAACCCGGGTTGAAGGCGCTGATCACCACGTCGTGGCCGGCCACGTCACGGGCGATGGCGTCGGCGTCGTAGGCGTTGCTGGCCTTGACGGTGAGGTTGGCCGCAGCGGCAACGCGTTCCGGGCGGCTGACCAGGGCGGTAACGTGATGGCCGCGGGCCAGAAGTTCCTGTTGCAGGGCTTGGCCGACAAAACCGCTGGCGCCGATGAGTGCGATGTTCATGCTGTGTCCTTTCGGGTGGGGGAGGGGAATGACTGCATGGTAGATCACCCGGTTTTGGCTGATAATCCGCTGTAAAATTCAATAATTGTTAAGCTGAGGTTGATGATGGAAGCGCTACGCAGCATGGCGGTGTTTGCCGCCGTAATCGAACAGGGCTCGATGAACGCGGCCGGGCGCGCGCTGGGCATGACCGCGTCGGCCGTTAGTCAGCATGTGCGGCTGCTGGAGCAGCAACACCAGGTGGCGCTGCTGCACCGGACCACCCGCAAGCTGACGCTTACCGAGGCCGGCAGCGTGTTTTACCGCAGTTGCGCTGCCATGTTGGCCGCAGCGCGTGAAGCCAGCGTGCAGATGGCGGCATTGCGCGACGAGCCGGTGGGCGAGCTGCGCATTGCCGCGCCCAGCGGTTTTGCCGGCGGGGTACTGGGGCAGGCGCTGGCGCCGTTACTGGCGGCCAACCCCGGCCTCAGCCTGCGCCTGTTTTTCCAAGACGAGATGATCGACCTGGTGCAACACCGCATCGACCTGGCATTGCGAGCCGGTAATCAGTCCGATTCCACGCTGGTGGCGCGCCATCTGGCCGACTGGCCGTTTGTGCTGGTGGCGGCGCCGTCGTATCTGGCGGCGCGCGGCGAGCCGCAGCAGCCGGGCCAGCTGTACCAGCACGACTGGATAGGCCTGGAGCAGGACCATGGCCTGACGCCGCTGCGCTTGCAGCGAGAGGGCGACGTGGAAGTGCTGCGCTTGCAGTGCCGCATTGCCAGCAACAGCATGCTGTCGGCACGGGCGTTTGCGCTGGATGGCATGGGTATTTCGATGCAGCCGGCACCGGAAGTGGCAGGCGAGCTGGCCGCCGGGCGCTTGCAACGGGTATTGCCCGAGTGGCAGGCACCGGCGCTGCCGGTGTACGCCGTCACGCCGCGGCGCGACGTGCTGCCGGCCAAGGTGCGGCACGCTATGGCATTCTTGCAACAGAAATTCACTCGCGGCTGATGAAATAATGCGCAAAGATTGACATCGTCATGGATGTTGCTTGCTTGAAAACTTGTATGTACTGCCATTTTTGTCTAACAAACATATAGAGTCTGTGTGATATCGATGTCTTGCTGCTTTATGGCTATCAATTACGTAGTAAATTTAATAAAAATACTTAAAGGTTAGGTGAATCGATCGCTTTTAATCGCCAGCCAGCATTTTTATGGGCTGTTCTTCAAGTATTTTGTATGCAAATTGTTTTGTGTTGTACCGCGAATCTGGCTAGCGAGCTTGGTAGTACCATCCCGCAGTCCGAATAACACGTCACTAATGACAAACAGGGGAAGCTCCGATCATGACACTACGCACGCGCTTGATGGTTTTTGTGCTGCTGGTACTCACCGCTTTGTCGGTGGTGTTCTGTACCGTGGCGTACTGGAAAATGAGCTCTGCGCTGGAGCAGGAAATCCAGAACGAGATCAAGATGGCTGCCGACAACAAGGTGAGCTTTGTCAGTGAATGGGTGGATAGCCGCCAGAAAATCGTAGGTTCGGTACTGCCGCGCTTCGGCACCGGCGAACTGAAACCGATGCTGGACCAAGCCCGTGACGCCGGTGGCTTCGACGACATGTACGTCGGCCAGCCGGACAAAACCATGACCCAGTTCAGCGGTGCTGCTCCGGTACCGCCGGGCTACGACCCGACCGTTCGTCCGTGGTACATCGCAGCCAAGGATGCAGCCGGCCCGATCGCCTCGCCGCCGTACATCGATGCCGCCACCAAGCGCCCGATCATCACCTTTGCCCAGGCACGCAAAGATGGCGGTAATCTGGTTGCTGTTGCCGGTGGTGACGTTACCCTGGCGCGTGTGGTGCAAGAAGTCACCGCCGCCAAACTGCCTGGTGATGGCTACGCCTTCCTGATTACTGCCGAGGGCGACGTGATTGCCCACCCGCAGAAGGATTCCGGCCTGAAAAAGGTAAGTGAAGTGATCGGCGGCTTGGATCTTGGCGCGCTGAGCAAGGATGGTCAGATCCAGAAGGCTGACATCGACGGCGCAACCAGCCTGATTGCCCTGTACCCGGTTCCGAAAACCAGCTGGCTGTTTGGTGTGGTAGTTCCGGAAGCCGCGGCACTGGCACCGGTGAAGCAGCTGCTGACGGTGATGCTAGGCTTGGCCGTTGCCGGCCTGCTGTTGGCAGGTATTCTGGCCTACGCCGGTGTAGCCAAGATGCTGGCGCCGCTCAACGTGCTGCACAAAGCCATGGCCGAAGTGGCCAGTGGCCAGGGTGACCTCACCAAAACCCTGCCGGTGGGCAATCGCGATGAAGTAGGGCAGATTGCCGAGGCGTTCAACCAGTTTGTTGCCAAGCTGCGCGAAATGTTCATCACCGTGCGTGAGGAGTCGGAAGCGCTGGCGCGTGATGCCGCCGACCTGAACCGGGTGGCCGAGCAGATCGCCCAGGATTCGCGCGTACAGTCCAGCGAGCTGTCGGCCACTGCGGCGACCATCGAGGAAATCACCGTCAGCATCAACCATATTGCTGACCACGTGGGCGAGACCGAGGCACTGGTATCGCGTTCGCGCAGCAACTCGGTGGAAAGTTACCGTGCCATGACCGAAGTGGAGCGTGAAGTGCAGTCCATCCTGCACGCGGTATCGTCGCTGCATGGCGTGATGGGCAGCCTGTCCGGCCAGTCCGAGCAGATCAAGGGCATTGTTGGTGTGATCCGCGATATTGCCGACCAGACCAACCTGCTGGCGCTGAACGCCGCCATCGAAGCGGCCCGTGCCGGCGAAAGCGGCCGCGGCTTTGCCGTGGTAGCCGACGAGGTACGCAAGCTGGCCGAGCGCACCGCTACCGCCACCGTGCAGATTGCCGAGATGATCGACACCGTGATCCGTCGCACCGGCGAGGCCATCAGCCACGCCGACGTGACCAACGAGAAAGTGAGCTCTGGCGTGACCCTGTCGCGTGAAGCGGCCAGCAAAGTAGAAGAGATCAAGCACAGCGCAGAAGAAATTTCGTCGCGCATGAGCGAAATCACCTCGTCCACCGCCGAGCAGGGCGTGGCTACTAACGAAATGGCCCGCAGCGCCGAGCGCGTGAACGTGATGGCACAGCAGACCGATACCAGCCTGCAAGAAGCGCTGGCCACGATCAATACCTTGGCTGCACGTGGTGACGAGTTGAAATCGCTGGTTGCCAAGTTCCGCCTGTAACCATTCAGTACCTAACCACACAAGCCCGGCATGCCGGGCTTGTAGCTTATGCAGAGGCAGCTATGCAAGACCCGTTGGCCCAGGTGGCTATTGATGATGTGATCATTCTGGATGGCGCGATGGCGTCCGAACTGGAGCGTCGCGGCTGCGACCTCAACGACGCGTTGTGGTCGGCCCGCGTGCTGCTGGAAGCGCCGGAACTGATCCGCCAGGTGCACTACGACTACTACGCCGCCGGTGCCGACGTGGCCACCACGGCCAGCTATCAGGCCAGTTTCGAGGGCTTTGCCAAGCGCGGCATCGGCCACGAGCAGGCAGTGGCACTGATGCAGCAATCGGTACGGTTGGCGCAGGAAGCACGCGATGCCTTTTGCGCCGATGCGGCCAACCTGGCTGGCCGTAAACGGCCGCTGGTGGCGGCATCGGTCGGCCCCTACGGTGCCATGCTGGCCGATGGTTCCGAATACCGTGGTGGCTACGGCCTGAGCGTGCAGCAACTGATGGACTTCCATCGCCCGCGCCTGGCGGCGCTGCTGGCAGCCGGCCCCGACTTGCTGGCCGGCGAAACCTTCCCTTGCGCCGAAGAGGCGCTGGCGCTGGCTACCTTGCTGCGCGACGAGTTTCCCGACGCCCGCGCCTGGGTGAGTTTTTCTTGCCGCGATGGCGCCAGCCTCAGCGACGGTACACCGCTGGCCGACGCAGTAGCGGCGCTGGCTGACTTCCCGCAGATTGTGGCTGTCGGCGTCAACTGCACTGCGCCGCGCCACATTGCACCATTATTGGGCGAGGCGGCACGGGTTTCGGGCAAACGTCTGCTGACTTACCCCAACTCGGGCGAGAGCTACGACGCCACTACCAAGACCTGGCACGGCAGCAGCGACCCCGGCGCTTTTGCCGACGCCGCGCGCCAGTGGCGTGCCGCTGGCGCCGCCTGCATTGGCGGCTGCTGCCGCACCACGCCGGAAGACATCCGCTCGCTTAGCGCCTGGCTGCGTCCGCAACGCTAAGCCCGCACCGGGTGCCTGCCGCGCAGGCTGGCCTAAACAACCCTGTTTGCCCTGCAAGCAGGGTTTTGTTTTTACAGGATATTTTCGGGCGCGGGTGCTTGCCGGTGTCGGGTAGGTGTGGTGCGGGCAGGAGTGGGTAAGTCGTAACAAGGGCTGTCTGCGGTGCGGACAGCCCTTGATGCGCTTGGGGCAAGGCCGCGGCACATCTCCGCCCTTACCATGCCGCGCACTGGCGGGTGTTGCGGCCAACCTTGCCGCTCTGCCGGGCGCGGCCATTTGCCTGGGCCCCCGCATATTGCCACCGCTGCCAGCCGGTGCCGGCGTTGGCAAGCTTGTTGCTTGCTGCAGTGCAGCGTCCGCCTGCTTACCCGGCGGGCAGGGCGCGGTCCTGACAACTGCAAGCGGTACTACCATGACAAGCGAAAGCAAGTGCCTGAAAAGCGGACACAATCCGCTGGCACACACCTGGGCAGAAGACCTGCTGGCCTTCCTGATCGGCACCTCCTTCATCGGCCTGGGCATGGCCATGTTCGCGCAGGCCGGCCTGCTTACCGGCGGCACCGCCGGTATCGCCTTCCTGCTGCACTACTACAGCGGTGCCTCCTTCGGCTGGCTGTTCTTCATCATCAACCTGCCGTTTTACTGGCTGGCGCTGCGCCAGATGGGGCGTGCTTTCACGCTGCGCACTTTTGTGGCCGTGGGCCTGGTGTCGTTGTTTTCCAGCCTGCACCGCACGCTGTTTCCGTTTGCGGGCAATCTCAATCCTTACTACACCGGCTTGCTGGGCGGCCTGCTGATTGGCATGGGCCTGATTGCCTTGTTCCGCCACAAGGCCAGCGTGGGCGGGGTCAATATCCTGGCGCTGTACGTGCAACAGCGCTACGGCATGCGTGCCGGCAAGTTGCAGTTCGGTTTCGATTTGCTGGTGATGGCGGGCGCGCTGTTGGTGGCGGGTTGGCCGCAATTGCTGGGCTCGCTGATCGGTGCTGCCGCCATGAGCCTGGTGATCGGTTTTTACCACCGGCCGGATCGTTACATAGCCCAGTCCTGACGCGGCAGGGTCAAAAATTGCGGTACTGCCTGCTTGTCATGGGGTAGGGGTGTGCCATGTGCCGCTTGCTTGGCTTTGTGGGTTGTAAATTGCTTTTTATTGTGGATATGCAACTACTTGATGCTTGTTAATTGTGAATGTTGGCAGTATTGGTAAAATGATGAAATTGTTGCATCGCAATAGAGATTCCGATATGACCGCTACTGCTTCTGCTTTGCCGCCACCGGCGGCTGACGACGCGCTGGGCCATAGCTGGCTGGAAGACGCGCTGGCCATTCTGGTAGGCACGCTGCTGATTTCCTTCGGCGTGGCCATGTTCAAGAGTGCCGGCCTGCTCACCGGCAGCACGGCAGGGCTGGCTTTCCTGGTTCACTACCAGACCGGCGTGCCTTTCGGCGTGGCCTTTTCGCTGATCAACCTGCCGTTTTACTGGCTGGCGGTGAAGCGCATGGGCTGGGTGTTTACCTTAAAGACTTTTGCTGCGGTGACGCTACTGTCGTTGTTTACCGGGCTGCACGCGCAGTTTGCCCATTTTGATGGCTTGAACCCGTTCTACAGCGGCCTGATCGGCGGCCTGATGATGGGCATGGGCTTTATCGCGCTGTTCCGGCACAAGGCCAGCCTGGGCGGCGTCAACATCCTGGCGCTGTTTGTGCAGGACCGCTACGGCATTCGCGCTGGCAAGCTGCAGCTGGGGTTGGACCTGGTCATCCTGCTGGCCTCGCTGTTCCTGGTGAGTGTACCGGCCTTGCTGGGTTCCATTCTGGGCGCTGCCGCGCTGAACATGATCATCGCCATGAACCACCGGCCGGATCGCTACATCGGTACCTGATGCCCCGGCAGGGCGTGAAAAAGCCAGACAGTGCATACTGTCTGGCTTTTTTCATGCGGCCTGCACGTTGCGGGCGGCTTATGCCACAAACCGCATCTTGTAGCTCTTGGCCTTGATCTTGCCCACGCTCAGGCGGTCGAAAGCCTGTTGCGCGATGTGGCGGTCCAGCGCCACGAAGGTGTTGAACTCGAACACGGTGATTTTGCCCACTTGCGTGCCCTGGATACCGCCTTCGCCGGTGAGGGCGCCCAGGATGTCGCCCGGGCGCAGCTTGTCACGCTTGCCGCCGGCAATCTCCAGCATCACCATCGGCGGCAGCAGCGGGCCGCCCGGCGCCGGTTTCAGGTCGGCCAGGTCTTCCCAGGCCAGCTCGGCTTTCTGGTATTCCTCGATGCTGGCGGCGCGGCGGGCGTCGCTGGGGCTCACCAGCGTCAGCGCCAGGCCGTGCTTGTCGCCGCGGCCGGTACGACCGATACGGTGAATGTGCACTTCCGGGTCATGTGCCACGTCCACGTTGATCACCAGGTCCAGGTCCTTGATGTCCAGGCCACGGGCGGCCACGTCGGTGGCGACCAGCACAGTGATGGTCTTGCCGGCAAAGCGGGCCAGGATCTGGTCGCGGTCGCGCTGTTCCAGTTCGCCGTACAGCGCTTCGGCGCTAAAGCCGGCTTGTTGCAGTTCGGCTACCAGCTCCTTGCAGCGCTGCTTGGTGTTGCAGAACGCCAGGGCAGAGGTTGGCCGCACGCTGTGCAGCACGCGGGCGACTACGTCCAGGCGGTCGTCCGGGTCGATCTCGTACCACCATTGTTCGATCTGGCCGGCGTCGTGCAGCGCTTCCACTTTCACCAAGTGCGGCTGCTTCATGAACTGCTCGGCCAGCTTGCGGATGTTGTCCGGGTAGGTGGCGCTGAACATCAGCGTCTGGCGGTTGCGCGGGCAGGCGCGCACGATGCCGACGATCTCTTCGATGAAGCCCATGTCCACCATGCGGTCGGCTTCGTCCAGCACCAGCGTTTTCACGCCGGCCAGCTCCAGCGTGCCACGCGACAGGTGGTCTTGCAGGCGGCCCGGGGTACCCACCACGATGTGGGCGCCGTGTTCCAGCGACGCGCGTTGCGGCGCCATCGGCGTGCCGCCGCACAGGGTGATGACCTTGATGTTGTCGATGCAGCGCGCCAGACGGCGGATTTCCTGCGCCACCTGGTCGGCCAGCTCGCGGGTGGGGCACAGCACCAGTGCCTGGATGGCAAACCAGCGCGGGTTGATGTTGGTCAGCAGGCCCAGACCGAAGGCGGCGGTCTTGCCGCTGCCGGTCTTGGCTTGGGCGATCACGTCGCGGCCGTCCAAGATGGCGGGCAGGCTTTCCGCCTGGATGGCGGTCATGCTGGTGTAGCCCAGGCTATCGAGGTTGGACAGGACTTCCGGCGGCAGTTGCAGGGTGCTGAATTTGGCTTTGTTCACAATGACTTGGCGTTAGGTTGCGTTGGCAAGGCGCGGAGTGTAGCAGCTAGCGGCCTTGCGGCCAACCTTGCTGGTGCGATGTCAGCGCGGCGGGCGGGCTACCAGCCGCAACAGCTGGCCGTTGCGGTCGTCGGCAAACTACAGCGCACCGTCGGCTGCCTGGGCAATTTCCACCGTTGCAGCCTGCCTGGGTGCACTCAAGGGAATGCGTGTTGGTACTGGGCTGGGCTACAACTACGGCTAACGCATTCTGAGCAGCGGTATGCAGCTTGACCCAGCACGCGACGATGAAACTAATTTGCGCAAGCTGCAGCTTGGTCGCTTAGACGTCGCAGTCATGGAAAAAGCAGTGGGCGACTATCTGCTGCGCATGCCCCGCATTCAGTTGGGGCGCCGTTGCGTTGGGGAGGGCAAGTGCTGGCGCGGCTGCCGTTGACGATAGGTTTTACCATTGGGTCTAAGCAAAACTATTGGGCACGGCAATTCAAAGCGGGCT
This sequence comes from Vogesella sp., assembly GCF_046297735.1. Taxonomy (NCBI): domain Bacteria; kingdom Pseudomonadati; phylum Pseudomonadota; class Betaproteobacteria; order Neisseriales; family Chromobacteriaceae; genus Vogesella; species Vogesella sp. Next base: position 12,897 of record NZ_JBKBHK010000012.1, read on the forward strand.
ATGCGCAAGTTGCGCCAGAGCGATCGTTATCGCCAGTTGGCCCACAGTGCAGGTTTGCATGAATACCTGCTAGCGTAATGGCAGCACGCAGTTGCTGCATACAAGCGGCCTAATCACGGTTGGCCGGGTGTTCGGGGCAGCTGAGCAGGTGGTCGTTCACCACGCCGGTAGCCTGCAGGAAAGCGTAGATCACGGTGCTGCCGACAAAATTCATGCCGGCTTTCTTCAGCGCCTTGCTTACCTGGTCGGACAGCGGCGTGCTGGCCGGTACCTCTGCCAAAGTAGCCCAGTGGTTCTGCACCGGCTGGCCGTCCACCTGCGCCCACAGCCAGGCGGCAAAGCTACCGTGTTCGCGCTGCATGGCCAGAAACACCCGTGCGTTGCGGATGGCGCTGTTCACTTTCAGCCGGTTGCGCACGATGCCCGGGTCCTGCAACAGGCGCTCGACGTCGGCGTCGGTCATCGCCGCTACCTTCACCGGATCGAAGTCATGGAACACGCGGCGGTAATGCTCGCGCTTGCGCAGGATGGTGATCCACGACAGCCCGGCCTGCGCGCCTTCCAGTATCAGCATCTCGAACAGCTTGTGGTCGTCGTGTACCGGTTTGCCCCATTCGTGGTCATGGTAGGCCATGTATAGCGGGTCGTCGCCGCACCAGCCGCAGCGTGTCAGTTCAGTCATGCATTTTCTCCAGGTCTTCCAGTGCCAGCAGCAAGCGCAGGCGGTCGTCGCGCGCTACCTGCTGCCAGTGGCGGCCGCTCAGCGCGCCTTCCAGCGCCCATAGCAGGTTCAGGCTGGCGTGTTGCCCGCTGCGCTTCACTTGCAGGTAAGCAGCAACGGCGCCCAGCTGGCGCAAGGCGGCAAGGTCGGCAATGCCGGCGGCCTGCAACAGCCGCCACGAGGCCGGGCCGAGGTTGGCGGTAGCGTTCATGCCGCCAGTGTAACGCGGCGCTGCTGCCAGCGTGGTGTCAGTGGCATGGCACAAACCTTGCTGCGTATGTGGCCAATCCACCCGAAGGACAGGTTACCCATGTTAAGCGTCATGCTGGTCAACGATGGCTCCGGCAAGGCCGCCGCGCTGAAGGAAGCGCTGGCGGCGGCAGGCGTGCGCGTGGTGGCCGAGGTGGCGGCCAACCTGCAGCTGGCCGACATGTTGGCTGCGGCCCGGCCCGACGTAGTGCTGATCGACAGCGACGCGCCGTCGCGTGACATGCTGGAGCAGGTGTGCGTGATGGGCGCCCGCCACGGCCAGCCGGTGGTGATGTTCACCGACGACAGCCGCCGCGACACCATCCGCGCCGCGCTGTCGGCCGGCGTGGCCGCCTACGTGGTGGGCAGCGTGGAAGCCGCCCGCATCCAGCCCTTGCTGGAGGTGGCCATCGAGCGTCACCAGCTGGAGCAGACACGGCGTAGCGAGCTGGCCAGCGCGCAGCAGCAGCTGGCCGAGCGCAAGGTAATCGAAAAAGCCAAGGGCCTGCTGATGCAGATGAAAGGCCTGGACGAGCAGACCGCCTACAAGCAGCTGCGCGAACGCGCGATGCAACAGCAAAAGCGGCTGGCCGACGTGGCGCAGGAGATCATCAGCCTGGCCGAATGGCTGCAAGGCTGAGCTGCGCTGGTGCGTGGCCGCGCTATTGCGGTGCACAAACTACGCCGGCAGGTAGCAAAACACGGTTTCAAGGCTGGCACGGCACTTGCTGACGTGACAGCAGGCGCAAGGTAGCGCCAACACATTCAACAGGAAGGTGCCAACGGCGGCGCAAGCCTGGGAGTACGGACAACGGCGTCCGTTGCCCTTTCTGACGAGAGGGCGACGGACGCTTTTCTTTTGTGGCTACCGCTTAGGAGCAAACATGAAAACGCGTCAGCAACCCGATACCCACACCCTGGCGGCCGCCCGCCGCGACTTTCTCAAGGGAGCCTTGTCACTGATGGCCTCTACCGCCTTGCCCGCCGGCTTTGCCCTGCAAGCGCTGGCTGCCCCTGTGGGCAAACCGGAAAAAACCGAAGTCAAGGTGGGGTTCATCCCGCTGACCGACTGTGCTTCGGTGATCGTGGCCTCGAAGATGGGCTTCGACAAGAAATACGGCATCACCATCGTGCCGTCCAAGGAAGCCAGCTGGGCGGCAGTACGCGACAAGCTGGTCAACGGCGAGCTCGACGCCTCGCACGCGCTGTACGGCATGATCTACGGCGTGCACCTGGGCGTGGGCGGCCCCAAGAAAGACATGGCGGTGCTGATGACGCTGAACCAGAACGGCCAGGGCATCACGCTTTCCAACCAGCTGAAAGAGAAGGGCGCCACCACCGGCCCGGCGCTGGCCAAACTGATCAAGGCCGAGCCGCGCGAGTACACCTTTGCCCAGACTTTCCCCACCGGCACCCACGCCATGTGGCTGTATTACTGGTTGGCCGCGCACGGTGTGAACCCGCTGACAGACGTGAAAACCATCGTGGTGCCGCCGCCGCAGATGGTGGCCAATATGCGCGTAGACAATATGGACGGCTACTGCGTGGGCGAGCCGTGGAACGCCCGCGCCATCGCCGACGGCATCGGCTTCAGCGTGGCCACCACGCAGCAGATCTGGCCCGACCACCCTGAAAAAGTGCTGGGCACCACCGGCGACTGGGTGAAACAGAACCCCAATACCGCCCGTGCGCTGGTGGCAGCGCTGCTGGAAGCCTCGCGCTACATCGACGACGTGAAAAATCGCGCGGCAGTAGCCAAGCTGATCGCCGACAAGGCCTACGTCAACGCGCCGGAGCCGGTGATCGAAGGCCGCTTCCTGGGCGCCTACGAAGACGGCCTGGGCAAGAAATGGCAAGACCCCAAGCTGATGAAGTTTTTCGACGGCGGCAAGGTCAACTTCCCCTACCTGTCTGACGGCATGTGGTTCCTGACCCAGCACAAGCGCTGGGGCCTGCTGAAAGCCGACCCCGACTACCTGGCGGTGGCCAAGCAGATCAACCAGATTGCTGTCTACAAAGACGCCGCCGCCATGGCCCGCGTGCCGGTGCCGGCCAGTGACATGCGCAGCAGCAAGCTGATCGACGGCGTGGTGTGGGACGGCAAGAACCCGGCTGCCTACGCTGCCAGCTTCAAGATCAAGGCCTGAGGAGGTGTGACATGACTGTTGCCAAACCCGTTGCGGCCAACCTGGCATTGCCGCGCCGCCGCAAGCCGGCGTCGCCGGTAGCCCGCCTGGCCGCCACCCCGCTGGTGGCACCGCTGGTGCCGCTGCTGCGCGCCGTGGTGCCGCCCTTGCTGGGCCTGCTGGCCTTTCTGTTGCTGTGGACGCTGGTGTCGCAGCTGAGCAAGGGCAGCTTGCCCGGCCCGGTCAGCACCTGGGCCTCGGCACGCGAACTGTTTGCCGACCCGTTCTACCAGAACGGCCCCAACGACCAGGGCATAGGCTGGAACATCCTGATGTCGCTGGGCCGTGTCGGCGCCGGTTTCGGCATGGCGGCGCTGGTGGGCATTCCGCTGGGCTTCATGATCGGCCGCTTCGATTTTCTGGCGCGCATGACGGCGCCGGTGATCAGCCTGCTGCGCCCGGTCAGCCCACTGGCTTGGCTGCCGATCGGCCTGCTGGTGTTCAAGGCCGCCAGCCCGGCGTCGATCTGGGTGATCTTCATCTCCAGCATCTGGCCGATGATCCTCAACACCGCCGCCGGCGTACGCGCCGTACCGCAGGACTACCTGAACGTGGCGCGCGTGCTGCGGCTGTCGGAATGGAAGGTATTTACCGTTATCCTGCTGCCGGCCACGCTGCCGCATATGCTGACCGGCGTGCGGCTGGCGGTGGGCACGGCCTGGCTGGTGATCGTGGCCGCCGAAATGCTCACCGGCGGCGTAGGGCTGGGCTTCTGGGTGTGGGACGAATGGAACAACCTGAACGTGGAGCACATCCTGATCGCCATCTTCGTGGTGGGGCTGGTGGGCTTGTTGCTGGAACAAGCCCTGGTATGGCTGGCGCGCAAGGCCAGCTTCGGGCAGGAGAACTGACATGGACCGCTTTGTCGAGCTGGAAAACATCCACAAGCACTTTGATACCAAAAAAGGCCGCTTCGTCGCGCTGCAGGACGTCAACCTCACCATCCGCCAGGGCGAGTTCGTGTCGCTGATCGGTCACTCGGGTTGTGGCAAGTCCACGGTGCTCAACATCATCGCCGGCCTGCTGGACCCGAGCGACGGCATTGCGCTGTGCAACGGCCGCGAAATCGACGGCCCCGGCCCCGAGCGCGCAGTAGTGTTCCAGAACCACAGCCTGCTGCCGTGGCTCACTTGCTACGGCAACATCCTGCTGGCGGTGGAACGCGTGTTCGGCAGCAAGGAAAGCAAGGCACAGTTGGCCGCACGCACCGACGCCGCGCTGGCGCTGGTGGGCCTGCAGCACGCCCGCGACAAGCACCCGCACGAGATCTCCGGCGGCATGAAGCAGCGGGTGGGCATTGCCCGGGCGCTGGCGATGGAGCCCAAGGTGCTGCTGATGGACGAGCCGTTCGGCGCGCTGGACGCACTGACCCGCGCCAACCTGCAGGACGAGATGGTGAAGATCGTCGACAAGACCGGCAGCACGGTGGTGATGGTGACGCACGACGTGGACGAGGCGGTGCTGCTGTCCGACCGTATCGTGATGATGACCAACGGCCCGGCCGCCACCGTGGGCGACATCCTGCACGTCGACCTGCCACGGCCACGCAACCGGCTGGCACTGGCCAGCGACCCGGCCTACCACGCCTGCCGCAGCGCGGTGCTGGACTTCTTGTATCAGAAGCACAAGCGGGAAGCGGCCTAGCCGGTAATAGTTTGCCCCGCCAAGCGCGTTGATACCGGGCCCCGTGTCTAATGCCAGTCAGTTAGCGCTGACTGGCGTTTTTTGGTTAGGGATTAAAGTACGCTAGTGTGTGTCCGCGATGCGGACGCATGCTTACATGCCGGTTCCGCCCGGCAAACGGGAAAGGGGGCGGATTGCCGCCCCCTTTTCTATCGCTGAGCGAATCAAAGATTCGCACGCAGACCCCGCAACCCGGGGCTGCTCGAAACCCCGTTCAAGATGGCACGCCCCAGGCGCCGCCGAACTCGCATCGCTGAGCAAATCAAAGATTTGCACGCAGATCTCTAACGGCTCGGGGCTCAAACAAATCGGCGTCTTGCGCGTGCGAATCTTCGATTCGCTCAGCACAACCCTGGGGCACACCATTTTGACCGGCTCGCGCCAACGGGATGGGGCGCTTCACTCACGTACTGCTACGCGAAAACCAAGCACATTCGCTTAACTGACTGGTATTAGGCCCTGTGCCCGGTTTTTTCATTGGCGTGTCTGGCTGCGCCGCCTCGGGGCAAGCAGGGCCGCATGCCGCAAACTGGTGCGGCCGTGCACCAGCCACAGGCCAGGTTGGCCGCAAAAGCGGCGGAAACGGACCTGTCAGGCTGGCACGGCAGTTGCTGTAGCAATAATACGCAAAGGTCTCTTGCGCCAATGGCGGCGCAGGAGCGGGACAAGGAAGTCCGCTGCCGTGGGGGTGCCCACGGTAGCGGGCTTTTTTTTTGGCCTGTGCCGCAGCAAAGCCGCGGTGGCGCAGCCGGCTGGAAAGGACGCAACAATGGACAAACCCAAACTGGTCATGGTGGGCAACGGCATGGCCGGCGTGCGCACGCTGGAAGAGCTGCTGCGGCTGGCGCCCGACGCCTACGACATCACCGTGTTCGGCGCCGAGCCGCACCCCAACTACAACCGCATCATGCTGTCACCGGTGCTGACCGGCGAACAGACGCTGCCCGACATCGTGCTGAACGATCTGGACTGGTACGCCGGGCACGGCATCACGCTGCATCTGGGCCAGCCGGTGACGGCCATCGACCGCGCCCGTCGTGTGGTGCACGCTGCCGACGGCCACAGCGTGCCGTACGACCGGCTGCTGCTGGCCACCGGCTCCAGCCCGTTCATCCTGCCGCTGCCGGGCAAAGACCTGCCCGGCGTGGTGACCTTCCGCGATATTGCCGACGTGGAAACCATGATCGCCGCTGCGGCCAACCATCGCCACGCGGTGGTGATCGGCGGCGGCCTGCTGGGGCTGGAAGCCGCCAACGGCCTGCTGGCGCGCGGCATGCAGGTAACGGTAGTGCACCTGGGCGAATGGCTGCTCGATCGCCAGCTGGACCGCACGGCGGCCAACTTGCTGCAACAAAGCCTGGAAGCCAAAGGCCTGCGCTTTTTGCTGCAAACGCAGACCGCCGCACTGGTGGCCGGCGCCGACGGCCGCGTGGCCGAGGTGCAGTTCCGCGACGGCAGCAGCGTGCCGGCCGAGCTGGTGGTGATGGCGGTAGGCATCCGCCCCAACTACGCACTGGCCGAAGCCAGCGGCCTGTACTGCGACCGCGGCGTGGTGGTGAACGACCACCTGCAAACCTTCGACCCGCGCATCTACGCCGTGGGCGAGTGCGTCAGCCACCGTGGTGTCAGCTACGGCCTGGTGGCGCCGTTGTTCGACATGGCCAAGGTGGCGGCCAACCATCTGGCGCGTTTCGGCATTGCCCGCTACGTACCGGCGGCCACCAGTACCAAGCTGAAGGTCACCGGCATGGACGTGTTTTCGGCCGGCGATTTCATGGGCGGCGACGGCTGCGAGGACATCACGCTGTCCGACCCGGTGGGCGGCATCTACAAGCGGCTGGTGGTGAAGGACGACAAGCTGGTCGGCGCCTGCCTGTTTGGTGATACCGCCGACGGCGCCTGGTACTTCCGCCTGATCCGCGAGCAGCAGCCGGTACACGCCATCCGCGAACAACTGATGCTGGGCGAGGGCGCGGTGGGCGACACCGGCCACCAGGGCCAGAACCGTGCCGCCGGCCTGCCGGACGACGCCGAAGTATGCGGCTGCAACGGCGTGTGCAAAGGCACCATCGTCAAGGCCATCCAGGAAAAAGGCCTGTTTACCGTGGACGACGTGAAGAAGCACACCAAGGCGGCCAGCTCCTGCGGCTCGTGCAGCGGGCTGGTGGAGCAGATCCTGATCAGCTGCGTCGGCGGTGCCGCCGACGTGAAGCCCAAGTCGGAAAAGCCGGTCTGCGGCTGCAGCGACATCACCCACGGCCAGCTGCGCCAGGCCATCCGCGACCAGCACCTGACCAGCCTGGCCGACACCTTCCGCGTACTGGGCTGGCGCAGTCCGGACGGCTGTGCCACGTGCCGCCCGGCGGTGAACTACTACCTGATTTCCAGCTGGCCCGGCGAGGCGCGCGACGACCCGCAGGCGCGCTTCATCAACGAGCGCGTGCACGCCAACATCCAGAAGGATGGCACCTACTCGGTGGTGCCGCGCATGTGGGGCGGCGTCACCAACCCGGCCGAATTGCGGCGTATTGCCGACGTGGCCGACAAGTACGCCATTCCGTTGGTGAAGGTGACCGGCGGCCAGCGCATCGACCTGCTGGGCGTCAAGAAGGAAGACCTGCCGGCGGTGTGGCGCGAGCTGGACATGCCGTCCGGCCACGCCTACGGCAAGAGCCTGCGCACGGTGAAAACCTGCGTCGGCAGCGAGTTCTGCCGCTTTGGCACCCAGGATTCCACCCAGATGGGCATCGATCTGGAAAAAGACCTGTTCGGTATGTGGAGCCCGGCCAAGGTGAAGCTGGCGGTGTCCGGCTGCCCGCGCAACTGCGCCGAATCCGGCATCAAGGACGTGGGCATCATCGGCGTGGACTCCGGCTGGGAGCTGTACATCGGCGGCAACGGCGGCATCAAGACCGAGGTGGCCGAGTTCTTCTGCAAGGTGAAAACGCACGACGAGGTGATGCAGTACAGCGGTGCTTTCCTGCAGCTGTACCGCGAGGAAGCGTTCTACCTGGAGCGCACCGTGCACTTTTTGCAGCGGGTAGGCATGGACTACATCAAGCAGCGCGTGCTGGACGATGCGGCCAACCGTAGCGAGCTGTACGCGCGGCTGAAGTTTGCGCTGTCGTTCGAGCAAGACCCGTGGGCCGAACGCTACCAAGGCGGCGTGGCGCAGCACGAGTTTGCGCCGCTGACGATGTAGAAAATCTGATGTCGCCACGGAAGCACACCGACAGCACGGAAAAAAGCACAAGCCTGTTGCTGCGCTAGGGGAAACGGCTGCCATGCCTGCCTCGTCACCATTGACATCAGTGGTGCCGTTTTCGTGTTCTTTCGTATGTTTTCGTGGCCAAAAAAAGGAAAACAAACATGAGCAACTGGAAAGCCGTCTGCCGTCTGGCAGACATCCCGCCGCAGGGCGCGCGGGTACTGAAACGGGCTGGGCAGGTCGACATCGCCGTGTTCCGCACCGTGGACGACCAGGCCTTTGCACTGCTGGACCGCTGCCCGCACAAGGGCGGGCCGTTGTCGCAGGGCATCGTGTCAGGCCATCGCGTGGCCTGCCCGCTGCACAACTGGCATATCGATCTGGCCACCGGCCAGGCCTGCGCGCCGGACGAAGGCTGTAGCGGCCACATCCCGCTGAAGCTGGAAGACGGCACCGTCTACCTGGCGCTGGACTGAGCACGGCAAGGTTGGCCGCAAGGAGCGAGCATGAATGACACAAGCGCATCGCAAGGCGACATCGCCACCGTCTGCTGTTACTGCGGTACCGGTTGCGGCGTGCGGGTAAGCCCGCAGCCGGATGGCAGTATCCGGGTGGAGGGCGATGAGCAGCACCCGGCCAACTTCGGCCGCCTGTGCAGCAAGGGCCGTACGCTGGGGCAGAGCGTGGGCGTGGCCGGCAGCCGCCTGCTGCAGCCGCAGCTGCGCACCGGCAAGGACGAAGCGCGCCAGCCGGTGAGCTGGGACAGCGCGCTGGACGCGGTCAGCAGCCGGCTCGCCGCCACGATTGCCGAGCATGGCCCGGACGCGGTGGGCTTTTACCTTTCGGGCCAGCTGCTGACCGAAGACTACTACCTGTTCAACAAGCTGGCGCGGGCGCTGGTGGGTACCAATAACGTCGATACCAACTCGCGGCTGTGCATGTCCAGCGCGGTCAGCGGTTACAAGCGCACGCTGGGTGCCGACGCGCCGCCGGCTTGCTACGAAGACTTCGACCACGCCGGCTGCGTGTTCATCGCCGGCGCCAATATGGCGGTGGCGCACCCGGTGCTGTTCCGCCGGCTGGAGGCGGCGCGTGCGGCCAACCCGGCGATGAAGATCATCGTGGCCGACCCGCGCCGCACCGACACCGCCAGCCTGGCCGACCTGCACCTGCCGGTGTTGCCGGGCACCGACGTGGCGCTGTTCCACGCCATGCTCAACGTGATGATCTGGGAAGAGCTGATCGACCGCGACTACATCGCGCAGCACACCGCAGGCTTTGCCGCGCTGCGGGCGCGCTTGCGCGAGTACACGCCGCGCGCCGCCAGCCAGCTGTGCGGCGTGCACGAGGACGACATCGTCACCGCCGCGCGCTGGTTTGCCCAGAGTCCGGCCACGCTGTCGTGCTACACCATGGGGCTGAACCAGTACAGCAACGGTAGCGACAAGAACGCGGCGCTGATCCACCTGCACCTGGCTACCGGCCACATCGGCCGCCCCGGCGCCGGGCCGTTTTCGCTGACCGGCCAGCCCAACGCCATGGGCGGGCGCGAGGTAGGCGCGCTGGCCACGCTGCTGCCCGGCCACCGCGACCCGGCCAGCGCTGCCGACCGCGCCGAACTGGCCACGCTGTGGGGCGTGCCGGCGCTGCCGGCCAACCCCGGCTTGCCGGCGGTAGCGCTGTTCGAGGCTGCCGCCGCCGGGCGCATCAAGGTGTTGTGGATCGCCTGTACCGACCCGGCGTTTTCGCTGCCGGACCAGGCGCTGGTGCGTGCCGCCTTGCAGAAAGTGGAGTGCGTCATCGTGCAGGAAGCGTTTGCCAGCAGCCACACGCTGCCGTTTGCCGACATTGTGCTGCCGGCCGCTACCTGGCCGGAAAAAGACGGCACCGTTACCAACAGCGAGCGCCGCATCAGCCGCGTCCGCGCCGCGCTGCCACCGGCGGGGCAGGCGCGCGAGGACTGGTGCATCGTGGCCGACGTGGCGCAGCGCCTGGCCGCCCGCATTGCCCCGGAGCGGGCGGGCTTGTTTGCGTTCGCCGACGCGGCCGCCGTGTTTGCCGAGCACGCCGGCACCACCGCCGGACGCGACCTCGATTACAGCCGGCTGAACTACACATTGCTGGACCGGCTGGGGCCGCAGCAATGGCCGTTTGACGGCCAGCTTGGCCGCAGCCGGCTGTACGGCGATGGCATCTACCCCACGTCCGATGGCCGCGCTCGCTTTGCCGACATCGGCTGGCAGCCGCCGGCCGACAAGGTGTCGGCGCACTTTCCGCTGCGCTTGACTACCGGCCGCCTGCGCGACCACTGGCACAGCATGAGCCGTACCGCGCTGGTGCCGGGCCTGACCCGCCACCAAACGTTGCCGCAGCTGGCGATGCACCCGCGCGACATGGTCCGCCACGGTGTGCAGGCCGGCATGTTGGCCACGCTGCGCAACAAGCGCGGCAGCGCGGTGCTGCCGGTGGTGGCCGACGAGGGCTTGCGCCCCGGTGTGGTGTTCGTACCGATGCATTGGGGCAGCGCCACGCTGGGCGGCCTTGGCATCAATGCGCTGACTAGCCGCGCGGTGGACCCGCATTCGCAGCAGCCGGAGCTGAAGTTGGCCGCCGTCAGTGTGGCCCCGGCACGGCTGCCGTGGCGGGCTTCTTTGCAGCTATTGGGCGATGCGGCCAACTTGCGGCCGCGGCTGGACACGCTGCGCGCGGCGTTCCCTTACGCGGTGGCGGTGGCCATCAGCCTGGACGGCAAGCCCGGCTTGCAGCTGGAGCTGGCCGCGGCCGAGGCGCCGCCACCAGACGTATTGCAGCAACTGGCGAGCGTGCTGCAGCCAGCCGGCGCGCTGTTGGCCGCGTTCGACGACCCGGCGCGCGGCGTGCTGCGCCGCGTGTGGCTGGCCGGGCGTACGCCGCTGGGCTATCTGCTGGCCGGTGATACCGCGGCTGCGCCGGCCTTGAGTGCGTGGCTGGACGGTGGCGCAGCACCCGCCAGCCTGGCGGCGCTGCTGCAGGGCAGGGCGGGCGGCCAGGCGCTGGCACGGGTGGTGTGCAGCTGCGAGGGCGTGCGTGAAGACGCCATTGCCGCCGGTGTGGCGCGCGGGCTGGACGTGGCCGGCCTGCAGCGCGAACTGCGTTGCGGCACCGGCTGCGGCAGCTGCGTACCGGAGCTGAAGCGCTTGTGTCAGCGTGCGACGGTGTAAGTACCGGATATGGCTATTTGGTTATAAGAAAACGGTCTGGCAGAACTTTTGGCTTGATGTATCGTGCAAAGCGGCCCGCGCCCCGGGCCCGGATGCAGAAAGGAAAGCAGCATGAGTGGCAAAGTATGGTTGATCGGCGCCGGCCCCGGCGATGCGGAATTGCTGACGCTGAAGGCGTTGCGTGTGCTGCAGGCCTGTGACGTCTGGCTGGTGGACGACCTGGTGGGGCGCGACATTCTGGATTTTGCCCGCCCCGGCACGCGTATTGTGCCGGTGGGTAAGCGCGGCGGCTGTAAGTCCACGCCGCAGGCCTTCATACTGCGGCTGATGGCGCGCTACGCCCGCCAAGGGCGGCAGGTGGCGCGGCTGAAAGGCGGCGACCCGTTTATCTTCGGCCGCGGCGGCGAGGAATGGGCATGGCTGGCCGAGCGCGGCGTGGCGGTAGAGGCCGTCAACGGTATTACCGCCGGTTTTGCTGCCGGTGCCGACCTGGGCCTGCCGCTGACCCACCGTGGTGTGGCGCGGGGCGTGGCGCTGGTCACCGCGCACACGCAGGACGGCAGCCAGCCGGATTGGGTGGCCCTGGCGCACAGCCGGCTGACTGTGGTCTGTTACATGGGCATGGCCGGCTTGCCGCAGCTGGTGCCGCAGCTGCTGGCCGCCGGTTTTGCGGCCAACTTGCCGGTAGCGGTGGTGCACCGCGCCGGCTGCCGCGAGCAGCAGCACCTGGTGACCACGCTGGCGCATCTGCAAACCGACGTGGCCGCCAGCGGCCTGGCCAGCCCGGCGGTGATCATTCTGGGCGAGGTGGTGGCGCACGCGATGCAGCTGGCGTTGCCGGCTGCGGAGGCGGGTAGTGCGGTAGCGTGACGGCAGAGCTGGGGCATTCAATTCATGATTGTTGGCCGCAGGTAACAGTGTTTACATAATTGGCAGGTAAATTCCCGGCTTGTGTTTGAAACCACTTCATCATCAACCGGAGTTTTACCGTGCTGAATAAAAAACTGCTTGCTGCTGCTGTTGCTTCTACCCTGATCGCCCCGTTTGCCCTGGCCGACGTTACCATCTACGGCACCATGAACGCTTCCGTGGAAAACGTGAAGGCTGATGGCGCCACCAATGCAGCCAACAACCTGGGTTCGGTTAACCGCCTGAGCTCCAACACCACCAAGCTGGGCTTCAAGGGTACTGACGATCTGGGCGACGGCATGAAGGCGCTGTGGCAGATCGAGCAAGAAGTCTCCATCGACGACGGCGGTACCCGCAAAGGTACTTTTGCCACCCGTAACAGCTTTGTTGGCGTGGAAGGCGGTTTTGGCCGCATCCTGCTGGGTAACAACGACACCGTTTACAAGTCGATCGCCAAGGCTGGCATGGTCAACACCATGGGTGACACCATCGCCGACGTATGCTCTGACAAAGCGGTGTTCTGCCGTGGCGACGCCCGTCTGCAGAACTCCATCCACTACTACACCAAGAACTACAGCGGCTTCCAGGGCGGCGCTTCCTACGGTTTTGACGAAGTCCGTACCACGGTTGGCGGTGCGCGCACCAACAAGGCGCGCTGGAGCCTGGCTGCCAGCTATACCGATGGTGGCCTGAGCGCCGGTTTCGGTTACGACGTTCAGCAGCAAAAGAACGCCGTTGCCGGTAACACCAATCTGGACCAGACCTTCATGAAGCTGTCGCTGGGTTACAAGTTTGGCGATACCAAACTGGGCCTGGGTTACGAGCACGAGAAGAACGAAAAATCCACGGGTGACCTGAAGCAGTCTGCCTGGACTGTAGGCGCCGAGCAGAAATTCGGCAAAGTAGCCGTTGGCCTGATCTACGCCACCATGGGTGAGTCCAAGTCGGGCGCCAAGGATGGCGCCGACCAGCTGACCCTGGGCGCTACCTACGATCTGTCCAAGCGCACCCAGACTTACGCTTACTACACCCGCATCACCAACGAAGACGCAGCAACCCGTACCTTCGGCGGTGCCGGCCTGAGCGGTGTGGGCGCCGGCTCCAACCCGACCGGCCTGGGTATCGGCATGAAGGTAAACTTCTAAGCCAAGCCTTGCCAATCAAGCCAGCCAGCCTTCGGGCTGGCTTTTTTATTGAGACTGGCAGGCAGGCAGGTTTGGTCCGGGTGATTGGGTGTTGATGGCAATCCTGTGGCTGGTTTTGGTTGCTATTGGTGATTTTATTGCACATTTTTGTATCTTTGCTGCCGTGGTCTGGCGCTGCGGCGCCATTGTGTTACTTTTATCGACGGATACCCCCGTGTACTGCACCTTGCGCAGTGCCAGACGTTAGAGAGAGAAACCACAAGATCATGTTTGCACACGTTGAAGCCTATGCAGGCGACCCCATCCTCACCCTGGTGGAAACCTTCAACAAGGACAGCCGCAGCCCGAAAGTGAACCTGGGCATCGGCCTGTACTACGACGAGGAAGGCCGCATTCCGCTGCTGCCGTCGGTGCAGAAAGCCGAAGCGCGCCGCGTTGCCGAAGCCGGCCCGCGCAGCTACCAGCCGATGGAAGGTGCGGCCAACTACCGCACCGCCGTACAGCAGCTGCTGTGGGGTGCCGAGCACGAAGCGGTGCAGGCTGGCCGTATTGCCACCATCCAGACCATTGGCGGCTCCGGCGCGCTGAAAATCGGCGGCGATCTGCTGAAGCGCTACTTCCCGCAAGCGGAAGTCTGGGTGAGTGCCCCGACCTGGGACAACCACCGTGCCATGTTCGAAGGCGCCGGTTTCACCGTGCACGACTACCCGTACTACGACGCTGCCACGGGCGGCGTGAAGTTTGACGACATGATCGCCTGCTTCAGCCAGCTGCCGGCCAAAACCATCGTGCTGCTACACCCGTGCTGCCACAACCCTACCGGCGTGGATCTGGACAAAGACCAGTGGCGCAAGGTGATTGAGGTGGTCAAAGCGCGTGATCTGCTGCCGTTCATGGATATTGCTTATCAGGGCTTTGGCGACAGTCTGGACGACGACGCCTTTGCCATCCGCGCCATGACCGAAGCCGGCGTCAGCTTTGTGGTGAGCAACTCGTTCTCCAAGAACCTGTCGTTCTACGGCGAGCGCTGTGGCGGCCTGTCGGTAGTGTGCGGCACGGCCGAAGAAGCCGGCCGTGTACTGGGCCAGATGAAGGCCACCGTACGCCGCAACTATTCCAGCCCACCGACGCACGGTGGCCAGGTGACTGCCATCGTCATGAACGACGCCGCGCTGCGTCCCGAGTGGGAAGGCGAAGTGACCGAAATGCGCGTGCGCATCAAGGCCATGCGCCAGAAGCTGTACGAAGTGCTCACCGCCAAGGTGCCGGGCCGCGATTTCAGCTACTTCATCAAACAGCGCGGCATGTTCAGCTACACCGGCCTGAGCCCGGAGCAGGTAGACCGCCTGCGTGAAGAGTTTGCCGTGTACCTGGTGCGCTCCGGCCGCATGTGCGTGGCCGGCCTCAACAGCCGCAACGTCGAGTACGTGGCCGATGCGATGGCCGAGGTGCTGAAGGGCTGAGCCTGCCGTTAGCCTGGCCAAGGAACCCCGCCGCAGAGGCGGGGCTTTTTTGTGTTTTTATTATTGCTATTTGCTATGTGATAGTAAATTTCCATTGCTTCCATTAAATCAATTCAATAGTCATGTTGGCCGCGGGCAACTATGCTGATCTCACCAAGTCACACAGACACCCCAAGCAAGGAGAGACAGCATGAGCAACGAACAGAAATGCCCCTTCCACCGCGCCTCTGCCACCAAAGCCACCTTCGGCGCCCGCGCCAACCGTGACTGGTGGCCCAACCAGCTCAACCTCGGCATCCTGCATCAGCACGCGCCGGCGTCCAACCCGCTGGGCGACGACTTCGATTACGCCGAGGCTTTCCAGCAGCTGGACCTGGCCGCAGTGAAGAAGGACCTGTACGCGCTGATGACCACCTCGCAAGCCTGGTGGCCGGCCGACTGGGGCCACTACGGCGGCCTGTTCATCCGCATGGCCTGGCATAGCGCCGGCACCTACCGCACGGCAGACGGCCGCGGTGGTGGCGGCACCGGCAACCAGCGTTTTGCGCCGCTGAACAGCTGGCCCGATAACGGCAACCTGGACAAAGCCCGACGCCTGCTGTGGCCGATCAAGCAAAAGTACGGCAACCAGCTGTCGTGGGCCGATTTGATGATTCTGGCCGGCAACTGTGCGCTGGAGTCGATGGGCTTCAAGACCTTCGGTTTCGGCGGCGGCCGTGCCGACATCTGGCAGCCGGAAGAAGACATCTACTGGGGCGGCGAAAAAGAATGGCTGGCCACCAGCGATAAAGAAAACAGCCGCTACAGCGGTAACCGCGAGCTGGATAACCCGTTGGCCGCCGTGCAGATGGGCCTGATTTACGTTAACCCGGAAGGCCCGGACGGCAACCCCGACCCGGTAGCCAGCGGTCGTGACGTGCGCGATACCTTTGCCCGCATGGCGATGAACGACGAAGAAACCGTGGCGCTGGTGGCTGGCGGCCACACCTTCGGCAAGGCGCACGGTGCTGGCGACCCGAGCCTTGTGGGGCCGGAGCCGGAAGCCGCCCCGCTGGAAGCGATGGGCCTGGGCTGGATCAACCAGTTCGGTAGCGGTAAAGGTGTGCATACCACCACCAGCGGCATCGAAGGTGCGTGGAAGCCCAACCCCACCACTTGGGATAATGGCTACTTCGACATGCTGTTCGGCTACGAGTGGGAACTGACCAAGAGCCCGGCCGGCGCCCACCAATGGGTGGCCAAGGACGTGAAGCCGGAACACATGATTCCGGACGCACACGACCCGAGCAAAAAGCACCCGCCGATGATGACCACGGCCGATCTGAGCCTGCGTTTCGACCCGGTCTACGAGCCGATTTCGCGCCGCTTCCATCAGGACCCGCAAGCGTTTGCCGACGCCTTCGCCCGCGCCTGGTTCAAGCTGACGCACCGCGACATGGGCCCGAAAGCGCTGTACCTGGGGCCGGAGGTGCCGGCAGAAGACCTGATCTGGCAAGACCCGATCCCGGCAGTAGACCACGTACTGGTGGATGACGCCGACGTGGCCGCGCTGAAAGCCGAGGTGCTGGCCAGCGGCCTGAGCGTGGCCGAGCTGGTGGCTACCGCCTGGGCGTCGGCGTCTACCTTCCGCGGCTCCGACAAGCGCGGCGGTGCCAACGGTGCCCGTATCCGCCTGGCGCCACAGAAAGACTGGGAGGTGAACCAGCCGGCACAACTGGCTCGCGTGCTGGCCGTGCTGGAAGGCATCCAGCAGCGCTTTAACGCGGCACAGCAGGGCGGCAAGAAAGTGTCGCTGGCCGACCTGATCGTGCTGGCCGGTGGTGCCGCCGTCGAGCAGGCTGCCGCTGCCGCCGGCCACGCGGTAACGGTACCGTTTGCCGCAGGCCGTATGGACGCGCTGGCCGAGCAGACTGACGTGGAATCGTTTGCCGTGCTGGAGCCGCAGGCCGATGGCTTCCGCAACTACCAGCAGCAGGCGTTCCGCGTACCGGCCGAGCAGTTGCTGGTAGACAAGGCCCAGCTGCTGAAGTTGAGCGCACCGGAAATGACAGTACTGGTGGGCGGCCTGCGGGTACTGGGCGCCAACGCCGGCGGCGTGCAGGACGGCGTGTTCACCCAGCGCCCGGGTGTGCTGAGCAACGACTTCTTCGTCAACGTGCTGGATATCGGCACCGTGTGGGCGCCGACGTCGGAAGAAGCCAGCCGCTTTGAAGGTCGCGACCGTGATACGGGGGCCGTGAAATGGACTGCCAGCCGCGTTGATCTGGTATTCGGCTCCAACTCGCAGCTGCGTGCGCTGGCCGAGGTGTACGCCCAGCAGGACGGTGAGGCCCGCTTCGTGCGCGACTTCGTCCGTGCCTGGAACAAGGTGATGACGCTGGACCGTTTCGACCTGAAGTAAGCGTTGCTACGTTGCCGCCTGTGTCCCGCAGGTGGCAGCATTGCCAACAGCAAGGCCCCGCCAGCGGCGGGGCCTTGTGCTTTGCCATGCGGCCAACCTTGGCGGTGATAGGCCAAGGTTGGCCGCCGCCGCGCTAGCTGCGGGTCAGCAGATACACCGCTACGGCAGCCAGCACTGCCGGCACCGCAAACACCAGCAGCATGATGGGCAGTTCCTCGCGCAGCGTGTAGCCGGCGTGGCTGACGCCTACCCACATATTCACCAGCGCCACGATAAGCCAGGCCGGCACAAAAACCTTCGCCGCCAGCGCCATGGCGGCCGTACTGGCGCCCCATAACCAGCCAAACAGCACAAACAGGCCCAGCAGCCCCAGGCCGCCGGTGATGACCAGAATGACGTGCATGTTTTCTCCTTAGTTATCTGTGCCGGCTGGCCAGCTGAACACCGACAGGTTGGCCGCAATGTCCTTGCCGGCGTAGGGCGGGAACACGTCTATTTCGGCGTCGCTGCGGCCCAGCAATATGCCTTTGCGGTTGGAAAGGGCTTCGAAACCAGCCTTGCCGTAGTACTTGCCCATACCGGAATAACCCACGCCGCCAAACGGCAGGCTATCGATCCAGCAGTGCAGATTGGTCTGGTTGATGCAGCCGCCGCCAAACGACAACGTGCCCAGAAACCGTTCTGCGGTAGGGGCGTGTTCGCTGAACAAATAGGCCGCCAGCGGTTTGGGTTTGCGCGCAATCTGCGCCAGCACGCTGTCCAGCTCGTCGTACACCAGTACCGGCAGCACCGGGCCGAAGATTTCCTGCTGCATGGCCGGGTCATCCCAGCTGGCGGGGTATAGCACCGTCGGCTCCACGTAGCGCGCTGCCACGTCGTAACGGCCGCCGTGCACCACCTTGTCTGGCTGGATGTAGCCGGCCACGCGTTCGGTGTCGTGTTCGGAGATCATGCGGGCGAAGTCCGGGCTGTGCTGCGGGTCGCTGCCGTACATGCGCACGATGGCGGCTTTCAGCTCCGCGATGAAGGCGTCGGCCACGCTGCGCTGCACGCAGACATAGCCCGGCGCGATGCACCATTGGCCGGAGATGGCGTTGTGGCCCCAGGCAATGCGCTCCGCGGCGATACGCAAATTGGCGGTTTCGTCCACGATGGTGGGGTTCTGGCCGCCCAGCTCCAGAATCACCGGCGTCAGGTGCTCGGCGGCGGCGCGCATGACCACCTTGCCGACGCTAGCGCTGCCGGTAAAGAAAATGAAGTCGAAGGGCAGGGCCAGCAGTGCGCCGATTTCCTCGCGCCCGCCGGTGACGATGCTGACCGCCTCCGGCGCAAAGTACTGCGGTATTAGCCGCGCCAGTAGTGCCGCCACTGTGGGCGTGGTGTTGGCCGGCTTCAGGATCACGGTATTGCCCGCTGCCAGCGCGGCGATGGCCGGGTCCAGCAGTAGCAGGATGGGCGCGTTGAATGGGCCGATCACCAGGCAGCTGCCGTAGGGCTCCTTGTAGATCATGCCGCGATGGCCGCTGGCTTCCAGCCCCGGCGGTATGGCTACCGGTTCGGGCGCCATCAGCGTGGCCAGGTGGGTGCGGTAGTAGTCGATCACCCCCAGCGGCACGCTGATTTCAAACTGCTGCTCGAACGGTGGCTTGTGAAAGTCCTGGTATAACGCATCGCACAGCGCTGCCTGGTTGTCTTGCAGCAGGCGGGCCATGCGGTCTAGTTGATCCAGCCGCCAGGCGGCGCTCTTGCTGCCGCCGCTGGCAAAAAAGGCTTGCTGGGTGTCCAGCATAGGTTGGTACGGGTTCATGGCGGGCTCCAGAGTGGGCCCGGCCCTCGCGGGCCGGGGAGGTGCGTGCCGTGGGGCGGGGCTTACTTGGTGGTGTAGCCGCCATTGATCAGGATGGTCTGCCCGGTGACCCACCAGCCGTCGCTAACCAGGTGGCGGATGAACGGCACTACGTCGTGGATGTCGGTCAGCCCGGTAGGCGAAAACGGCGATAGCGCGGCGGCAGTCTTGTGGTACGCCACTGCCTCTTCGCCTTCTGCCGGGTAGAAGAACGGGGTGTCCATCGGGCCGGGGCCGACCGCCGTCACCGAAATGCCACGGGCACCAAACTCTTTGGCGGCGGCGCGGGTAAAGTGCTCTACCGGCGCCTTGGTGCCAGCGTACGAGGCATAGAACGGCGTGAAGGCGCCTAATAGTGAGGTGACGATGGTGCACACCTTACCGTTGTCGTTCAGCTGCTTGCCGGCTTCTTTCAGAAAGAAAAACGCCGACTTGGCGTTGACGGCACTCATCTCGTCGTACTCGGCCTCGCTGATGTCCACCAACGGCTTTTTCAGTACCTTGCCTACGGTGTTGATGGCAATGTCGGGGCGGCCAACGGCGGCTACGGTGTCAGCAAACAGCTTTTCGATCGCTGCGGCGCTGGTCAGGTCGCCCTGCAGGGTGACGGCCTGGGCGCCGGCGGCACGTACCGCGCTGGCCGTGGCTTCGGCGTCGGCAGCGCTGGCGGGCGAGTTGTAATGGATGGCAACGGCCTTGGCACCGTGTGCAGCCAGGTCGCGGGCCAGCAGGCCGCCCAGGTTTTTGGCGCCGCCGGCGATCAGGACAACCTTGCCGTGAATACTGTGCAGATCTGACATGTGAAGCTCCTTGTGACGCTGTGGTGGGAGCTCCCAGTATTAATTGATTGCAATAGCACAATAAACAAGTAGTATCGGATTTGTTTATCCGCAAATCGCAAACAATGGACCGTATCGATCAACTGCGTGTGTTCTTGCGTATCAAGGAAAGCGGCAGCTTTGCCCTGGCGGCAGAGCAGCTGGGCCTGCCGCGCGCTACGGTGTCGCAAGCGCTGCGCCAGCTGGAAGAACGGCTTGGGGTGCGCCTGTTCCATCGCACCACGCGCCAGGTAAGCCTCACCGCCGATGGCGAGGCGCTGGCCGAGCGGGCTGCTGCGTTGGTGGTGGACATGGCCGAGCTGGAGCAGCAGTTTCGTCCGCAGGATGCGCTGGTTTCCGGTCGCTTGCGGGTGGACGTGCCCAGCCGCATTGCCCGGCGATTGCTGGCGCCGGCACTGCCGGGTTTTCTGGCGCGCTACCCGCAGCTGCAGGTGGAGCTGGGCAGCAGTGACCGTATGGTAGATCTGGTGCGTGAAGGCGTGGACTGCGCGCTGCGGGTGGGTGAGGTGCAGAACGATAGCCTGGTGGCGCGGCCGCTGGGCTATTTTGCCATGGTGAACTGCGCCAGCCCGGCCTACCTGGCCGAGCATGGTGTGCCGCACAGCGTGGCCGATCTGGCCGGGCAGGTGATGGTGGGCTATGTGTCGCGCAGCAGTGGCCGCCAGGCGCCGTGGTGCTGGCAGGAAGGGGATGTCGAACGCAGCATGCTGCTGCCGGTACGCGCCAGCGCCGATAACGCCGAGACCTATATCGCCTGCGCGCTGGCGGGGCTGGGGCTGATCCAGGTGCCACGCTACGATGTGGCGCACCATCTGGCCAGCGGCGCCTTGCAGGAAGTGTTGCCGCAGGCGCGCCCGGCGCCGTTACCGGTGCACCTGGTTTACCCTCACCGTCGTCAGTTGTCGCGCCGGGTGCAGCTGTTTCACGGCTGGGTGCAGTCGGTGCTACAGCTGCGTACCGATGCGATGCGGCCGCCGGCACAGCCGTAGTGCCTGTTAACGCAGCAAGGCCCCGCCAGCGGCGGGGCCTTGTGCTGTGCCATGCGGCCAACCTTGGGGTGATACGCCAAGGTTGGCCGCAGTGTGTTAGTCGGTGTTATTGCACTACCGACTTCACTTTCCAGTCGTTGCCTTCCACTTGCGAGATGGTGACCGGTGCATTTTTCAGGTTGCCGGCGGCGTCAAAGCTGAAGTCGGCAGTCACCCCTTTGTAAGTGGTCTTGGCAATCAGCGGCAGGAACTTGGCCGGCTCGGTGCTGTTGGCGCGTTTCATCGCGTCGGCCACGATCATCACCCCGTCGTAGAACTGCGGCCCCAGCAGCACCACGTCCTGCTTGAAGCGCGCTTTGTAGCGGCTTTCAAAATCCTTGCCCGCCGGGCGGCTGCCCAGCTCGCCACCAGCCACGGCCGAGTAGTGGCCCACGGCATCCGCGCCGGCCAGCTGGATGAAGGTGGGCGTGTTCAGCATGTCGCCGCCCATCAGTCGGGCGTTGATGCCCAGGCGCTTCATCTGGCGCGCCATCGGGGCGGCCTGGGCGTCGGCGCCACCGTAGAACACCACGTCCGGGTTCTGCGCTTTCAGCGCAGTCAGGATGGCGGTGAAGTCGGTGGCCTTGTCGTTGGTGTATTCGCGCTTGAACGGTTTTTTGCCCATGCCGGCCAACGCTTTCACAAACTCGTCGGCAATGCCCTGGCCGTAGGCGGTGCGGTCGTCGATGACGGCAATGCGCTGCGCTTTCAGCTGCATCACTGCGTAGCGCCCCAGCGAGCCGCCGATCTGGCTATCGCTGCCTACCAGACGGAAGGTGGTCTTGTAGCCGCTGGTGGTGTAGGCCGGGTTGGTGGACACCGACAGCTGCGGGATGCCTGCGTCGGAATAAATGCGCGACGCGGGGATGGATACGCCGGAGTTGAAGTGGCCGATCACCGCCTTCACGCCAGCGTCTACCAGCCGCTGCGCCACCTGGGTGCCCACGCGCGGGTCGGCCTGGTCGTCTTCCGATACCAGCTCGAACTTCACCTTCTGGCCGGCCACGGTGATCGGCTTGGCGTTCAGGTCGTCGATGGCCATGCGGGTGGCGTTTTCGTTGTCCTTGCCGTAATGCGCCTGCGGGCCGGACATCGGCGAGGCAAAGCCGATTTTCACCACGGTGTCGGCAAATGCCGGAGACGACATGGCCAGGACTGCGCCGGCTACCCATACCGCCAGTTGTTGCTGCTTCATGTGTTCACTCCATTTCTCGTTGCAAGGTCCAGGTTGGCCGCAGCGCGGCCCTGTTGCCCGGCGGCTGCCGGGCGGGTGTTGCCGGTAAGACGGCGGTGGCATTGCACGGGGTGTGCCTGCTGGCCGGCTAGCCGGTGTTTTTTAAAACATCATTGCAGAACAAGGGTTTGTGGTTATGTATTGGCGCCGGGTCGATTCTGGCCTTGCACTAATTGCATACAAACGATTGTCAATGATCGATCATCTCGGTGCGCGTGCTCAGAAACGGTTCAGCCGGTACGGCGCCATGTCGATGCCGCAGGGTTGGCCGCCAATCTGTGCCGCCAGCAGGGCGCCGGTGGTGGCCGCCAGCGTCAGGCCCAGGTGGCCGTGGCCGGTGGCAAAGTACAGCCCGGCCACGTCCGGCGCCGGGCCGATCACCGGTACGGTGTCGGGTACCGACGGCCGGTTGCCCATCCATACGCTCATGTCTTCGTGGCTGAAATCGCCGACGATGCGCCGCGCCTTGTCCAGCAGGATGTGGGCGCGGCGCCAGTTTGGCGCGGCGTCGCGGTGGGCTAGCTCTACGGTGCCGGCCAGGCGCAGGCCGCCGTTGGCCATCGGCAGGATCACAAAGCTTTCGCTGGCGCACTGGATAAAGTGCTGCAGGGCCACGCCGGCCTTGGGCAGCGTGACGTGGTAGCCACGCTCGCTTTCCAGCGGCAGCCGGTAGCGGCCCTGGCGGGCGAAGCGGTCGCTCCACACGCCGCAGGCAATCACCACCGCATCGCCGTGCAGCGTGCCGTGGCGGGCGGTGTCTACGCCCTGGCATTGCCCGCCGCCATGCCGTACCTGCAGCACCTCGTCTTGCACAAAGCGGCCGCCATCACGCACGAAGGCATCGAACAGGCCGCGGCTGAAGGTGTACGGATCGTCCACGTGCGACCACGCCGGCACGTGCACCGCGCATTGCCATTCGTCTGCGATGCCGGGCGACGCGGCCAACAGTGCGGCGCGGTCCAGGGCTTGCCACGCTACTCCGTGCTTGGCTTTGGCTTGCCAGGCGGGCAGGGCGGCGTGGAACTCGGCCTCGCTGCGGTACAGCGTCAGGTTGCCGTGGCGGCGCCACAGGTGCTGCAGGCCGGCGTGGGCGATCAGCGGCGCGTAGTCGTCGTTGACGCGGTTCAGCAGTGCCGCCAGTGCGCGGGTGAGCTCGGCCACGCGCTGCGGGCGGCTGGCGGCGACAAAGCGCGCCAGCCACGGCGCCAGCGTTGGCAGGTAGCGCCAGCGCACCGCCAGCGGCCCCAGCGGGTCCAGCATCCAGCCGGGCACTTTGCGCAGCACGCCCGGCTCGGCCAGCGGGATGACGTCGCTCACCGCCAGCGCGCCGGCGTTGCCGTAGCTGGTTTCGCGCGCCGGTTCGCCACGGTCCAGCAGCGTGACGCGATGGCCGGCCCGCTGCAGTTGCAGCGCGGTGGCAATGCCGACAATGCCGGCACCGGCCACGAGGATGTGTTGGGCGGGCGTGATCATGTTCAGCCCACCACAAAGCCGTGTACGTACGGGTCGGCATCGTCCAGCAGGATGCGGTTGTAGCCGGTGGTGATGGCCCAGCCGGCAATGCCGGGGATGATGGCGGGGATACCGGCTACCTCGGTGACGGCTTCGATGGTGCCGGTGAACTGGCTACCGATCAGGCTTTCGTGTACCAGCACGTCGCCCGGCTGCATCAGGCCGCGGCCAAAGCGCTGCGCTAGCCGCGCCGAAGTGCCGGTGCCGCATGGCGAGCGGTCCAGCGCAGCGGCACCGTACAGCACGGCGTTGGCCGCGTGCGAGCCGGGCCGCTTCGGGGCGCCGGTCCACTGTACGTGGCGCACGCCGCGAATGGTGGGGTCCAGCGGGTGCACGATGTCGTAGTGGGCATTGATGTAGTCGCGCAGTTCGTTGCCCATCGCCACCAGCTGGCCGGGGGTGTAATCGGCCATGTCGCGGTAGTTTTGCTGTGCTTCCACGATGGGGTAGAAGTTGCCGCCGTAGGCGATATCCACCTGCAGCCGGCCCAG
Source organism: Vogesella sp. (assembly GCF_046297735.1). NCBI lineage: Bacteria > Pseudomonadati > Pseudomonadota > Betaproteobacteria > Neisseriales > Chromobacteriaceae > Vogesella > Vogesella sp. Next base: position 37,012 of record NZ_JBKBHK010000012.1, read on the forward strand.
CGCGGCGATTTCCACCTCGACGTCGCGCAGCAGCAGGAAGGACGGCACGTTGGTCAGCTTCACCGATTGCACCTTGCGGCCAACCTGGGTGTATTCGGCCACCACCTTGCCGGCGGGGGTGTCCAGGTTCAGTACGCCCGGCGTGCGCGGCGTCACCAGCTGGTGTTCGATGGCCATGGTGACCACGCCGATGGTGCCGTGGCCGCACATCGGCAGGCAGCCGCTGGTTTCGATGTACAGCACGGCCACGTCGCAGTCGTCGCGGGTGGGCGGGTACAGGAAGGCGCCGGACATCTGGGCGTGGCCGCGTGGCTCGAACATCAGCCCGGTGCGCATCCAGTCGAAGCGGGCCAGGAAGTCCTGCCGCCGCTCGGCCTGGGTGTTGCCTGCCAGTGTCGGTGCGCCCTTGGTCACCAGCCGTACCGGGTTGCCACAGGTGTGGCCGTCTATGCATTCAAACTCCGTCACTGCCATTGCCATGCTCCTTTGCTTGCGGTGGCTTCACTGTATGCAGCGACAGTTTTGAATACAATAATGGATGCAATATTTGTTGAAATGCCACAGCGCTTATGATGAGGTTTGCCAAGCGATTTTTGTGTAAAAACCTAATAAAAACAATATTATTTGGTGTTGTTGTAAAAAATCCCTGCTGCGGTGCGGTAGCGTGGCCTCTGTTAATAAACGCTATTTTGTATACAAAAATGCTTGTTTTTTGGATGCAAAACTCCCTAGCATGAAATGGACCCGCAGCCACCGTGCTGCACCCACACCCTGCAAGGAGCACCCTGATGGCACACCTCTGGACTGGCGTTTTCCCCGCCGTTACCACCAAATTCCACGCCGACGAAAGCCTGGACCTGGCCGCCACTACCAGCCATATCCAGTGGCAGCTGGATTGCGGCGCCGACGGCATCATCGTCTGCGGCTCGCTGGGCGAAGCGTCCACCCTCACCGCCGACGAAAAGATCCGCATCCTGAAAGCCGCCAAGGAAGTGGCCGGCAACAAGCCGGTACTGCTGACCGTGGCCGAAGACAGCACCCGCGCTGCTGCCGCGCTGGCGCAGGCCGCGCACGCCGCCGGTGCCGACGGCATCATGCTGCTGCCGGCCATGCGCTACGTGTCCGACGAACGCGAAACGCTGAACCACTACCAGCGCGTGGCCGACGCCAGCCCGCTGCCGATCATGATCTACAACAACCCGGTGGCTTACGGCGTCAACATCACCCCCGAGATGTACGCGCAGATGGCTGCCGAGCCGAAGTTCGTGGCGATCAAGGAATCCAGCGGCGACATCCGCACGCTGACCAATGTGATCAACGCGGTGGGCGACCGCTTTGCCATCTTCAGCGGCGTGGACGACCTGGCGCTGGAAAGCCTGCTGATGGGCGCCGACGGCTGGGTGGCCGGCCTGGTGGTGGCGTTCCCGAAAGAAACGGTGGCTATCTACAAACTGGCCCGTGCCGGCCGCGTGGAAGAGGCCCGCGCCATCTACCGCTGGTTTGCGCCGCTGCTGCACCTGGACGTATCGATGAAGCTGGTACAGAACCTGAAGCTGGCCGAGGCCATGGTGGGGGTGGGCAGCGAGCACGTGCGCGCGCCGCGTCTGCCGCTGGCCGGTGCCGAGCGCGAGCGGGTGCAGGCCATCATCGCTGCCGGCATCGCCAGCCGCCCGGCGCTGCCGGCCCTGTAACCCCGTGCGGCCAACCTTGTGGGCGCAGGTTGGCCGCAACGCGATGCCAAGGGCGCGCTGTCGCCCTGAGGAACCAAGCCATGTTTTGCAACCTGATCGACGGGCAATGGCGCGGCAGCGGCCACGCCATCGTCAACCGTAACCCTTCCGACCTGCACGACGTGGTGGGCGAGTTTGCCGCTGCCAGTGCCGACGACATGCGCGACGCGGTAGCCGCGGCGCGGGCGGCGCTGCCGGGCTGGCGTGCCACCACGGTGCAGCAGCGCGCCGACATCCTGGACGCGGCCGGTAGCGAAATCCTGGCGCGCAAGCAGGAGCTGGGCACGCTGCTGGCGCGCGAAGAGGGCAAGATCTTGGCCGAGGCGGTGGGCGAGGTGGCCCGCGCCGGGCAGATCTTCAAGTTTTTTGCCGGCGAGGCGCTGCGTGGTCACGGCGAGTGGCTGGATTCGGTGCGCCCCGGCGTGGAAGTCGCCGTCAGCCGCGAGCCGGTGGGCGTGGTGGGGCTGATTACGCCGTGGAATTTCCCCATTGCCATCCCCGCCTGGAAAGCCGCGCCGGCGCTGGCCTTCGGCAATACCGTGGTGCTGAAGCCGGCCGAGCTGGTGCCGGCCAGTAGCTGGGCGTTGGCGGATATTTTGCAGCGCGCCGGCCTGCCGCACGGTGTGTTCAATCTGGTGCTGGGTAGCGGCCGCGTGCTGGGGCCGGCCATGCTGGACGCCGGTATCGACGCACTGAGTTTTACCGGCTCGCAAGCCACCGGCCAGGCGCTGGCCGCTGCCTGCGCCGCACGCGGCATCAAACTGCAGCTGGAAATGGGCGGCAAGAACCCGCTGCTGGTGGCCGACGACGCCAAGCTGGAGCAAGCGGTGGAGTGCGCGATCAACGGCGCATTCTATTCCACCGGCCAGCGCTGTACTGCCAGCAGCCGGCTGATCGTGTGCGCCGGTATTTACGAGGCTTTCCTGGCGCGGTTGGCCGAGCGCACCGCCGCCTTGCGGGTGGGCAATGCGCTGGCGCCGGATACGCAAATCGGCCCGGTAGCCAGCGAGATGCAATTGGCGGCCAACCTGCGCTATGTGGCGCAGGGGCAGGCCGAAGGCGCCAGCTTGCTGTGCGGCGGCGATGCCTTGCAGCTGGCCACGCCCGGCTACTACCAGCAGCCGGCGCTGTTTGCCGACTGCACGCCGCAGATGGCCATCTGCCGCGAAGAAATCTTCGGCCCGGTGGCGGCAGTGCTGCGCGCCGACGGTTACGAACACGCGCTGGCGCTGGCCAACGACACGCCGTACGGCCTGGCCGCCGGCATCTGTACCCAGTCGCTGGCGTTGGCCACCCATTTCCGCCACCATGCCGAGGCCGGCATGGTGATGGTGAACCTGCCCACCGCCGGCGTGGATTACCACGTGCCGTTTGGTGGCCGCAAAGGCTCCAGCCTGGGCCCGCGCGAGCAGGGGCGCCACGCGGTGGAGTTTTACACCACGGTGAAAACCGCTTATCTCGGCCTGTAGGGTCGTTTCGCCCCCTGTGAAACGACCCTGGCTGGCGGTGCTGCCCCCGCGGCACCGCCGGCAGCAGGGTTTGCTCTGCCTTGTGCAGCCTGTCGCCCCCGCATGGGGGCGTTTTTTTTGCCGCTGTGTTAGGGTTGGCCATCTTCAACGGGTAATGCTTCATGAGTACACAGCAGGAAACAGGTAGCCAGAGCCTGGTGCAGGTGGCCACCGAGGCGATCCGCCAGCGCATCCTGGCGGGGGAATGGGCCGACGGCGGCCAACTACGGCAAGAGGCGCTGTCGCGCCAGCTGGGCATGAGCCGGGTGCCGATCCGCGAGGCACTGCGCCAGCTGGAAGCCGAAGGGCTGGTCACCATCAACGAAAACCGTGGCGCGGTGGTGACGCAGCTGTCGCTGCCCGAGATCGTGGAACTGTTGCGCGTGCGCGTGCTGCTGGAGTGCGACGTGCTGCTGGAGGCGATTCCGCGCCAGACCAGCGCCGACCTGGCCGAAGCCGAGGCGCTGCTGGGCCAGTTTGAAGTGGCGCTGCGTAACAAGGACATCGGCGCCTGGGGCATTCTCAACGCGCAGTTTCACCTGGCGCTGTACCGCGCCGCCGGCCGTGGCCAGACGCTGGCCATCATCGAACAGCTGCACAACCGCACCGACCGCTACACCCGCATGCAGATCCTGCTGACCGGCTTTAGCGACCGCGCCCACCACGAGCACAGCCAGCTGCTGGCACTATGCAAACAGAAAGACGCCATCAGCGCAGCGGCCTTCCTGCGCCAGCACATCCTGCACGCCGAAGAAGCACTGGAAGCGTGGTACCGCGCCCACGAAGCGGCGCCCAAACCACGGCGTGGCCGCAAGCCGGCAGCGCCGGCCACCTGAGGCCGGCGCTGCCATCGGCACGGTCATGGTAACGGCAGCCTTGGGCTTCTGCGGGGTGGCTGCTGTACAGCGTGTTCTGTTTGTTGACCTAGTTGATAACTTCTATTTATTGAAACAGGCCGGTATCGTTTCTAGTATGGAAAATGATATCTACATGGCAGTGCTTTGGCACTGAAGCCGCATGCCTGTTTATGAAACCCTGAATGCGCTGAGTACGCCGGTGTGGATCGTGGCGCCACAAACCGAGGCCACACTGTTTGCCAACCAGGTAGCGCTGGCGCTGGCGGACGGGCTGTCGGTGGCCGAGCTGCGCAGCGGTGCGCTGTCGGCGCACCCGGAGCAAACGCTGGCGGCGTACACCCCGTCGGTGCTGGCGCGCGATCAGGTAGTGGAGGTGTGGACCTTCCGCCGCCATGGCCAGTGGCTGCCCATCCCGTGCCGGCTGACGCTGTTGCAGCTTGGCCAGCATGCCGGGGCCATCTTGGTGGAGGCGATGGTGCCCGGCGATGCCATGCTGCATGCGTGGCCGGCACGGCTGGGTACCGAGGCCCCGGGCGAAGAAGACGCCGAGGTGCGCCGCTTCTACGAAGCGCTGTTCCGTACCAATTCCGCCCCGATGTTGCTGATCGACCCAGTCGATGATGGCCGGATTGTCGATGCCAACGAAGCCGCCAGCCGCTTTTACGGCTATACACGCGAAGAATTTGCCCGCAAGCACACCTGGGAGATCAATGCCGCCGGTCGCAGCATCCTGCCGGTGATGCAGGCCGTGGCGCGCTTGCCTGGCGGGCACCGGCCGCTGAATTTCGTGCACCGGCTGGCCGACGGCAACCTGCGTAACGTGCAGACCTACGCCGGCCCCATCATGTTGGCCGGGCGCCGCATGATGTTGTGCGTGATCCACGACGTGACCGAACAGGAGCGGCTGCGCCGCGACCTAGAGCAAGCCGCGCTGCGCGACCCGCTGACCGGCTTGTGGAACCGGCGTCACATGATGCAGCAGCTGGAGCAGGCGCTGGCTGGCAAGCGGGCGCAAGATACCGATTTTTGCCTGGTGCTGCTGGATGTCGACCACTTCAAGCAGGTAAACGACGGCTACGGCCACCTGACCGGCGACCAGGTGCTGGTGGCGCTGGCGCGGCTGCTGGCGTCCCGCCTGCGCGAAAGCGACACCCTGTGCCGCTGGGGCGGCGAGGAGTTCATGCTGTTGTTACCCGGCACCCAGCTGGATAACGCGCTGCAGCTGGCCGACAGCCTGCGCCTGACCGTGGCCGGGGTGGAGGGCGGCGGCGCGCTGCCGGCCATTACGGTCAGTCAGGGCGTGGTGCAGTACCTGCCGGGTGAGAGCATGAACAGCCTGGTGAACCGTGTCGACGCTGCGCTTTATCAAGCTAAGCGCGCCGGACGCAACCATGTGGTCGCTGGCTGAGGCGCTTGTCGACGGGATAGAGCGGCGCAAGGTATGCCACAGGCTTGGTATGCCCGGGCACTGAAAGCCAATTGACAGCTTGGCTCGTTACACTCGCTAGCGCTTCTCGGAAAAAGTTGCTCCTTTTAGATTGCCTGGCAAGCTTGCCACGCCCGCCCTTTGGGGCGGGCTTTTTCTTTGCTGGGTGCCTTATGGGTTGCTAACAGGTTTTTAAAGCACACCTGTCGACTTTAAGCCAATGTAATTGCATTATCTTGCAGATGCCGAATGCAATCTGACGCGGCCGCCCCTCCGTTTCCGGAAAGCTCCCATGCCTCTGCTTGCCCGTACTTACTCGTTACGCGTTCACATTGCCACTGCATTCTGTCTGCTGGTGCTGTTACTGGGGGGCAGTATTGTATGGCTGGCCTACCAGCGCTCTGCCACCATGCTGGAGCGAGCTGCCGTCGAAACAGCCACTCAGGCCGGGCATGGCTTGGTGAGCGGTTTCGAACGCTTGCTGGATCCTGTGCGCTCATCGCTGTGGCTACTGTCTGCCGACGCGGGTGACGGCCTGCAAGGCAGTCTGTCGCAACGCCTGCGGGCAGCGCCGGAATACCTGAAGGCCCTGCAGGCCGCACCGGCAGCTGTTGCGTTTTACAGTGCCGATGCAGACGGCAACTATTTTCTGGTGCGCCGCCTGCTCGATGCCGCCGACCGTCGTCAATTTGCCGCCCCGTCTGCGGCGCAGTATCTGATACAGACGATAGAACAGCAGGCGGGGCAGACCCGTTCGCATCATGTGTTCCTGGATGCGGCGAGCCAGCCGGTGTTGCTGCGTGTCTCGCAGCAAGGTCAGCAGTTCGATGCCAGACAGCGCCCTTGGTACCGCCAAGCGCAGGCTGCTGGCGGTGAGCGCATCCTTACCGCCCCTTACCGCTTCTTCAGTACCGGCCTCCCCGGCATTTCGCTGGCGCAAGCCATTGCCGGTGGGCGGCGGGTAGTCGGTGCCGATTTGCGGCTGGGCACGCTGTCGCAGCAGTTGGCCGCCATGCCCTTGCCGGCTGGCGCGCGGGTTCAGCTGCTAGACGGCGACGGCGGTGTGCTGGCCGCTAATGGCAACGCTGTTGATGCCGGGCTGCAGGCGGCCCTGCATGCGGCGGCACCGGCCACTAGCCTGCGCCCCTTATTGCTCGGCACGCAGCCCTGGCTGGCAGGCCGTTTGCCACTGCCCGCAGTAGAGCAGCGCAATCTGGCGCTGGCGTTGGCATTACCGGAAGACACACTGCTGGCTGACGCGCTAGCCATGCGCGAGCAACTGTTACTGCTATGCCTGGGCCTGTTATTGCTGGCCCTGCTGCTGGGGTGGTGGTTGGCCGCGCGCATTGCCCGCCCGCTAGCCAGGCTGGTGGATGCTTCGGAAAGCATGCGCCGCTTGCGGTTCGATCAGCCGCTGGCGGTGCGCTCGCGTATTGCCGAGGTGGACCAGATGGCCACTACTTTGCAGTTTACCCAGGCAACCTTGGGGGATTTTCTGGCCTTGCTGACGCGTATCAGCCAAGAGCAGGACTTCAAGCGCCTGTTGCCAGCCTTGCTGGCCGATACTTGCCACGTTACCCGTTTGCCTGGCGGGCTGTTGCTGATGGGCGAGGCCGGCCAGCTGCAAGTGGCCGCTGTACACTCGCAGCATGGCGCACAGCCGTTGCCGGATGCTGTCACTGTGCAGTCTCTACTGGTACAGGCTGGCCATGTGCTGGCCAGCCGCGAGGCCGGGCCGTGGCAGCCCGACGCTAGGCTGCTGCAGGCGCTGGCGGCCAACGCTGGCCATGGCTGGCTGGTGCCGCTTTGCAATCGCCAGGGGCAGGCGATCGGCGTGCTGGCGTTGTTGGCCAATGTGCCGCTTGACCCGGCCAGACAGGCTTTTGTGCAGGCCTTGTCCGGTTTCGCTGCCATGGCGCTGGAAACCCGCGAGCTGATTGCCAGCCAGAAAGCGCTGTTCAAGGCCTTTATCGAGCTGATGGCCGGTGCCATCGATGCCAAAAGTCCGCATACCGGTGGCCACTGCGCCCGGGTGCCAGAGCTGGCGCGCCTGCTGGCTGACGCGGCCTGCCGTCAGCAGAGCGGTCCCTACGCCGGCTTCAGCATGGACGCCGAGCAGTGGGAGGCACTACACATTGCGGCCTGGCTGCACGATTGCGGCAAGGTGACCACCCCCGAGTACGTGGTGGACAAGGCGACCAAACTGGAAACGTTGTACGACCGCATTCACGAAGTACGCATGCGCTTCGAGGTGCTCAAGCGTGATGCACAGATTGCCAGCCTGCAGCAACAGCTTGCCGGCGTGCCGTCCCAACAAGCCGAGCAACAGTGCGCCGCGCAATGGGCGGTACTGGATGAGGAATTTGCCTTTGTGGCCGCCTGCAACCAGGGTGGCGAGTATATGGCGCCTGAGCGGGTGGCACGCTTGCAGGCCATTGCCGGAAGGCAGTGGCTGCGCACGCTGGACGACAGGCTGGGCGTATCGGCCGACGAGCGCTTGCGCATGCAGGCCGAGCCGGCCGCACCGTTGCCGGTGCTGGAGCCGCTACTGGCCGACAAGCCGCAGCACCGCATTGCGCGCAGCGATACCGAGCGCTTTACACCCGGTAACCCTTGGGGCTTCGTGATGCCGGTGCCGGAGCTGCAGTACGACCGTGGTGAGCTGAAAAACCTGCAGATCGCGCGCGGCACGCTGGCAGACGAAGAGCGTTTCAAGATCAACGAGCACATCATGCAGACCATCATCATGCTGTCGGCGCTGCCGTTTCCACGCCATCTGGCGGCAGTGCCGGACATTGCCGGCAATCATCACGAGCGCATTGACGGCAAAGGTTACCCGCGTGGCCTGCACGGGGCGCAATTGAGCCCGCTGGCACGCATGATGGCTATCGCGGATGTGTTCGAAGCCCTTACCGCATCCGACCGCCCGTACAAGCCTGCCAAGCCGCTGTCACAAGCTTTGGGCATCATGAAAGGCATGGCTGAGCAAGGGCATATCGATGCGGCGCTGTTTGCCGTCTTTTTGACTGGCGGCGTGCCGCAACAGTACGCCGCGCGCTTTCTGGCGCCGGAGCAGGCCGATGTCGGGGATATAGCTGCCTTCCTGCCGGCTATCAGCGACAAGCCGGGCGTTGGTGCGGCATGAGTTTGCTGCGGGTACAGACGTGCCAGTACGGCTACGTCGGGGTCTTGGCTAGTGAGAATGTGAAAACGCCCGGGCAGCGAAGCTGACCGGGCGTCGTAGCGGGGGGGCGGATTACTTGTTGCGGCCAACAATGGCGGCAGTGGCAATCAGCTCTTCCAGCAGCGCCAGCGAGCTGGCACCGCCCAGTGCAAACGGGTTCAGCTCCGGCTTTTCCGAGTAACGCAACAGCAGGCTCGGGTTGACCTTGGCCAGATTGACTTGGCCCATGGTCCAGCTGGCAAAGCGGCGTTCGCTGATTTCTTCCAGCAGCAGTAGCTCCACGTCACGGTGACGCTCGTCTTTGACGATGCTGTTGTACAGCGCGCTGACTTCGCTGCGGCTGCCTTCGAGCACCTGCATGAAGATGTCACCGCTGTAGCACAAAATACCGGTAATGCCGCGTGCCGGGTTGTGGGTGTGGGATTGCGTCAGGATGCTTTCCAGCAGCGCGGCGGTATGCGGCTGGCTGCTGCGGCTGGCGTAGAGCAGGCGGACAAGCATGGTTGGCCTCAGGCTTTCTTGTTGGGCAACAGGGACAGGAACTCGCGGCGCAGGTCCGGGTTGGTCAGGAACACGCCCCGCATCACACTATTGATCATCTTGGAATCCATGTCCTTGACGCCGCGCCAGTGCATGCAGAAATGGTCGGCTTCCATCACGATGGCCAGGCCGTCCGGGTTCATTTTTTCCATCAGCAGGTTGGCCAGCTGGATGACGGCTTCTTCCTGGATCTGCGGGCGGCTCATGGTCCATTCCGCCAGACGGGCGTACTTGGACAGGCCGATCAGGTTGCTGTGCTCGTTCGGCATCACGCCGATCCACAGGCGGCCGATGATGGGGCAGAAGTGGTGCGAGCAGGCGCTGCGCACGGTGATCGGGCCCACGATCATCAGCTCGTTCAGGCGTTCGGCGTTGGGGAACTCGGTCACCGCCGGTTGCGGCACGTAACGGCCCTTGAACACTTCGTTCAGGTACATTTTGGCCACGCGGCGCGCGGTGTCCTGCGTGTTGTGATCGCTGTCGGTATCGATGACCAGGCTGTCCAGCACGTCCTTCATGCGGGACTGTACCTCGTCCAGCAGCTCGTCCATCTCGCCGGGCTGGATGAACTCGGCAATGTTGTCGTTGGCATGGAAACGGCGTTTTGCGCCGCGAATGCGCTCGCGGATGCGCGCGGATACGGGTACGTACTGGGTGGCAGTGTGCTTCTGGCTCTCTTGGCTCACGCGGTTATGCTCCTCACCGTGCGGGTAGCACGCTTGGTTTCTATGGTGTCAAGCGTTTGGAAGATAGCGGCGCAGGCGCCGAAAGGCAACACCACGCCCAGTAGGGGCATCGTGTCGCCTGCTAGCGGTTGTGAAACACAATGTCACATTCCAGGTTGTTCTTCTGCATGCCGCGCTGGTTGCTGAGGTTGAGGATCAGCGGGTTGCGCACGTTGGCGCGCAGCTGGGCGATCACCGGGTTGGCCTCTTCGGTATCCAGTTCGCGGTAGATGATCAGCAGCACGGCGGCGTCTTCCGGGCGGGTAAGGCCCAGAGAGGCCACTTCTTCGTCGCTGAGGCTCACTTCGTAACGGATGCCCAGGCGGCTGGGGTCGGTCACGCTGAACAGCACGTCGGGGGTGTCCAGCGATTGCAGCCAGTACACGCGCGGGTTAGCACGGTCGGCGTCGTGGAACAGCTTGAAGCGGGTGCAGTGTTCGAACGCTGGCAGGCCGTGTTCAAAAGTGATGATGGTGTTTTCGTCGACCTCGACTTCGCCCAGCAGGCTGGAGTTGAACAGCATGGCATCCTCCTTGGTGTTGTGTACTTCCTCATTATGCACAAGGTATGGCCGCCGGCACTGACTTTTGTCAGCTTTGTGGCACCGTGCCGGCACGGTACAATGCGGCGCCATGAGTACGCCGATTTCCCTTTATCCCGCCATCGAGGCGGTGCTGATGTGCGATGACGTCGCTGCCAAACCGCAGCAGGCGCTGGCGCTGTACGCCAGCTGGCAGGCAGGTGCCTGCGTGCGTGACGGTGGTGCCTTGTACCGCGTGCCGGCACCGGGCCGCCCGGCAAAGCCGCCGCTGGTGGCGCCGGGCAAGGTGCCGCGCCGGGGCTTGGGCACGCCGGCCGGGCAGGCAGCCTTGCTGCACGCCATTGCCCATATCGAATTCAACGCCATCAACCTGGCGCTGGATGCGGCCTGGCGCTTTCGCGACATGCCGGACGCTTTTGTGGAGGATTGGCTGCGTATTGCTGCCGAAGAGGCCATGCACTTCGGCCTGCTGCAGCAAAGGTTGGCCGCATTGGGGCACACCTACGGCGATTTCCCGGCGCACAACGCGCTGTGGGAGATGGCGGTGGATACCGACCACGACGTGCTGACGCGCATGGCGCTGGTGCCGCGGGTGATGGAGGCGCGCGGGCTGGACGCCACGCCGCCGATCCAGCGCAAGCTGGCGCAAATCGGCGACCACGACTCGGTGGCGGTGCTGGACATCATCCTGCGCGACGAGATCGGCCACGTGCGGGTAGGCAACTACTGGTTCACCACCTTGTGCGATGCGCGCGGGCTGGACCCGCTGCCCACCTTCCGCCGCCTGCTGGCCGATTACCGCGTGGGCTTGCTGCGCGGCGAGATCAACCTGGACGCCCGCCTGGCGGCCGGCTTCAGCCAATTCGAACTGGACATGCTGGAAGACTTTGCCGTGACGCGGCAGCACCCCGGCGAAAGGACACCCGATGCAAAAACTGTTTGATACCCTGCGCCACAAGCGCCGTCTGGCGATGGCGGTGACCGTTGGCGGCACCTTGCTGTTTACCGTAGCCTCCGCCGTGCGCGCCGCGTCGCCCGATAGCTGGGAGGCCGCGCTGGCCTCGGTGCTGATGCTGGTTGGCATCGTCGGCCAGTTCATGGGCCTGCTGGCGCTGATGAAAAAACCCCGTCGCTAAAAGGGTGTTGAAAAACAGGGGTTTAATGTCGCTTAACCGACCGTTTGCCGGCTTGACGCTATCGGGGGGCACGCGCATAATCGCGCCGCACAAAACCCTTATGACCGACAAGGCTCCTACCCGGAGCCTTTTGCTTTGTCTTGTATCCGGAGACACCCATGGATTACCAGGCATTCCTGCGCGAGCTGGAAACACACGCGCTGCCTGCCGCCGATTTCGATCACCGCGCGCACCTGCTGGCCGCGTGGGCCTACCGCAGCCGCTACCCGGCGCGCGAGGCCGCGGCCCGCTGTGCCCACACCCTGTCACGCTATGCCATGGCGCACGGCGCGGCAGAAAAATACCATCACACGCTGACCATGGCGCTGCTGGCCATCATGTACAGCCGGCTGGATGCGCAGCCGGGCCAGCAGGCGAGCTGGGACGATTTCCTGGCCGCCAACGCCGACCTGATGGCCGATAGCCGCGCCATCGTGGCACGCCATTATTCCGAACAAAGACTGCAGCATCATGACGCACGGCGTGCCTTCGTGGCGCCCGACCTGGCGCCCCTGCCGATGTCCTGTCTGCTGCACTGACACCACGAGATTCCGATGAAAGCACCCGAACTGCTCCTGCCCGCCGGCACGCTGGACAAGATGCGCGCGGCCTACGACTTTGGCGCCGACGCGGTTTACGCCGGCCAGCCGCGCTACTCGCTGCGCGCCCGCAACAACGATTTCAAGCTGGAAGAGCTGCGCATTGGTATTGAAGAAGCGCACGCCCGCGGCAAAAAGCTGTTTGTGGCCAGCAACATCCTGCCGCACAACAGCAAGATCAAGACTTACATGTCCGACATGGAGCCGGTGATCGAGATGAACCCGGACGCGCTGATCATGGCCGACCCGGGCCTGATCATGATGGTGCGCGAACGTTGGCCGCATGTGCCCATCCACCTGTCGGTACAGGCGAACACCACCAACTACATGGGGGTGAAGTTCTGGCAGAAGATGGGCGTGGAGCGCATCATCCTGTCGCGCGAGCTGAGCCTGGACGAGATCGCCGAGATCCGCCAGGAATGCCCGGACATGGAGCTGGAAGTGTTCGTGCACGGCGCGCTGTGCATTGCCTACTCTGGCCGCTGCCTGCTGTCCGGTTACTTCAACCACCGCGACCCCAACCAGGGCACCTGTACCAACGCCTGCCGCTGGGACTACAAGGTGCACGACACCCAGGGCGACGACGCCGGTGACGTGAAGCCGCAGAAGATCGACTTCGACTTCGGCAAGGCGCTGGAAGAAGCCAACCAGAGCTTCTCGTCCTGTGGCAGCCAGCAACGCCACCCGCTGGCCGACAAGGTGTACCTGATCGAAGAGGGCAACCGCCCAGGCGAAATGATGCCGATCATGGAAGACGAGCACGGCACCTACATCATGAACTCCAAAGACCTGCGCGCCATCGAGCAGGTGGAGAAGCTGGTGAAGATCGGCGTGGATTCGCTGAAGATCGAAGGCCGCACCAAGAGCCTGTACTACGTGGCGCGTACCGCGCAGACCTACCGCCGCGCCATCGACGACGCCGTGGCCGGCCGCCCGTTCGACTTCAGCCTGTTGGCCGAGCTGGAAGGCCTGGCCAACCGCGGCTACACACCGGGCTTCCTGGAACGCCACCAGACGCAGGAGTACCAGAACTACCTGACCGGCCATTCCATCGCCAAACAGAGCCAGTATGTGGGCGATGTGCTGGAAGTGGACGCCGACGGCTGGGCGCTGATCGACGTGAAGAACCGCTTTGCCGTGGGCGATCGCGTGGAAATCATTCACCCCAGCGGCAATCGCACCGTGGAACTGACCGAAATGACCCGCAACGGCGAAGCCACCAGCGTGGCACCGGGCAACGGCGTGAAGGTGAAGATCCCGGGTATGGCCGGCATGGAAAAAGCGCTGCTGGCACGCCTGCTGTAAGCCGCCACCGCGTTTGTCGTATCAAAAGGCCGCCCATAGAGGCGGCTTTTGTTTTGTCAGGCATGGCCTAGCCTTGCAACATGCTATGCCAACCGTTCGAGGCCGCCATCCTTCTACGATGCGCAGTGCCAGCGCGCTTCTGTACGCGAGTGTAGCATCCTGCATGACATTGCCCTGGCGCTGACAGCCGTGGTGTTGGCCGCAGAGGGTAGTTGTACCATCCGCAGCGGCAAGGTACTGAGCTGTGGCCCGCTTGGAACAGGCGGCTACTTGCGGCAAAGGTTGGCCGCAGGGCGCTTTGGTCGTAAAATTGCTGCATTGCATTCGTGCCGGGCGCTTGTCGCCCGGCCTTTGATTTTATAAAGGCCCACCATGACTATCCAGCAACTGATCAGCGCCCGTGTCGCCGCTGCCCTGGCCGCCGCCGGCGCGCCCGATGCCCCCGCCGTCGTGCAACCTGCTTCCAAACCGGAGTTTGGCGACTACCAGGCCAACGGTGTGATGGGTGCCGCCAAGGCGCTGAAGACCAACCCGCGCGCGCTGGCCGAGCAGGTGATTGCCAAGCTGGACCTGGCCGGCATCGCCAGCAAGGTGGAAATCGCCGGCCCCGGCTTCATCAACATCCACCTCGACCCGGCCTTCATCGCCGGCCGTGTGGCCAACGCACTGGCCGACGACAGCCTGGGCATCGCCAAGGCCGACGCCCGTCGCGTGATGGTGGAGTACTCGTCGGTGAACCTGGCCAAGGAAATGCACATCGGCCACCTGCGTGGCGGCATCATCGGTGACGCGCTGGTGCGCGTGAACAGCTTTATCGGTCACGACGTGATTCGCCAGAACCACGTGGGCGACTGGGGTACCCAGTTTGGCATGCTGGTGGCCTATATGGTGGAAACCCAGAAGGCGGGCGATGCGGCGGTGGAGCTGAAGGATCTGGACACCTTCTACAAGCAGTCCAAAAAGCGTTTTGACGAAGACGAAGCCTTTGCCGACCTAGCGCGCGATTACGTGGTGAAGCTGCAATCCGGCGACGCCGAAGTACTGGCGCTGTGGCAGCAGTTCGTCAAGCTGTCGCTGACCCACTGCAACGCCATCTACCAGAAGCTGGGCCTGTTGCTGAACGACGACGACGTGCGCGGCGAGAGCTTCTATAACGCCGACCTGCCGGTACTGGTGAACGAGCTGCGCGAGAAAGGCCTGCTCACCGAAGACCAGGGCGCGCAAGTGGTGTTCCTGGACGAGTTCAAGAACAAGGAAGGCGAGCCGGCAGCGTTTATCGTGCAAAAACAGGGCGGCGGTTACCTGTACGCCACTACCGATCTGGGGGCCATCCGCTTCCGTATCGGCACCTTGAAGCTGGACCGCGCGCTGTACGTGGTGGACTCGCGCCAGAGCCTGCACTTCCAGCAGCTGTTCACTACCGCGCGCAAGGCTGGCTGGCTGCCGGAAAGCGCCGACTTCGAGCACATCGGCCACGGCACCATCATGGGACCGGACGGCAAGCCGCTGAAAACCCGCTCCGGCGAGAACATCAAGCTGGTCGAGCTGCTGGACGAAGCGATCGAGCGCGCCTTCCAGCTGGTGAGTAGTAAGAACCCAGACCTGCCGGAAGCCGAGCGTCGCAGCATTGCGCAGGCGGTGGGCATTGGCGCGCTGAAGTACGCCGACCTCAGCAAGAGCCGCAACACCGACTACATCTTTGACTGGGACGCGATGCTGAGCTTTGAAGGCAACACCGCACCGTACCTGCAGTACGCCTACACCCGCGTGCAGAGCGTGCTGCGCAAGGCCGAAGACTTCAACCCGGCGGCTGACATCGTGATTGCCGAAGCCGCCGAGAAGCAGCTGGCGGTGGCGCTGACGCAGTTTGAAGACGTGGTGTACACCGTGGCCGAAGGCAGCCAGCCGCATCACCTGTGCGGCTACCTGTACAACGTGGCCACGCTGTTCTCGCGCTTCTACGAGGCCTGCCCGATCCTGAAGAGCGAGGGCGAGGTACGCCAGAGCCGTCTGCAGTTGGCCGCAGCCACTGCCAAGACGCTGAAGGCCGGTCTGGGCCTGCTGGGCATTGCCGTGCTGGAAACCATGTAAGTCCGCCGGATTAGCGGCATGAAAAACCCGCCAGTTGGCGCAATGCCAGTCAGTTAAGCAAATATGCTTGGCTATCAAATGGGAGGACGTGAGTGAAGCGCCTCATCCCGTTGGCGCGAGCCGGTCAAAATGGTGCGCACCAGGTTTTAAGACGCCGATTTGTTTGAGCCCCGAGCCGTTAGCGAGGGGCGAGTTCGGCGGCGCCTGGGGCGTGCCATTTTGAACGGGGTTTCGAGCAGCCCGGGTTGCGGGGGAATGAAAAGGGGGCGGCAATCCGCCCCCTTTCCCGTCTGCCGGGCGGAACCGGCATTTAATCATCGTCCGCATCGCGGACACAAAAGCACCCCTGAACGCAGCAACCCCTTAGTCAAAAAAACGCCAGTCAGTGTTAACTGACTGGCATTAGCCAGTTGGCGGGTTTTTCATGCCAGGTGCCGGGGTAGCGTGTTTAGCGTTGTATGCCCAGCCGTTCTACCTGTAGCGGCACCGGATCTAGCGGAAACCAGTGCTGGTGGATGGCGGCAAAGCTGCCATCCTGCTTGATCTCGGTTAGTGCCTTCTCCCAGCGCAGGATGGTGTCGCGCGGTACGTTGGGTGAAAACGCCAGGTACAGGCTGAGCTTGTCCAGCGTGGCGACCCGCTCGACCGTGGCGGGTGGCAAGCCTTGTTCGCGCAACACATTGCCCACCACCACATTACCTTCTACCCATAGTTTGACGCGGCCGGCTACCAGCATGCGTGCCGAGTGTGCCGGATCGGTAGTGGCAAATACCTGAAAGCCCTTCAGCTTGGCGGTAGACTCGAAAATGCTGCCCCGGTAAGCCGCGGTCGGCAGTTGCTGCATGGCGCCGGGTGGCAGCTTGCGGACGCTGTCGGCGTACTGCTTCAGCGCAAACACGTCAGTGCTGGAGACCAGAATCGGCCCCAGTAGCGTCATCAGCCGTTCGCGTTCGGCGCTGCGGCCAACGGTGAACAGCATCACGTCTTTCTCGTTCAGCAGGCTGTTGTAGGCGCGGGCCCACGGCTGTACCTGAATGGGAGTATTGTCTTTTAGCCGCTCTTGCAGCAAACGCACCACCGCTACCGCCATGCCGTCAGCCTGGCCTTTATGGTTGGCAAAACTTACCGGTGGCCAGTCTTCGGTCAGGATGGTCAGCGCTGCTGCTGGCAGGCTGCTGGCAGCCAGCAGCAGAAGGGCAATCAGCTTGGCTTTCATGGTTCATCCGCAAAGGTGCATGCATCCAATATGGCACATTGCTGTCTATTAGTAGTATTTATTGTTTTCTGGTTCTTTTGAAAAGCATATGCTCCGTTTGGTACCGGCGAAGTCCTACATCTGAGATCAATAGTCGGCGGCCAGCGGAGACCGCCGTATCACATTGAGTGCAATGCCTTACAACGGGCGGGTGGCGTGTTGCAGCCAAGCCAAGGCGTCGCCGCTCACCAGCGGGCTGACGCGGGCGAATACCTCGGCGTGGTAGCCGTTCAGCCAGGCCAGCTCGGCCGGGGTCAGCAAGCTGGGCACGATGCAGCGGCAGTCGATCGGGCACAGCGTCAGGGTTTCGAAACGCAGGAAATCACCAAACTCGCTGCTGCCGGCGTCCACGTTCAGCAGCAGGTTTTCGATACGCACACCCCAGCGGCCCGGGCGGTAGATGCCGGGTTCGTTGGAGGTGATCATGCCGGCTTCCATCGCCATATGCGGTTCGGGGATGGCGCGCGAGATGCTTTGTGGGCCTTCGTGCACGTTGAGGAAGTAACCGACGCCGTGGCCCACGCCATGGCCGAAGTCGATGTTGGCTTGCCAGATCGGCGCGCGCGCCAGCGCGTCCAGCATCGGCGACAGCGTACCTTGCGGGAAGTGCGCCAGGCTCAGCTGGATCATGCCTTTCAGCACCAGGGTGAAGTCGTGCTTTTGCGCGTCGCTCGGCGTGCCTACTGCTACCACGCGGGTGATATCGGTGGTGCCGCCGTGGTACTGGCCACCGCTGTCGATCAGCAGCAGGCCGTCGCCGGCGATCTCGCTATGGCTGTCTTCGGTAGCGCGGTAATGCGGCAGCGCACCGTTGGCGTTAAAGCCGGCGATGGTGGCAAAGCTGGGGCAGACAAAGCCGGGGTGGCGGGCGCGGGCGGCGGTGATCTGCTCGTCGATGGTCAGCTCGGTGATGCGGCTGCGGCCAACGTTGGCCTCGAACCAGGCGAAGAACTCGGCCAGCGCGGCGCCGTCTTGTGCCATGGCTTCGCGCACGTGCACCACTTCGTCGGTGGTCTTGCGCGATTTTTGCAGCGTGGACGGGTTGATCGCTTCTACCACTTGTACGCCATCGGCTACCGCCTGGCGCAGACCCAGCGTGATGCGGCGCGGGTCCAGCAGCAGGCGGCTGTCGGCGGGCAGGGCAGCCAGTGCCGGCTTGGCGGCGTGGTAGTCGGCCACGGTGATGCCATCGGCGGCCAGCGTGGTGGCCAGCGCGGGGTCGATTTTGCCGGCGCCGACAAACAGCGTAGCGCCGTCGTGGCGCAGCAGCGCGTGCGAGATGAACACCGGGTTGTAGTTGACGTCGGCGCCGCGCAGGTTGAACAGCCAGGCGATGTCGTCCAGCGTGGAGAGGAAATGCGCGTCGGCGCCGTGTTGCTGCATGGCGGCGCGTACCGCGGCCAGCTTGTCGCGGCGCGGGGTGCTGGCAAACGGTGGCAAGTGTTCGTAGACCGCGGCGGCCGGCAGCGCCGGGCGCTCGGCCCAGATGGCAGCCAGCGGGTCGAGGTCGGTACGCAAGCGGGCGCCAGCCTTGTCCAGTGCGGCTTGCAGTGCGCGTGCGGCAGCCAGGCCCAGGACGTCGCCGTCCACCGCCAGTACGTCGCCGCTAGCCAGGTTGGCCGCCAGCCATTCCAGGTGCAGCGGGCTGGCCACGGTCTGGATCTTCATCAGCTGGATCTCGCTGCCGGCCAGTTCGGTCTCGGCTTGTACCCAGTAGCGGCTATCGGCCCACAGGCCGGCAAAGCCCTGGGTCACGATCAGCGTGCCCACCGAGCCGTGAAAGCCGGACAGCCAGCGGCGGCCCTGCCAGTAGCCGGGCAGATATTCGGACAAGTGCGGGTCGGACGACGGAATCAGACAGGCGGTAATGCCGTGTTGCTGCATGTGTTGGCGCAGGGCGGCCAGGCGGGCGGAAACAGGGGTGGCGGTCATGATGGTTCTCGCTGGAATATTGTATTCATTTTGCGGCGCGAGACAGGGGCTGGCAAGACGGCCAATCGGACAGGACGCAATGTTCTGTAAACAGGACGCTGCGGTAGTGCGTGTTAATGCCAAACGGCTTGCTGCGCGCCTTGCCCTGGCGCAGCAACGAAAAAACCCCGCCGTAGCGGGGTTGGGCATGCCGTAGCGGGCCGGGTTTACGAACGCTCAACCGCCAGTGCCACACCCATGCCACCGCCGATGCACAGCGTAGCCAGGCCTTTTTTGGCGTCGCGGCGCTGCATTTCGTGCAACAGGGTCACCAGTACGCGGCAACCGGAGGCGCCGATCGGGTGGCCCAGCGCAATGGCGCCACCGTTAACGTTCACCTTGTCGGCGCCCCAGCCCAGTTCGCGGGCTACGCCCAGCGCCTGTGCGGCAAACGCTTCGTTGGCTTCCACCAGGTCCAGGTCTTCCACTTTCCAGCCGGCTTTGTCCAGCGCTTTGCGGGTGGCGGCAACCGGGCCGATGCCCATGATTTCCGGTTCGCAGCCGGTGAGGGCGTACGACTTGATCACGGCCAGCGGTTTCAGACCCAGCTGGTCGGCCTTGGTGGCGGTCATCAGCATCACGGCAGCGGCGCCGTCGTTGATACCGGACGCGTTACCGGCGGTAACCGAGCCGTCTTTCTTGAACGCCGGGCGCAGTTTGGCCAGGCTGTCGGCCGAGGTGCCAGCCTTGATGTATTCGTCTTTGGCAAACGCTACCGGGTCGCCTTTGCGCTGCGGCACCAGTACCGGCACGATTTCGGCGTCGAACTTGCCGGCAGCCTGGGCGGCTTCGGCACGGTTCTGCGAGGCCAGGGCCAGCGCGTCTTGCTCTTCGCGGCTGATGCCGTACTTGGCAGCCACGTTTTCGGCGGTAATGCCCATGTGGTACTGGTTGTACACGTCGGTCAGGCCGTCGGCCACCATGGTGTCTACCAGCTGGGTGTTGCCCATGCGGAAGCCGTCACGCGAGCCCGGCAGGATGTGCGGGGACAGCGACATGTTTTCCTGGCCGCCGGCAATCACGATCTCGGCGTCGCCGCTGGCGATGGCCTGGGCAGCCAGATGCACGGCGCGCAGGCCGGAGCCGCATACCACGTTCAGGGTGGAGGCCGGGGTGGATACCGGCAGGCCGGCTTTGATGACTGCCTGGCGCGCCGGGTTCTGGCCAACGCCTGCGGTCAGTACCTGACCCAGAATCACTTCGCTTACGTCTTCCGGCTTCACGCCGGTTTGCGCCAGCAGGCCTTTGATCACGGTGGCGCCCAGTTCCGGGGCCGGGATCTTGGCGAGGGAGCCGCCGAAGCTGCCAACGGCGGTACGCAGTGCTGCAACGATAACGATGTCTTGCATGGTTTTCTCCAGGTTGTTCTGTTCTGTGCCAGATACGGGTGAAACCGCAATCTAGCACAGAAGTCTTTGCAGATTATTGCAGGGTGGCCAGCTGGGCCGGCATGGCTTTGGCTTGTACGTATTCGCCCGGGGCGTCGCACAGCGCCGGCAGTTCCTTGCTGCCAAAGGCTTTCGGTGCGGCTACCTTGTCACCGGACTGCGGTGCCAGCCAGGCGTCCCAGTCTTTCCACCAGCTGCCGGGGCGGCTTTCAGCGCCGTCCAGCCAGGCATCGGCACTGGCGACCAGATTGTCGTTCACCCAGTAGTTGCGCTTGTCTTTGGTCACCGGGTTGATGGAGCCGGCAATGTGGCCGGAGGCGCCCAGCACGTAGCGGCGCGAGGCGGCACCGCTGAGGTATTGCACGCCGTCGTAGGCCGATTTCCACGGTACGATGTGGTCTTCGCGGGCGGCAAAGATGTACAGCGGGATGTCGATCTGCGATACGTCGATCTTCACGCCGCACAGTTCGATGCTGCCCGGCTTGGTCAGCGCGTTGTTGATGTAGAACTCCTTCAGGAAGAAGGTGTGCATCGGCAGCGGCAGGTCGACGGCGTCGTTGTTCCAGTACAGCAGGTCGAACGGCGGCGGGGTCTTGCCCAGCAGGTAGTTGTTGACCACGTAGTTCCACACCAGGTCGTTGGCGCGCAGGCTGGCGAAGGTGCGGCCCAGTTCCTTGCCGCTGACGATGCCGCCACTGCCGGTGGCCAGCTTGGCTTCGCGGGCCTGGATCAGCTTGTCGTCGATGAAGACCTTGATCTCGCCCGGGTCGGTATGGTCTACCAGCGAGGTCATGAAGGTGGCGCTGTCGATGTAGTTCAGCTTGCGGTGCTTCATCACGCACAGCGCGGTGTTGAGGATGACGCCGCCAATGCAGAAGCCCAGCGCGTTCATCGACGGCTGTTTGGTGATCTTGCGTACCGCTTCGGCAGCGGCGATCACGCCTTCTTCGATGTAGTTGTCCCACTTGTAGTGCTTCATGTCCGGGGTGGCGGAGCGCCAGCTCACCAGGAACACGCGGTAACCCTGGGCCACGAAGTGGCGCACCATCGAGTTATCCTGCTGCAGGTCCATCAGGTAGTACTTGTTCACGCACGGCGGCACGATCAGCAGCGGCTTTTCGTAGACCTGCTCGGTGGTGGGGGTGTACTGGATCAGCTCGATCAGGTTGTTGCGGAACACCACCTTGCCCGGGGTGCAGGCAATGTTCTTGCCGATCTCGAACTTGCTCTCGTCGGACATGGAGATATGACCCTTCTGCAGGTCTTCCACCATGTTCTTCATGCCTTCCACCAGGCTTTCGCCCTTGGTTTCCAGCGCACGCTTCACCACTTCCGGGTTGGTCAGCATGAAGTTGGTCGGGGCCATCGCGTCGATGTACTGGCGGGTGGCAAAAGCCAGGCGTTCTTTGTCTTCGCCTTCCAGCTGGGTTTTGTCTACCAGCTCGGTCATCCATTTGCTGGTCAGCAGATAGCTTTGTTTGAGGAAGCTGTAGAACGGATGGTCGTTCCATTCCGGTGCCGAAAAGCGGCGGTCGCCGGCGGCCGGCTGTGCCTGGGTGGCGGCGGGTTGGCCGAGGAAGCTCAGCCAGATGTTCATCTGTTGCTGGTACAGGTTGTTCTGCAGGGCGATGAACTGGTTGGCGTTTTCCATCATCTGGTTCCACGCGCCGGCCATCGGGTTGGCCGCATCTTGCGGCGACAGGCCGTTACCCAGCGAATTCACGAACTGCTGCATCCACTTCTGATTGGCTTCGGACAGGCTGGCAAAAAAGCTGTCCAGCGAAGTAGGGGTTTCCTGACTCATTGAGATCTCCTTCAAACGGGGGAAGACAAACAGGCCGTGCTGCCGTGCGCGACAGGATGATTGTTCTTGTTTTGGCGCAATCTGCTGAGTAAAGACTTTACCATTGCTTTATGACAAAACACAGCGAGGGCTTGTTGCACTGCGATAAACGCAGCCGCAACGGTTGCATCGGCAACAGCTGGGCGGGATCTGGCGGAGGATTATGACATGTTTATTGAATTGGCATGCGGTTTTCGTGCGTGCATGTCAGGCTGATGCCTGCCGCAGGGCAGGCCGGCGGCAGGCGTGGGGTGGGGGGCTTAAACGATGAAATTGCGGACCTTGTTTTCCAGGTGGTCGGCCTTGTCTTCCAGCTGGTCGGCGTAGCTGTCCAGGTTGACCGCGCTGTCGGCGTTGCTTTCCGATAGCTGGGCAATCTGTTCCACGCGCCGCGCCATGTCGTTGCTGGCAGTGCGTTGCTCGGCCAGTGCGTCGGCAATTTCACTGGCTGACTGTGATACCTCGCGAATGGTGTGCTGGATGCGGGAAATGGCATCCTGGATTTCGGAGGTGAGCGCCTCGCCCTTGCTGACGCGGTTGACGCTTTGTTGCATGGCCAGGTTGGCCGCCTGTGCCGACTGGGTAATCTCGCGCACCATCTGGTCGATCTGGACGGTGGATTGTGCCGAGCGCTCGGCCAGTTTGCGCACTTCGTCGGCCACCACGGCAAAACCGCGGCCCAGGTCGCCGGCGCGCGCGGCTTCGATGGCGGCGTTCAGCGCCAGCAGGTTGGTCTGGTCGGCCACGTCACGGATCACGTCCAGCACGCTGACAATGGTCTGGCTCTGCTGCGCCAGGGCGGCCACTTGCTGTTCACTGTTGCGGATGGCCTGGCCGATGGCGTTGATCTCCTGCAGCGTGGCGTCGATGACGCGCGAGCTTTCGGTGGATACCGTGCCGGCCTGGCTGGCGCGCTGCTGGGCCACCTCGGCGCTATCGGCAATGTGGGTGATGCTGACGGCAAACTGCTCCACCGTGCTGGCAATCGACGAGGTGGCTTCGCTTTGCTGGCGCGAGCTGCCGCTAATGCTGTCGGAGGTCTGACCGATCTGCCGTGCCATCTGGTTGATATTGTCGCTGCTGTGGCGCACGTCCTGGATGATGGTGCCCATGCTGTCCAGCAAACCGTTGAGCTGGCTGGCGATGATGGCCAGCTCGTCCTTGCCGCGTACCGGAATGCGCAGGCTGAGGTCGTGCTTTTGCGTGATGGCCTGGCAGGTGTCGGCCAGTTCGCGCACGCTGCTGTTCAGCCGGCTGGCCAGGCGCCAGGCCATGATGCTGCCGATCAGCAGACTGACCAGCAGCGCGCCGCTGGCAAACAGCAGGCTGGCGTGCAGGTTCTGCTCGCTGCTTTGGTAGTTCTTTTCCGCCTCGGCCAGTTGCAGGTCGATCAGTTGGCTGATGTTGGCGCTAAGCGGGTCCACCGCCGGGTACAGTTTTTTCTCGGCCAGCGTGTGCAGCGCCTCTTTTTGCCCGGCCTGCATCAGCTGGCGGGCTTCGCGTGCTACCCCCAGCGCTTCGCCCAGCCTGGCCTTGGCTTGCTCTACCAGGCGTGCTTCTTCTTCGGTCAGCCGCGTGGCGGTGTAGGCGTCCCACTGGCGCTGGAATTCTTTTTCTGCGGTATTGATGGCGGCGACGCCGTCGCTACTGCTCAGTGTGCCGGCGTTGGTCTTGTGAATGGCATCCACCACATTGACGGCAAACATGTCCGCCACTACCTTCAGCTGCTTGAGCGGAATGACCCGGTCTTGATAGGTGGAAGCGAACGCGTCATTGCTTTTTTGCAGCAACACAAACAGGCTGCCGCACAGCATCATCATCAGTACCAGCAGGCTGCCGGCCAGCCAGAAAACCCGTGCCTTGATGCTCATGCTTACCTCCCAGTAATGTGCACACGCCCTATGCGGATATTTCTGGTTTTAGTGTATTTTTGAATTTGTTGCAGTTCTTTGAATCAATGCGCTTTGTTTTAATAAAGGTTTGTTTATGAATATCCGACTTCAGGGTGAGGATCATCGCGTCGGTACTATTTTCTGTATCGGCCGCAATTACGCCGACCATGCGGCCGAGCTGGGCAATGCCATGGAAGAAGAGCCGGTGGTGTTCCTGAAGCCCGCTGCGGCGTTGCTTGCAGAAGGCAAACCACTCGTCTTGCCGGCCTTTTCACAAGACGTGCATTTCGAGTGCGAGCTGCTGGTGCTGATCGGGCGCGACGCCGACAACGTCAGCATGGCAGAGGCGCTGGATTACGTGGCCGGCTACGGTATCGGCCTCGACCTCACCGCCCGCGACGTACAGAGCGAGGTAAAAGCCAAAGGCTTGCCGTGGACCAAGGCCAAAGGCTTCCGTGGTGCTGCCTGCGTATCGGACTTTGTGCCGGCCAGCGAGCTGGACCCGTTGGCCGCACGCTTTACCCTGCACGTTAACGATGTATTGCGTCAGCAGGGCGATACCACGCTGATGCGCTTTTCGGTGCCGTTCCTGGTGAGCTACCTGTCGCAGCTGTACGGCCTGCGTGCGGGTGACATTCTCTATACCGGCACGCCGGCCGGGGTGGGGCAGTTGCAGCCGGGTGACAGGCTGGCGCTGGACCTGGGCGTGGTACAGGCACAGTGGCAGGTGGCAGCATGAGCAAGGCAAGGTTGGCCGCAGACGACGACAAGGTGCGGCTGGATAAATGGCTGTGGGCGGCGCGCTTCTTCAAAACCCGGCAGCTGGCGCACGAGGCGCTGGAGCTGGGCCGGGTGCTGGTGAATGGCGAACGGGTGAAGGCGTCCCGCGTGGCGCGCGAGGGTGAGCTGCTGCAGATCCGCATCGACCAGCTGGTCTACAACGTTACCATTCTAGCACTGGCCACCCAGCGCCGGCCAGCCGCCGAGGCACGTTTGCTGTACAGCGAAAGCGAGGCATCGGTTGCCGCCCGCGAACACCAGATCGGCTTGCAGAAGGCCGAGCATGCGAGCTTTCCGTACGGTGAGGGGCGGCCTACCAAGAAGGCGCGCCGCGATATCCTGCGCTTCAAGGACAGCTGGTAAGTGGCCGCAGGCGGGCGACGCAACAAGCCTTGCGATCGCCCGTCTTGTGCAGCAGGAAACAGTCTGTTTGCCATCGGGGCGGGCATGCAGGTTTCATGGTGGCGGGCTTTTGCGCTATAGTGTCGCCCCGGTGCGCTGCACCCGCTTCCCTGTGTTACACCCGATGTCTGCTTCTGCCCCTCTCGCTGCGCTGGCAGCGTTCTACTTCAGCTATTTTGCCTTTCAGGGTCTGTTCGGCCCGTTCTGGTCGCTGTATCTCGAGTC
This sequence comes from Vogesella sp., assembly GCF_046297735.1. Taxonomy (NCBI): domain Bacteria; kingdom Pseudomonadati; phylum Pseudomonadota; class Betaproteobacteria; order Neisseriales; family Chromobacteriaceae; genus Vogesella; species Vogesella sp. The sequence goes on from NZ_JBKBHK010000012.1 coordinate 62,449, forward strand.
GCTGTCGTTCAATACCGTACAAATCTCCATCCTGATGGCGTTGTCCACGCTGGCGCGGATTGTGGCGCCGATGTTCTGGGGCTGGCTGGCCGACCGGCGCGGCAAACGCCGCAGCATCATGCTGTGGACGTCGGTGGTGTCACTGGCCAGCTTCGTGATGGTGGCGCTGCAACACAGCTTCTGGGGCATGTTTACCTGGCTGGCAGTCAATCACTTCTTCTGGGCCGCCGCCCTGCCGCTGGGCGAGGCGTCCACCGCGCACCTGACGCGCAGCCAGCCCGGCCGCTATAGCCGGGTGCGGGTATGGGGCTCCATCGGCTTTGTCTGCTTTGCTGCCAGCGGCGGTTACTTGCTGAATCTGGTGACCATGGCCAACCTGCCGTGGCTGATCGTCGGCCTGCTGGGCTTGATCGTACTGGCCTGCTGGCGCGTGCCGGAAGTGGCCATCGAGCGTGCCAAGACGCGGCCGGAGCCGATCTGGGCTACCGTGCGCCAACCGCACGTGGTGGCGCTGTTTGCCTGCTGCTTCTTGCTGTCGTTTGCCATGGGGCCGTACTACAACTTCTATTCCATTGGTTTGAAGGAAGCGGGTTATAGCGCCAGCACCACCGGTTTGCTGTGGGCTACCGGCGTGATGGCCGAGATCGTGGTGTTCTGGCAGATGCCGCGCCTGATGGCACGCTTTACGCTGGAACGCCTGATGCTGGCGTCGCTGCTGATGTCGGCGCTGCGCTTTGCGCTGATGGCGACACTGCTGCCGGTTGGTGTGGTGGCCTTTGTGGCGCAGCTGGGCCATGCCTTTACCTTTGGCGTGCACCACGCTGCCGCCGTGGGGCTGATTCACCGCAACTTTGCCGAGCAGCACCAGGCGCGTGGCCAGGGCTTGTACACGGTGGCATCGTTCGGTGTTGGTGGCAGTATCGGCGGCCTGTTGGGCGGCGTGCTGTGGCAGCACGGCGGCGTGGGGCTGACCTTTGGCGTGTCCACTTTTGCCTTGCTGCTGGGGGTGGGCGTGTGCCTGAAGTGGTTGCGGCCAACTGCCGCCGAAAGACACAAGGCAAGTTGATTTCGTTAATGCGCGTCTGCTATGCCGCGAGTGGGGATGGCGGACGATTGCACATAGGGCGCAGCCGCCGGTGCGTTGTTGCTACCTGTTGCCGGAGTTCACCATGCGCATGCTGTTACTGATGGGCGGTCTTTTTGCCTCGCTGGCTCACGCGGCGTCTTTGCCGCAAGGCTATCTTCAGTTTGAGGATTATCGTTTTACCGAAGAGCATCAGTACGGCTACGGCGTTAGTCTGTGGCACGACAAAAGTCAGCTGCGCGGGGTGTTGTTCATGAGTGCGGCACTGCAGGGTGATGTGGCAGCAGGCGAAATCGAAGTACAGCAATACAACCCGGCCAGCGGCTACTTGCGCTTCCGTGTGGCAGAGGGGGCAGACCAAGGGCAGCCTTACTATTGCCATTTTGACGGCCAACTGACGACACGCGCGCTATCGGGGTGGATGCGCTGTCGCTATGATTACCGCGCCCGCACCACCGGCGCGTCGCGGCAGGGTGCCCATGCGGTGCGCCTGCTACGTAGTAAAGAGCCGATGGGGATGGCCGATCAAGCCGAATTTGACGCGTGGATGGTGGATTATCTGCGCCGCAATAGTGCCGTAAAGCGCTTCGCATCCCACTGACTACAACAACATCACCAGTTTCAGCTCCGGCGCGTGCGCCAGCCGCAGCGTCAGCTGCTGGTAGCTGAGTCGCCCTTGGCGCGCGTGGTTGAACACCCGCTCGCCGCCTTCTCTTCCCAATACATCCTGCTGCCGCCACAGTTCGTCGAAGGCGGCGCTGCTTTCCCGCAGGCCGGCAATCAGCGCGTTCGCCGCCTCGTGTTGCAGCGCGCTGGTGTCGGCACGGAACTCGGCCACCATGCGTCGCGCCCGCGTCGGCCAGTCGTCTACCAGCTGCGCGGCCAACGGGTGGCAGAACATGAACTGCAGCAGGTTCTTGTCGCCGGGCTGATCCAGCCAGCCGGCAAACAGTTCGCCAGCTTCGGCGTTCCACGCCGGTATCTGCCATAGCGCGTCCAGCACGTAAGCCGGCCGGCTGATGTGAGCGGTAGCGGCGGCCAGCATCTGTTCGGCTTCGGGGTTGGCCGCCGCGCTGCTGTGCTGCGGGTTTTTTTGCCCCGCCAGGTTGAACAGGTACTCGGTTTCGGCGCGCGACAGCTGCAGCGTGCTGGCCAGCGCCGCCAGCGTGGCAGCCGATACCGACTGCGTGCGACCTTGCTCTATCCACGTCAGCCAGGTAGGACTGATGCCGCACAGCGCGGCCACCTCTTCGCGACGCAGGCCTTTGGCACGGCGGCGGCTGCCAGCGGGCAGGCCGGCTTGCTCCGGTTGCAGCCGCTCGCGGTGGCTGCGGATGAAGTCGCCCAGCGGGCTGGTTTGGCTGCTGTTGCGCATGGCAAGGTCTCGCTAGCTGTTAGTGTTAGTACTAGTATAAATGCTTATCTTGTACTAGGAAAAAGCCTGCGTCATGATGGTGGCCAACGCAGGATTTGCGCCGGCGCAAAGCCGGGTGGCGCCGCAGGGCGCACGCTGGCCGGCAGGCAGATCCCTTGTTCCATCCTTACCTGAAGGCGCGACCATGACCGCACAAACCCTGTACGACAAGCTGTGGCACAGCCACGTGGTGCACGAAGAAGCCGACGGCACCGTTTTGCTCTACATCGACCGCCACCTGGTGCACGAAGTGACCAGCCCGCAGGCGTTTGAAGGCCTGAAGTTGGCCGGTCGCCCGCTGTGGCGAGTGGATTCGGTGGTGTCGACTGCCGACCACAACACCCCCACCAACGATTGGGACAAGGGCATCCAGGACCCGATTTCGCGCCAGCAGGTAGAAACGCTGGACGCCAACATCAAGGCCTTTGGCGCGCTGGCTTACTTCCCGTTCAAGGACAAAGGCCAGGGCATCGTGCACGTGATGGGGCCGGAGCAGGGCGCCACGCTGCCGGGCATGACCGTGGTCTGTGGTGATAGCCATACCTCTACCCACGGTGCTTTCGGCGCGCTGGCGCACGGTATCGGCACCTCGGAAGTGGAGCACGTGATGGCCACCCAGACGCTGGTGGCGAAGAAATCCAAAAACATGCTGGTGCGTGTGGACGGCAAGCTGCCGGCCGGCATTACCGGTAAAGACGTGGCGCTGGCGATTATCGGCAAGATCGGCACCGCCGGCGGTACCGGCTACGCCATCGAGTTTGGCGGCGAAGCCATTCGCGAGCTGTCGATGGAAGGCCGCATGAGCCTGTGCAATATGGCCATCGAAGCCGGCGCCCGTTCCGGTCTGGTGGCGGTGGACCAGAAAACCATTGATTACGTCAAAGGCCGCCCGTTTGCGCCGAAAGGCGAACAGTGGGACGCCGCCGTGGCGTACTGGAACACGCTGCATTCCGACGATGGCGCGCACTTCGACCAGATCGTCGTGCTGGACGCGGCCGACATCCAGCCGCAAGTGACCTGGGGTACCTCGCCGGAAATGGTGACCGACATCAACGGCCGCGTGCCGGACCCGGCGCAAGAAGCCGACCCGGTGAAAAAAGGTTCCATCGAGCGTGCACTGGCCTATATGGGCCTGCAAGCCGGCACCCCGATGAGCGAGATTCCGGTAGACATCGTGTTCATCGGCTCCTGTACCAACAGCCGCATCGAAGACTTGCGTGACGCTGCTGCCGTGGCGCGTGGCCGCCAGAAAGCGGCCAACGTGAAGCAGGTGCTGGTGGTGCCGGGTTCCGGCCTGGTGAAAGCGCAGGCGGAACAAGAAGGCCTGGACAAAGTCTTTATCGAAGCAGGCTTTGAATGGCGCGAGCCGGGCTGCTCGATGTGTCTGGCGATGAACGCCGACCGTCTGCAACCGGGCGAGCGTTGTGCCTCCACCTCCAATCGCAACTTTGAAGGTCGTCAGGGTCAGGGTGGCCGTACCCACCTGGTGAGCCCGGCCATGGCCGCCGCGGCTGCCGTCGCCGGCCGTTTTGTCGACTTCCGCGCACTGTAAGCAAAGGCAAACAATCATGACTATCCGACTTCTGGCACTGCTTTCTGTGGTATTGGCCATCACTGGCTGCAACACGGTTTCCGGCATTGGCAAAGATATCAAGAAGGCGGGTAGCGCCATTGAAAGGGCTGCACAATGAAAGCATTCACCACACTCAACGGCCTGGTCTGCCCGCTGGACCGCGCCAACGTCGACACCGACGCCATCATCCCCAAGCAATTCCTGAAATCGATCAAGCGCTCCGGCTTTGGCCCCAACCTGTTCGACGAATGGCGTTACCTGGACCACGGCGAGCCGGGCATGGACAACAGCCAGCGCCCGCTGAACCCGGACTTTGTGCTGAACTACCCGCGCTACGCCGGTGCCCAGGTGCTGCTGGCGCGCGAGAACTTCGGCTGTGGTTCCAGCCGCGAACACGCGCCGTGGGCGCTGGAAGACCAGGGCTTCCGCGTGATCATTGCGCCGAGCTTTGCCGATATTTTCTTCAATAACTGCTTCAAGAACGGCCTGCTGCCCATCGTGCAACCGGCCGAGGTGGTAGACCAGCTGTTCCGCGAATGCGAAGCTGCAGAAGGCTACACGCTGAATGTGGACCTGCCGTCGCAGACCATCACCACGCCGTCGGGCCAGACCTTTGCCTTCGACATCACCGAACACCGCAAGCACTGCCTGCTGGGCGGCCTGGATGAAATCGGCCTGACCTTGCAGCACGCCGACAAGATCAAGGCCTACGAAGCGCAACGCCGCCAATCGCAGCCCTGGCTGTTTGCCTGATACTCCCAAGGTTGGCCGCATGCGGCCAACCTTCTGCCCCATAGCACAGGATAAAGATCATGAAAATTGCAGTTCTGCCGGGTGACGGCATCGGTCCGGAAATCATTGCCCAAGCCAAACGCGTACTGGACGTATTGCGCAGCGACGGCCTGCCGATCGAAATGGAAGAGGCGCCGCTGGGCGGTGCCGGTTACGACGCCTACGGCGTACCGTACCCGGAATTCACCCAGAAGCTGTGCCGCGAAGCGGACGCCGTGCTGCTGGGCGCCGTTGGCGGCCCGCAGTACGACATGCTGGAGCGCCCGCTGCGCCCGGAACGCGGCCTGCTGGCCATCCGTAAAGACCTGAACCTGTTCGCCAACCTGCGTCCGGCCATTCTGTACCCGGAGCTGGCCAATGCCTCCACGCTGAAGCCGGAAGTGGTGTCGGGTCTGGACATCATGATCGTGCGCGAGCTGACCGGTGATATCTACTTCGGCCAGCCGCGCGGCATCGCCGTCAACGAACTGGGCGAGCGCGAGGCGTATAACACCATGCGCTACAGCGAAGGCGAAATCCGCCGCATCGCCCACGTGGCGTTCGGTATCGCGATGAAGCGCAACAAGAAGCTGTGTTCGGTCGACAAGGCCAACGTGCTGGAAACCACCGAGTTCTGGAAAGAAATCATGATCGACGTGGCCCGCGAGTACCCGCAGGTGGAGCTGAGCCACATGTACGTGGACAACGCCGCCATGCAGCTGGTGCGCAACCCCAAGCAGTTCGACGTGATGGTGACCGGCAATATCTTTGGCGACATCCTGTCCGACGAGGCTTCGATGCTCACCGGCTCCATCGGCATGCTGCCGTCGGCGTCGCTGGACCAGAACAACAAGGGCCTGTACGAGCCGAGCCACGGTTCTGCGCCGGATATCGCTGGCAAGAACCTGGCCAACCCGCTGGCGACCATCCTGTCGGCGGCCATGATGCTGCGTTATACCTTCGGCCAGGAAGCCGCCGCCCAGCGCGTGGAAAATGCTGTGAAAATCGTGCTGGCCAAGGGCTACCGTACTGCCGACATTTTTGAAGCCGGCTGCGAAAAAGTCAGCTGCAGCGGCATGGGTGATGCCGTGGTTGCCGCCATGTAAATGACCGTTTTAATGCTGTTCAAATAAAAAAACGACACCCCATTGTGCGAGCTGCTGTTGCCCTGCACAATGGGGTCGATCACTAGATAAGCCTGCCTTCAAGCAGGGCGGGCAAACGGTTTCAAACACCCGACGACATTCAGGAGAAATTATCGTGCGAGTAGGTTTTGTAGGCTGGCGCGGCATGGTGGGTTCCGTGCTGATGCAGCGCATGCTGGAAGAGAACGATTTTGCCGTAATCAACGAGCCGGTGTTCTTCACCACCTCCAATGTGGGTGGTGCTGCGCCCAACGTTGGCCGCGAGGTGCCGCCGCTGAAAGACGCGCGCAATATCGACGAACTGAAAGCGATGGACGCCATCGTTACTTGCCAGGGTGGTGACTACACCGCCGAGGTATACGGCAAACTGCGCGCGGCCGGCTGGACCGGTTACTGGATCGATGCGGCTTCCAGTCTGCGCATGGAAGACAACGCCGTGATCGTGCTGGACCCGGTCAACCGCAACGTGATCGACGCGGCGCTGGCCAAGGGCGTAAAAGATTACATCGGCGGCAACTGTACCAACTCCATCATGCTGATGGGCATGGGTGGTTTGTTCCGTGAAGGTCTGGTGGAGTGGGTATCGTCTATGACGTACCAGGCGGCATCCGGTGGCGGTGCCAACCACATGCGCGAGTTGCTGAAGGGCATGGGCGTGGTGCACGCAGCCGTGGCCGACGAGTTGGCTACCCCGTCGTCCGCCATTCTGGACATCGATCGCAAAGTGGCAGCCTCCATCCGCGAAGACGTGCCGACCGAGTTCTTCGGTGCGCCGCTGGCTGGCGGTCTGATCCCGTGGATCGACAAGCAGCTGGATAATGGCCAGTCCAAGGAAGAGTGGAAAGGCCAGGCCGAAGTGAACAAGATTCTGGGCACCGACGCCACCATTCCGGTAGATGGCCTGTGCGTGCGCATCGGCGCCATGCGCTGTCACAGCCTGGCACTGACCGTGAAACTGAAAAAAGACCTGCCGCTGGAAGAAATCGAAGCCATCATCAAGTCGGGCAACGACTGGGTGAAATGGGTGCCGAACGACCGCGAAATCAGCGTAAAAGAGCTGACCCCGGCGGCCATTACCGGTGGCCTGCAAATCGGCGTGGGCCGCGTGCGCAAGCTGAATATGGGCGGCGAGTACCTGTCCGCCTTCGTGATTGGCGACCAGCTGCTGTGGGGCGCGGCCGAGCCGCTGCGCCGCATGCTGCGCATCCTGATCGAGCGCTAAGCAAATTTGGCAGGGTTTCCTGCAGCGAAAAACACAGCCTGTCACTACGGTGGCAGGCTTTTTAATTTGTGCACGGCTTTATTTGTCAGGCCAGTGCGCTAAAATGACGTCAATTCTATTATCAAGGCAATCTTATATTGCCTGTGTCCGTTTGTTATCAAGGTATTTACATGTCTGAAACCATTCGTCTTGCTGTTGTCGGTGCTACCAATCTGATCGGGGAGGCCGTGCTGGATTTGCTGGCCGAGCGTCAATTGCCGATCGGCCGTGTATTTGCGCTGGATATTGCCGATAAGGAAGGCGAGACCGTTTCTTTTGGCAATCTGGAGCTGGAAGTCGGCGCGGTAGGTGAATTCGATTTCGCCAATGTGTCGCTGGCCATTTTTGTCGGTGGTGCCGACATGACGCGCCAGTATGTGCCGGAAGCGCGCCAGGCCGGTTGCGCCATCATCGATTTCAGCAGTACCTACCGTCTGTCCGATGATGTGCCGCTGTTCGTGCCCGGTGTAAACGAGGCAGTGTTGGACGATCTGGGTGAAGGCCTGCTGGTGGCGGTGCCCAATTGCACCGTCAGCCCGCTGGCGCAAGCGTTGGCCGCACTGAAGGCCAGTGGCCTGCAGCGTGTCAGCGTGGCGACGTATCAGTCGGTATCTGGTTCGGGCCGTGCCGCACTGGAAGAGCTGGCCAACCAGACCACTGCCTTGTTCGGTGCCCGTGATGTGGAACTGGAAGTTTACCCGAAGCGTATTTCTTTCAACGTGCTGCCGCTGGTCGGTGCGGTTGATGAAGACGGTGTCAGCGAAGAAGAGCGTTCCATCGAGCACGAACTGCGCAAGGTGTTGGCACTGCCGGCGCTGGAAGTGGAAGCCAGCTGCGTGCGCGTGCCGGTTTTCTTCGGTCACGGCTGGGCGGTCAGCGTGAAGACCGGTGATGAACTGACCCCGGCCAAGGCGCGCGAGCTGTTCCAGGCCGCCGGCTTGCAGGTGGTGGACGATCCGGCGGGCGAGATGCCGTACGTGACGCCGCTGGAATCGTCCGGTAACGAGGCGGTATGGGTCAGCCGCGTCCGTCGCCAGGGACAGGTGCTGTCGTTCTGGCTGGCTGCCGATAATGCGCGGACCGGTGCGGCCTTGCCTTGTGTGGCGGCGACGGTTGCGCTGATGAAGCGGGGCTATTTTGCTTGACTCGATAAGTCCTAGTACTATTGCATGCAAGCAGGATTGAATTGTTGGATGGGTATTCCGGTGACAGAAGGGCGGCGGCTTGCCGCCGAAGCCATCAAAGGCAGGGCTGTTAGCCGGAATCGACACACTATTTACCGATAAGGTAGCGCATTACGATGCTAGCCAAGAAAAAGATAAGTGCTCTGCTGGTTGCCTTGCTGTTCTCCTCTGCAGCCTGGGGCGGCTTGGGCGGGATTGCTGTCCGCTCCAACTTGGGCGAGGTGCTACGCGCAGACATTGATCTGACCGGCGCCAAGGAAGAAGACATTGTCCGTGTCGGGCTGGCATCCATCGAGACCTTTCGCGATCTGCAAGTTGACTACAGTCCCGCGCTGAGCAGCCTGCGCTTTGCCCTCGCTTACCGCTCCAACGGCCGGCCTTACATTCGGGTGCTGTCGGTACAGCCGATCAGCGAGCCCTACCTGCGCTTTGTCGTGGAGGCGCGCACCGCCAGCGGTCGCTCCATTCGCGAATACACGGTATTGCTTGATCCTGTGGAATACCCTAACAAGGCCGAGGCCATCGAGCGCTCTGCACGTGCCACTGCAGTGACCGAACCGTCCAGGCTCAAACCGGTAGAGCCGGTGCGCTTGCCGTTGCCAGCGCCGGTAGCTCAAACCCCCTCTGACAAGGGTGACGGTACCGTGGTGGTGCGTCGTGGCCAGACGCTTGCTCACGTTGCGCGCGCCATTCGGCCGCAAGGCGCCACGCTGCGTCAGACCATGGCAGCCATCATGCTGGCCAACCCCACAGCCTTCCAGAATGGCGACCCTTCCACGCTGCGCGCGGGTACCCGTCTGAAGGTGCCAACTACTGCCGCTGCACAATCATTGCGTCCGGCTCGCGTGGCAGAAGTGCTGGACGGCAATGCTGCCCCGGCGCGTGCGCCGGTCCGGGGGGCAGACGCCGTGGCAGTACCTGTGCCACAGTCCCCAGCCAAGCCGGTACTGAAGCTGGAGCAGCCTGATCCTGGTTTGTTGGCACAGGATGCGCAGCTAAAGGCTGCCCAGCAGAAAATCCAGGAGCTGGAGCAGAAACTGCAAGCGCTGCAAGCAGGCATGGCTGCACCTGTCGCTGCCAGTGTGCCTGCTGCAGTAGCCATGGCTGCTTCCGAGCCGCAGGCTCAGGCGGCCTCTGTGCCCCAGGCATCGGCGCCGGTAGTGCCCGCTGCAGTACCGGTGCATAAACCGGTAGTCGTAGCCAGTGAGCCGGTAGCAGAAGGCCCTGGTCTGATCGATCAGGTGATGGGCTACTTGCCTTTGATTGCCGCTGGTGTTGCTACGGTGCTGCTGGGTGTCGCCGGTATCCTTTTCATGCGTCGTCGCAAGCGCGGTGCCAAATCTGCCACTGACCTGGCGGGAGCCTCGATTCTGGGTGCTGGAACCGTTGGCCGCGTTGCGGCAGTGGACGAAGCCAGCAGCAATACTTTCCTGGCTGACTTTACCCGCACCGGCATGAATGGCATGGACGCCGGCGAAGTTGACCCGATTGCCGAGGCCGAGGTTTACCTGGCCTATGGCCGTGACCAGCAGGCTGAGGACATCCTTAAGGATGCGCTGAGCAAAGACCCCACTCGTCATGAAGTGCGCATGAAGCTGCTGGAGATCTATGCTGCGCGATCTGACAGGGCTGCTTTCGAAGCCCAGGCGCGCGAATTGCATGCGGCATTCGATGGCAAGGGCACCCTGTGGGCGCGCGCTGCGTCGCTGGGTCTGTCCATTGACCCGAATAACGCCTTGTACGCTGGTGAGTCGCAGGTGGCAGACAAGCCGGCAGCTGCGGCAGCTGTTGCTACCTCTGCCGCAGCTGCATCCATTGATCTGGATTCCGAACTGATGGGCGAGCCCGCTGAACTGGCACCGTTGCCGGCGGATGCTTTCATCGAACCGGAAGCAATTGATACTGGCGATGACGACCCGTTGCGCAATGCGCTGTTTGGCGCTAACGAAACCTCGCCGGCCAGTGCGGAGCCTGCACTGGATCTGGACGATTTGCTGGCTGCCCCAGCACCGCAGCCCGAGCCCGAGCCGGTAGCCGAGCCCGACGACAAGCATATGCTGGATTTTGATTTCAACCTCGACCCGCCTGCCGCTCCGGCAGCAGAGGCAGCAGCCCAGCCTGTCCAGGATGACAATGCTTTCGATTTTGATCTGTCTTCGCTCGAGTCGCTGGGTACTGATGCCCCGGCCCAGCCGGCGGCAGAGCAGGCGCCATCGCTTGATGGCATGAGCCTGTCTGAAGATCCGTTATCCACCAAGCTTGATCTGGCGCGGGTTTACCTGGACATGGGTGACAAGGAAGGCGCCCGTGAGGTGCTGGAAGAATTGCTAGCCGAGGCGCAGGGGCCACTCAAGTCGGAGGCGGAAACCCTGCTGTCATCGCTGTGATATTTGATGCAGATCGATTGCAATAGATGATGGGCTTTCTTATTGCTACGGCTTGCGGGTACTATGGCTGGACATCCAAAAAAACCGAATAAAGGATCAGGGGTGACATTGCGGCCATTGGTGGCTGGGTTGACGATTGCATTTGCAGCGTTGGCACCAGCAGCACATGCAGGTTTGGGGGGGATACGTCTGCTGACGGGGCCAGGAGAGCCTTTTTACGCGGAAGTCACGCTGGACCCGGAGCCCGGGTTGGAAAACCCTTTCGTCGCGCTTGCTTCGCGCGAGCGTTATTCCACGCTGGCGCCTTATTCCGACAAGGCGGCACAGCTTCAGATTCGTACCGTAGAAACTTCGCCTAACCAATACATGGTGCGCATCACCGGCCCTGTGCTGTCGGCTGGCGAAGTGATGAACTTTGCGCTGGAGCTGTCCTGGCCGTCTGGCAAGGTGGTGCGCGAGTACCGCGTTAATGGTGGCTCCTCCTCACCGGCCAAGTCCCCTGCCAAAGACGATGCCAGTGCGGCACTGGCAGAGCGACATCCGCTGATTGACGAGCCCGGTGGCCTGGCTTTTGGCGAAGCACGTCTGTTGTCGGCGCTAGGTTTACCGTTGCGCGCCGAGATCGAACTATTGGGCGACTGGCCGTCCAGCCTTGCATCTGACAGTTTCCAGCTTTCCGCTTTCAACGACCCGGCACTGTCAGCAGCGCGCATCGAGGTACACCAGCGCAAGGGTCGTCAGTGGCTTACCATTCGCAGTGAAACGGTGCTTAAAGCTGCGTTGCTGCGCTTTACCCTGAGTACGCAGCAGCAGGACGAGCAGATTCGTCGTGACTTCACCTTGCGCGCCACCCAGCGAGGCAGCTATCTGTCTGCAGCTTTGCCTGCCGCCGTGCCTGCATTCAAAGGCAGTTACAAGGTGCAACCGGGCGATACCCTGTCGGGCTTGGCCTACCGCTTTGCCGGTGGCAAGCCTGTAGCCAGGGTGGCGCGCGAGATTTATGCGGCCAACCCGCAAGCCTTTGCCCACGGCAATCCCGATCGTTTGTTTGCCGGTAGCTTGCTCAAGGTACCCGAGGCTGGCGGTGAAGCGGCCAATGTGCAAGCGCCAACAGAGGCGTCTTCTGCGACACCTGCTGTTATCTCTGGCAAGGCTGCTCCTGCAGCAGCTGCGGCACAGCCCGTTGCGCCTGCCAAAGTGGATGAGGTTGCCAAGCCGGCTAGCGCTGTCGTGTCGCAGCAAGCCTCCGCGCCGCAGGCTAGCGTGGTGCAGGATGCCTCTGCGGCGCAGGCTGCAGCGCTGGAGCAGGAAAAACTCGCCCAGCTCAAGGCCGCGCAGCAGCGCCTGGCCTGGCTAGAGGCAGAAATCAATCGCCTGTCCAGTCAGGCAAGCCAGCCGCGGGTGATTCCGCACCGCCCCGACATGGACGCCTCCGCAGATCAGGATGAGGCGTTTCTCGACGAGAACCTGACCCAGTGGGTGTTGTATGGTGTCGGTGGTCTGTCGGTAGCCAGCTTGCTGGCTTGGTTGCTGGTTAAGCGTCGTCGCGCCAGCAAGCCCAAAGTAACTGTGCCTTCGCTGGGCCGTGCTGGCATGGGGCCAGTCACTATCAGCGCTTCGTTGGGCCCGGACGAGCAGCCGCTGGTGCAGCCCATCGCCGACGACATCAATCTGCAAACCATCGATGTGCTGGCCGAAGCGGACGTGTTGATGGCGTACGGTCGCTTTGATGCGGCCGAGCAGCTACTGCGCGAAAGCCTGAGCAACGAGCCGGAGCGCGAAGACTTGCGCATGAAACTGCTGGACCTAATTGCGCGCAAGGGCAATAAGCAGGAGTTCGAGTCGGTAGCGCTGGACCTGCTGGCCGTATTCGGCCCGGAGAGCGCCCTGTGGAAGCGCGTGCTGCAGCTTGGCGGCAATCTCGATCCGGATAACCCGCTGTATCGGCCTGCGCCCGATCAGCCAGAACACTTTGCCATGGCAAAACCGCCCGCGGTAGATCTGGGGGTGTTTGCCCCGGATTCTGAAGACAGGGTCCCGCTGACCAGCCAAGTTGATAATGCCGAGGCAGCACAAGACTTGGCGAGGCTGTACCGCGAGATGGGCGATACCGAAACGGCCGATGCCCTGTTGCGCGAGGCAGGCGTCAAGCAGTGAGAGCGCCGCGTTTTCACCCAGCAGCCAGCCTTGTGGTCTGGCTGTTTTTCATTGTGGCGCTGGCTATGCTGCCGCTGCCGGCCTTGCTGTGCCTGATGTTGGCCGCAGCGGGTTGGCCGCGCTTGCTGTGGCAGGCGGTGCAGCGCATGCGCTGGCTGTTGCTGGCCACGGCCTTGCTGGCCGGCTGGTATGTGCCCGGCTTGCCATTGTGGCCGGCGCAAGCCTGGTCACCCAGCTGGCAGGGTTTGCAACTAGGTGCTGCCCAAGCGCTACGCCTACTGTTGATGGCGCTTAGCCTGCGCCTGCTATGGCGGCATTACGGTAGCGGTGCCATGCTGGCCGCTGTGCTGTACCTGCTGCAGCCCTGGCGTGCTGCCGGCGTGCCGGTGCAGCGTGTTGCCGTGCGTCTGGTGTTGACGCTGCAGTACGCCGAAGCACTGCTGGCGACGCAGCCCAAGCCTTCGCTGGCTTGGCTGCAGCAGCAGTTGCTGGCGCAACAGGGGTCACAAACGCAGCCGGATCAGGTAGAGTTGGGTTTTTACCCTTGGCATAGCCGGGACAGTTGGCTGCTGCTTGTAGCAGCACTGGTTCTGGCCATCATCATGAAAGCAGTTCAATGAGAATCGCGCTCGGCCTGGAATACGACGGGCGCGCCTTTGCCGGCTGGCAGACCCAGCCGCATGGCAATACGGTACAGGACAAGCTCAACGCCGCGCTCAGCCAGATTGCGGGCCATCCTGTTGTGACGTTGGCCGCAGGGCGCACCGATGCCGGCGTGCACGCGCTGATGCAAGTGGTGCATTTCGAGACGCAGGCGCAGCGCCAGCTTGGCGCCTGGGTGCGCGGCGTCAACGCCTTGCTGCCGTCGTCGGTGGCGGTGGTGTGGGCGCAAGAGGTCGGCGACGATTTTCATGCCCGCTTTTCGGCGTTTTCCCGTTCCTACCGCTATTTTTTGCTGACCCATCCGGTGCGCCCGGCACTCACCGCGGGGCGCGTGGGCTGGTACCACCAGCCGCTGGACGTGGCCGCCATGCGCGCGGCGGCGCAGGTATTGCTGGGGCAGCATGATTTTTCCAGCTTCCGTGCGTCCGAATGCCAGGCCAAGTCGCCGCTAAAGCACCTGCAGCAGCTGGATATCGTGGAAGAACGCGGCTTGATCCGTTTTGACCTGACCGCCGACGCTTTCTTGCACCATATGGTGCGCAATATCGTGGGTACCCTGCTGTACGTCGGCAAGGGCAGCCTGGACGTGGCCGGGGTGCAGGCACTGTTGGCCGCACGCGACCGCAGCAAGGCGCCGCCCACCTTCATGCCGGACGGCCTGTACCTGACCGGCGTGGGCTACCCGCCGCAGTTTGGTCTGCCAAGTGAGGCGCAGCCCGAGCGGCTGACGCTGTGGGGCTGACATGACGACACGAATCAAGGTATGCGGCTTTACCCGCCCCGATGACGCCGCTGCGGCGGCGGTGCTGGGGGTGGACGCCATCGGGCTGGTGTTTTATGCCCCCAGCCCGCGTTGCGTGACCATCGCCCAGGCGCAAGCCATCATCGCCGCGTTGCCGCCGTTCGTGACGGTGGTGGCGCTGTTCGTCAACCCGAGCGAGCAAGAAGTACAGCAAGTGCTGGCGGCTTGCGCCATCGACGTGCTGCAGTTCCATGGCGAAGAGTCGCCGGCGTTCTGCCGCAGTTTCCAGCGCCCGTACCTGAAAGCGGTGCGGGTACGCCCCGGCATGGACTTGTGCGCCTACGCGGCCAACTACCACGATGCCCGCGGCTTGCTGACCGATGCGTTTGTGGAAGGCGCGCACGGTGGTACCGGCGCGGTGTTTGACTGGACGCTGATTCCGCCGGTACTGCCTTTGCCGCTGATACTGTCCGGCGGGCTGGATGCGGCCAACGTGGCCGACGCTGTGGCGCGGGTACGCCCGGCGGCGGTAGATGTATCCAGCGGCGTGGAAGCTGGCAAGGGCATCAAAGACCCGGCGCGGGTAGCGAGCTTTGTCGCTGCCGTGCGTCAGGGTGAGATTTCGATAGTGCAGGGCGCGGACCCTGCGCTTTAAAACAAAACCATCAGGAGCATGCCATGAGCAGTTATGACTTCCCCGATGCACGCGGCCGGTTTGGCGCGTATGGCGGTGTCTACGTAGCAGAAACATTGATGGCAGCCTTGGACGAGCTGAATGCCGAGTACGCCCGCGCCAAGGCTGATCCGGCGTTCTGGCAAGAGTATCACCATGAGCTGAAGCACTTCGTTGGCCGCCCCAGCCCCATCTATCACGCCAAGCGCTGGTCGGAGCAACTGGGCGGTGCGCAGATCTACTTCAAGCGTGAAGACCTCAACCACACAGGTGCCCACAAGGTAAATAACACCATTGGCCAGGCGCTGCTGGCCCGCCGCATGGGCAAGAAACGCGTGATCGCCGAAACCGGTGCCGGTCAGCACGGCGTGGCATCGGCCACCGTGGCCGCCCGCTACGGTATGGAATGTGTGGTGTACATGGGCGCCGAAGACGTGAAGCGCCAGGCGCCGAACGTATTCCGCATGAAGCTGCTGGGTGCCACCGTGGTGCCGGTTGAAAGCGGTTCCAAAACCCTGAAAGACGCGCTGAACGAGGCAATGCGCGACTGGGTGACCAATATCGACAGCACTTTCTACATTCTGGGTACCGCCGCCGGCCCGCATCCGTACCCGATGCTGGTACGTGACTTCCAGCGCATCATCGGCATCGAGGCCAAAGAGCAGATGCAAGAGATGGTTGGCCGCCAGCCGGACATGGTGGTGGCGTGCGTAGGGGGTGGCTCCAACGCGATTGGTATTTTCCACCCCTACGTCGACGTGGACGGCGTGCGCCTGGTGGGCGTGGAAGCAGGGGGCGACGGTGTGGAAACCGGTCGCCACGCCGCGCCGCTGTCGGCCGGCAAGCCGGGCGTGCTGCACGGCTTCCGCAGCTACCTGATGCAGGATGAAGATGGCCAGATCATCGAGACCCATTCGGTGTCGGCCGGTCTGGACTACCCGGGCGTGGGCCCGGAGCACAGCCTGCTGAAAGACATCGGCCGCGCCGAGTACGTTGCCATCAACGACGACGAAGCATTGCGCGCCTTTGAAGACTGCTGTCACCTGGAAGGCATCATCCCGGCGCTGGAATCCAGCCACGCGCTGGCGCACGCGGCCAAGGTGGCACCCACCATGGGCAAGGACCAGATCATCCTGGTCAACCTGTCCGGCCGTGGCGACAAGGACATCAATACCGTTGCCGGCCTGATGGGCATCACGCTGTGATCGCGGCGCCGGTACTGGAAGCAGCCTATCTGCAAGTGAAGGCCGGGGCGGAAGCCGCGTTCGAGCAGGCGTTTGCCGCCGCTTCGCCGCTGATCGCCGCCATCGACGGTTACGCCGGCCATACCTTGCAGCGCTGCCTGGAAGTACCGGGGCGCTACCTGTTGCTGGTGCAGTGGCAAACGCTGGAAGCCCATACCGTGGGTTTCCGGCAGTCGCCGCAGTATCAGCAATGGCGCGCATTGCTGCACCATTTCTATGATCCGTTCCCGGTGGTGGAGCACTTCGCCACCGTACTGAACTACCCATGCAAGGACCACACCGCATGAGCCGCGTAGCAGAAACCTTTGCCCGCCTGCAGGCTGCAGGTGAGAAAGCCCTGATTCCCTTCATTACCGCTGGCGACCCGAACCCGGCGCTGACGGTTGACCTGATGCACGGCCTGGTTGATGGCGGTGCCGACATCATCGAACTGGGCATTCCGTTTTCCGACCCGATGGCCGACGGCCCGGTGATTCAGCGTGCCAGCGAGCGCGCCCTGGCGCACAAGGTTGGCCTGCGCCACGTGCTGGCGATGGTGAAAACCTTCCGCCAGCAGAACCAGTACACCCCGGTGGTGCTGATGGGTTACCTGAACCCGGTACACGTACTGGGCTACCAGGCTTTTGCCCAGGCTGCGGCTGAGGCCGGCGTCGATGGCGTGCTGACGGTAGATTGCCCGCCGGAAGAGGCGGAAGAGCTGACCGCCGCCCTGACCGCTGCAGGGCTGGACCCGGTATTCCTGGTGGCACCCACCACGCCGATCGATCGGGTACGTGACATTGCCCGTCTGGCACGGGGTTACGTCTACTATGTGTCATTAAAAGGGGTGACCGGCGCAGGAAATCTGGACATTGACGACGTAGCGCGTAAAATTGCCGCCCTTAGAGAACACATTACTGTGCCGATCGGCGTCGGCTTCGGTATCCGCGACGCGGAAACCGCCCGCGCCATCTCCGTGGCAGCCGATGCCGTGGTGGTGGGTAGCCGTCTGGTGCAGGAAATCGAGGCGGCTACACCCGAAACTGCCAAAGAGCAGTTGACCCGTCTGGTGGCTACATTGAAAGCCGCTATCCGTTAGAACAACGCTGGACGACCCGTGCCAGCCAGCCTGCGGCCAACCTTGGGTGGCCGCAGCTTTTAGATTCAAGGAGTCAGCATGAGCTGGTTGAACAAACTCCTGCCGCCGAAAATCAAGCGCGATACGCGTGCGAGCAAATCGTCGGCGGTGCCGGAGGGGCTGTGGAGCAAGTGCCCGGCCTGCGAGGCGGTGCTGTACCACACCGACCTCCAAAGCAACCTGCAGGTCTGCCCGAAGTGTGATCATCATCACCCGATCAACGCGCGTGAACGTCTGGACATGTTGCTGGACGCCGAAGGCCGTCGTGAGATCGGTGCAGAAGTGAAGCCGGTAGACATCCTGAAATTCAAGGACAGCAAACGCTATCCGGATCGTCTGGACGCCGCGCAGTCCTCCACCGGTGAAGACGACGCCCTGGTGGTGATGCAAGGCAGCATCAATAACCAGCCTGCCGTAGTAGCCGCTTTCGAGTTCCGCTTTATCGGCGGTTCGATGGGCTCGGTGGTGGGCGAGCGCTTCGTGCGCGGGGTGCAGGCGGCCGTTGAGGCGCGAGCACCGTTCATCTGTGTGGCGGCGTCCGGTGGCGCCCGCATGCAGGAAGGCCTGAACTCGCTGATGCAGATGGCCAAGACCTCGGCTGCGCTGCAGTTGCTGTCCGATCACCAGCTGCCGTTCATCTCTATTCTGACCGACCCCACCATGGGCGGCGTGTCCGCTTCGTTCGCCTTCCTGGGCGACGTGGTGATCGGCGAGCCTGGCGCGCTGATCGGTTTTGCCGGCCCGCGCGTGATCGAGCAGACCGTACGCGAAACGCTGCCGGAGGGCTTCCAGCGCTCCGAGTTCCTGATGGAAAAAGGCGCCATCGACATGATTGTTGATCGTCGCGAGCTGAAGGAACGGGTTGCAACCTTGCTGGCCATGCTGCAAAAGCTACCTGGCGCGGCAGCCTGACCGTCCTTCCTCGCCGTGATTACCCCTTTTGCCTGGCAAAAGGGGTTTTTCTTTTGTATGCGCGTGTTTGAACCTTGCGCCATGGGTGTGGCTCGGTATGCTTGGAGGCAGACTGCGGTTCGCGCTTTTATTCGCTGTTCTGGTTTTACATTATTAATTATTATAGAAAGATGCGATCTTATTGTTGAATTGTCTTATGTGTATGCATCGAATGACATAAGGGTGGGAATTTAATGGATAATGCGCCATTGCCAAGCAAGCGTAGTGCAATGCAGGCTTTGCTGAGTCGTGTGGCGGTCTGTGCACTGGGTTTTGTACTGCTGGCCTCTCAGGTAATAGCTGCCGAAGTCTCCGTGCATGTGCTGGACGATCAGAGCGCTCCGGTTGCTGATGCGGCCGTTTACTGGCTGCCGCTGTCGGGCAGGGCGCCACGTGGCAGCTTGCAAGGCACCATCGAGCAGGCGGACAAGACCTTCATGCCCTATGTGTCGGTGGTACAGACGGGTACGGCGGTCAGTTTTCCTAATCGTGATACGGTGCGCCACCATGTATACAGCTTTTCAGCGCCCAAAGTGTTTGACCTCAAGCTGTATACCGGTACCCCCGCCCAGCCGGTAGTGTTCGATAAACCGGGGCTGGTCGCCCTCGGCTGCAATATCCACGACTGGATGCTGGCCTACGTGCTGGTGGTAGACAGCCCTTGGTTTGATGTCAGTGCGGCCAACGGTCGTGCCGTGGTAAGGAATCTCCCCGTCGGGGACTACCGTATGGTGGTGTGGCATCCTCGAATGAAAGAAGAAATCATGCAGCAAGTCAAAATAACCGGTGCGACACAATCTGTGCGCATCAAGATAAGCCTGAGCAAGCCAGAGCTGCGCAGACAGGGGGCTTAAGGTGCGCTTTAGCCAGACACTCCGTTTTCGCGTTACCCTGCTGTTCACCACCTTGCTGGCCATTGTGCTCGGTGTTTCCTTTTTCATGGTCAGTGCGGCCAACCTGGACATTTTTGAAGACCAGGCCGAGCAGGAGCTGGAAACCGGGCAGCGCGTGTTCAATCGGTTGCTGGAACAAAACGATAAGTTACTGATTCAGGCGACCCAGGTGCTGGTGGGAGATTTTGCTTTCCGCGAGGCGCTGGCTACTGCCGATGGCCCGACCATGCTGTCCGCCCTGCAGAACCATGCCAACCGCTTGGGTGCCGAATTGGTACTACTGAGCGACTTGCAAGGCAGCGTACCCGCAGACAACAAGGGTGTAGCCAAAGAGGGCGTCTACCCATTCCCGGACCTGATGAAAACCGTGCGCAAGGACGGAGTGGCCAGTGCCATCAAGGTGGTGAACGGCGAAGCCTACGAGCTGGTAGTGGTACCGGTGAAAGCGCCGGTAGTGATTGGCTGGATTACACTGGGCGTTAAGCTTACCCAGAAGGTGGCGCAGGATCTCAAGGAAATGTCCGGCCTGGAGGTGACTTTCCTCAGCCGTTCTGCGGATGGCCGCTTGCATAGCTTTGCTTCCACGCTGGACCGGCCGGTGTTGCAAGATCTGTTGAGCCAGCCGGAACGTTTGCACGAAAAGCAGCTGGAATTGGCTGGTGCACCGTACCAGACGCGCATGCTGTCGATTGCCACCGGCCCTGGTGACAAAGTGTATGCCGTACTGCAACGCCCGCTGCAAGAGATTCTGGCCCCGTTTTATGCGCTGCAGAAGGCGCTGCTTGGTTTGGCTGTTGCCAGCCTGCTGCTGTGCATTCTGGCCAGTTTCAAGGTGGCTGGCATTGTTACCCGGCCTTTGTACCGGCTGGTGTCGGTAGCCAGGAAGATTCGTGATGGCAGTTATTCAGAACAAGTGCTGCGCCCGGAAACCTACGAGCTGGCCGAACTGGCAGACAGCCTGGATCACATGCAGACTGCCATTGCCGAGCGTGAGCAGGAGATTCTGGCATTGGCCTACCGCGATACGCTGACCGGCTTGCTGAACCGCGCAGGCTTCCTTAGCGAGCTGGCCAAGCGGCTGGACACGCCGGGCCAGAGTCAAACCGTGATGTTGCTCGATCTGGACCGTTTCCAGCAGCTTAATGACACCCTGGGCCACGTTGCCGGAGACCGGGTGATCATGCGTATCGGCTTCTGGTTGCACGCCGAGGTAAGCCGTTTTGGCGGCGTACTGGCCCGACTGGGTGGCGACGAGTTTGCTTTTGTGGTGGCCGGTACCGACTATCACGAAGTACTACAGGCTGTCTTGCAAGGCTTTGAGCGTCAGCTGGCCGTGGACGAGAAGAAGCTGGACGTGCGTGCCAGTATCGGTATCGCGTCCTACCCCGAGCATGCCGCCAGTGCACAGGACTTGCTGCGCTGCGCTGACGAAGCCATGTATGTATCCAAGCGCAAGAAGTGCACCGTATCGGTATACGATGCGGCCAAGCGCCAGTTCCGCGAAGAGCACCTGTCTTTGCTGGGCGATCTCAAAGAAGCGCTGAACCAGGAGCAACTCACGCTGCATTACCAGCCCAAAGTAGCGCTGGATGGCACTGGCCATTGCGAGGCGGAGGCGCTGGTGCGCTGGGAGCACCCGGTGCGGGGGTTTGTGCCGCCGTTCGAGTTCATTCCGTTTGCCGAGCAGACAGGGTATATCCGCGAGATCACGCACTGGGTGATTGCGCGTGCGTGTATCGATGCCGCTGATTTGTTGGCGCAGGGCATGCCGGTGCGTATCTCGGTCAACCTATCAACGCGTGACCTGCTGGACCCGGCCTTGCCGGCTTTTGTTGATAATTGCCTCAATATGGCGGCTTTGCCCAAGCAGTACCTGTGTCTGGAGATTACCGAGAGCGGGGTGATGGAAGACCCGGATAAGGCGCTGGAGACGCTGCATGCCTTGCGTAATATGGGTATGGCACTGGCGATTGACGACTACGGCACCGGCTATTCGTCGCTGGCCTATGTCAAGCAACTGCCTGTATCCGAACTCAAGATCGATCGTGCTTTCGTCAAGGGTGTGGTGGAAAGCGAAGCTGACGCGATGATTGTGCGTTCTACCACCGAGCTGGCGCACTCGCTTGGCTTCAAGGTGGTGGCAGAGGGGGTGGAGACACTGGCCATTAGCGATAAGCTGCGCGAGCTGGGCTGCGACTATGGGCAAGGCTACTACTATGCCAAACCGCTGCCGCTGGCAGCGTTCCAGCGATGGTTGCGGGACTATCAGCAAGCAGCGCCAGATTGACCAATCTTCAGGTGCGGCCTGCCTGAAAAATATGCGGCACAGCCAAGTGGCTGATGCCGCATATTTTTTTTTGTCTTCTCACAGCTTTTCCACAGCTTTTTCCCGATTTGCTGTGGATATCTGTGTTTCAGGCGTCGCTGTCGAGGCTGGCGGGCGCGATCACGATGCCGGCACGCAGGCCGATACTGACCTTGGGGTTGGGAAACAGGATGCGCTCCTGGCCGCCACGGGCGATGTAGCGGCTGTCGCCGTCTTCGGCGATCACCATGCCGTCCGGCAAGGCAGTGAAGTTCTCTACGTCATCGGCCAGGTGCAGGACGAACTCGCCGCTGAGCTTGATCAGGTCGTAGCTGGCACGGAACAGCTGCACCCGCTGCGGCTGGAACGGCGGTGTTACCGGTTTGCGACCGCTGACCAGCAGCCGTAGTGCCTGGTCGATGCCGGCAAAGCGGGCCAGCTCGTTGTGGCCGAACGGGCGCGCCTTGCCCAGCTCGAGTGTGAACGCATCCGCCTGGCAGTGGTGGCTGGTGAAGTAGCTGTATGTGGCCGCCGGCTTGCTGTGCAGCAGTACGGTACCGATGTCCGCTGCTGCCAGCCACATCAGTTGCTCGCGGTTGTGCGCCCGCTCGTGCAGGTAGGGGTAGATGGCAAAGCGCTCGAAGACCGAGCCGCGGATGGCGGTGTGCAGGTCGTAGTGGCGGCGCGGGCCATGTGCGTCGCCGAAGAAGCGCTGTGCGGCCAACTCCAGCTCGGCGGCACGCTGCGCCTCTGCAGCATGGGGTTGGCTGGCGTGCTGGCCGTTAAACAGCCGGTTCATGTCGTAGTCGATAAAGCGTTTGCCGGCCCGCATTGCCGGAATGTTGCCCAGTACCACCAGCAGGCGGGTGGCAAGCGGTAGTTGGCCGCAAAGGATGTCATTGACGATGCCCGATAGCACTTCGATCGGGGCGGTCTCGTTGCCGTGTACGCCGGCAGATAGCAGTACGCTTTCGGCATGCGCTGCCACGGTTTGCGGTTGCAGCTGCAGCAGGCCTGGGCCCAGCCATTCGGCTTGCATGCCGTGTTGCTGCCAGTAAGTCACAGTCGGGGTCTGCCCCTGCAAGGTCTGCTGCAGGAAGTCGGTGGCTTGGAACGGGTTCATGATGTTTTCCTTGTAGACCAACCCATTCTAAACAAAGACCCGTGCGGCATTGTGACTGCGGCACGGGTCGTGAACGTTGATGGCGCAATGCTGAAAGTCAGCGTAACCAGTCGGGCGCCCGCTTGTCGAGATAGGCGTTGATCCCTTCTCGACCTTCATCACTCATCCGTACGGCAGTGACCTGATCGATGCAAAGCTGGACTGCTTGCGAGCTAGTGCCGAGCAAGGCCACTTCGTTAACCATGCTCTTGGCCGCAGCCATGGCGTGTGGGCCGTTTTGCAGCAAGTGGCGCAATGACATTTCCAGGCAGCCGTCCAGTTCGTCTGCTTCCACTACCTGATGTACCAGACCCAGTCGTTTGGCCTTGCCGGCGTTAAAACGTTCGGCAGAGACAAAATAGCGGCGGGCAGCACGGGCACCAATGGCACGAATCACGTACGGTGTGATACTGGATGGGATAGTACCTAGTTTGACTTCGGAAAACCCAAACAGGCTGTCGGTGCCGGAGATGGCCAGGTCGCAGCAGGCTACCAGCCCGACACCTATGCCGAATGCCGAACCGTGAATCTTGGCAATGGTGGGCTTGGGCAGGTTGTCCAGCGTGTGTAGCAGTTCGGCCGTCAGTGCTGCTTGCTCGCGTAGTATGCCCTCGCTGGCGGTGTTCATGCGCGCCAGCCATTGCATGTCGTGTCCGGTAGAGAAGTTCATACCGCTGCCGGTCAGGATGACAGCACGAATGCTGGGGTCGTTGCCCAGTTCGCGCAGCTCGCGCGTTAGCCGTACGGTCATGCCATCGTCGATGGCGTTATGCAGTTCGGGGCGATGCAGGGAAACGGTCGCCACATTGCGATCGTCAACCGAGAGCAGGATGCAATCCTGGGCCATGTCATGCCTCCTTGGGGGCGGGTTGGGTTTCGGCAAACTGGAAAATATGCTGGCAGAACACGTGCGGTGCTTCCAGGTGAATGGCGTGGCCGACACCCGGCAATATGCTCAGGGTGGCACCTGCAATGCCACTTTGCAATAGTCTGGCTTGATACAGTGGCGTTAGCCGGTCCTCGTCGCCCACGATGATGTGTACCGGCAGTTGTAGCTCGTCCAGCCAGCTACGGGCATCGTGAGCCATCACGCCGGCGATGATGCGTTCTACATTTGGCCACGCTACGGTAGCGGCAATACGTCTTAGGTCGGGTAGCATGGCCCGGCCGGCTTGCAGGAAGCGGCTGGAAAACAGCCATGGCAGGCTGATGTCGAAGCGCAGGTCTGCACCGCCGGTTTTTTCGGCCTGCGACCAACTGGCGGCGATTTCTGTGTTGACCGCATCCGACCAGGCCAGGGTAGCGGCCAGCAGCAGCCGTTGTACCCGCTGCGGGTGGCGGCGGACAAAGTGCTGCGCCACCATGCCGCCATAGGACAATGCCACCAGATAAACAGTGTTGATCCCCAGCGCGTCGAGCACGGCAGCTGCGTCATCGGCTTGTTGCGGTAGCGGGTAGCCTGGCTGGGGTGTGGCCTCGCTCTGGCCCTGGCCCTGAAAGTCCAGCCGTATGACTTGATAGCGTTGTTCCAGCTGCGGCAGCAGCAAGGTCCAGGCTGCCGTACTCATGGTAAGGCCGTTGAACAACAGTAGAGGCTGCTTGCCTTGTCCGCTGATTTCGTAAAACAGCTGGCGACCGCCGGTCTGGATGAATGGCATGTTGTCGTCCTCTTGGCTGGGTTTTTCTCATTCTAGGCAATTTATTGGCATGCCGTTGGCCGCACGCAGGCTGGCTTCCTTTATTTGTCACATTAACTGATTAAAGTGCACGGGTTTCTGATAGTGGATGATCATCATGAATGCCTTCTGCGACGATGTGACCCTGGCTAGTCCGCCACCGGCCCCTAGCCGTGTGCTGTTAGAACGCATCATTCATGAAGGCTTGGTGCAGGTGGTATTCCAGCCTATTGTTTATCTGTCCAGCGGTGAGCTGGTGGGCTACGAAGCCTTGGTGCGGGGGCCGTCAGACTCCATCCTGCATTCGCCGGTGGCGCTGTTTGCCCATGCGGCCGAGGCTGGCCTGTCTGCGGTGCTGGATCAGGTGTGTATGGCCGCCGTATTGCGGGAGTTTGGTCGCCAGCAGCTGCCAGGCCAGCTCTTCATCAATGTGATGCCGGATACCCTGCTGTGCGAAGATCTGACGGTAGACAGCCTGCTGGGCATGCTGGCGGTTAGTGGTCTGCCGGCATCGCGGGTAGTGCTGGAGCTGACCGAGACACGCCCCAATGCCGGCTACCCCATGTTGCGCAAAGTGGTGGATGCCTTGCGGGGGGGCGGTTTGCGTTTGGCCCTGGATGATCTGGGGGAGGGCTACTCAAATTTGCGTTTATGGAGTGAGCTGAGCCCGGAGCTGGTCAAGCTTGATAAGTATTTCGTTCAAAATATTCACCAGGATCCGATAAAACTGCAGTTTGTCCGTTCCTTGGTGGACATGGCACGCGCTGCCGGCTCTACCCTGGTGGCTGAAGGCATCGAACTGGCAGAGGAGCTGGCGGTCTTGCGCGATCTTGGTGTGCTGATGGGGCAAGGCTACCTGATGGCGCGCCCGGCAGCGCGGCCAGAGCGTGTGGCCCGCTATGCCTTGCCGGGTCATACAGTACCCAGGGTTGGCCGCAAACTGCCGCAGGCGCGCAACCTGCTGCAGCAGGTTGCGCCGTTGCCCGATAGCGCCAGTTGCGAACAAGCCTATCGTTTGTTTGCCGAGCAGCCCGAGTGTTTTGCCATACCGGTGTTGCGCCATGGCCGACCGGTGGGCTTGCTGTCGCGGCATCACGTACTCGAATCGTTTGCCAAGCCGTTCAATCGCGAGCTGTTGGCCAAGAAAGCCTGCATGGTGCTTGCCGATCCGGCGCCGTTGGTGGTGCCGGCGGAGCTGGACGTGCACGCCCTGTCCAGCCGGCTGGTGGCGGCAGAACGGCGTTATTTGCTGGATGGTTTCATCATCGAAGAGAACGGGCTCTATCTCGGTATGGGAAACGGCCAGGACCTGATGCGTGTGATCAGTGAGCAGCAGTTGATCGCGGCGCGGTACGCCAATCCGCTTACCGGTTTGCCCGGTAACGTCCCGATCAGTGACGAGGTGGCGCGCATGCTGGATGAAGGCGTGGCTTTCGTAGTGGCTTATGTCGATCTGGATTACTTCAAGCCCTTCAACGATCAGTACGGTTATGGTGCAGGCGATGACATGATTCGCTTGCTAGGCACCATTCTGGAAAGCGTCGTTGATGCCTCACGCGACTTTGTCGGCCATGTTGGCGGGGATGATTTCGTACTGTTGTTGCAAAGCTGCAACTGGTTGCAGCGCTTGCAGCAGGTATTGCAGCAGTTCGATCAGAGCGTGTTGTCACTGTTTACCGAAAGCGATCGCTTGGCGGGCGGCTTCTGCGTGGCCGACCGCCTGGGACAGGTGCAGTTTTTTCCGCTGACCAGTGTTTCCATTGGTGTGTTGCAGGTGCGGCCAGGTTTCTTTACCTCACACTACGCGGTTGCCTCAGCGGCTACGCATGCCAAGAAAATGGCGAAAAAACAGGATGGTAGTGCCATTTACTACGAAAATTCGACGCAATCCGGCCTTGTTCATAGCAATGCAGCGCTTGTTTGATCGGTTAAACGGCATGCCGCATGCCGAAGTACTGCTGCGCTGCAATCCCTTTTATTGCCATCAATATGGCGATCGTTCGGCAATTTTGTGCTGCACTGCAGTATCTGACGTGTCGTTCTGATGTCTTTTTGCATTTTTCCATCCCCGGTTGTCAATTTTATTAAACATCGGCTAATCTGGTTTGGCTTGCTGAAGCGGTGGTGCCAATTTGGTGCGTGTATTCGGCCTTGTCGGCTGCATCGGAGTATTGCCCGACGCGGCCCTGTCCGGCCTGTCATGACGCATCCAACAGGCCAGGCCTGTCGCAGTCGGCATGCTTTGTGCATGCCTGAGGTCAAGCCTGGCGTCTGCCGCATTCGAACAGCCGTATTGCTAGCGGGCTTAAGAGCAAGGTAGGGTAGGGGTTGGCCGCCAGAAGGCAGAAGTGAACATTACAGGGGGTGATTCACACCCTCATGAGGAAAAATCATGGTGGAAACTGTCAAACAGACTGCAGCGTCCGCAAAGGACACGCCGTACCTGCGTATTGCCAACGTGGTGAAGAAGTTCGGTGATACCACAGCGGTGGATGGGGTGGATCTGGAGATCCGCAAGAACGAAATCTTTGCCCTGCTGGGCAGCTCGGGCTGCGGCAAGTCCACCTTGCTGCGCATGCTGGCCGGCATGGAGCGACCCACCTCGGGCAAGATCATTCTGGACGGCGAAGATATTACCCCCCTGGCGCCTTACGATCGCCCGATCAACATGATGTTCCAGAGCTACGCGCTGTTTCCCCACATGAGTGTGGCCGACAACATTGCCTTTGGCCTGAAGCAAGACAAGATGCCCAAGGGCGAGATCGACGCCCGTGTGGCCGAAATGCTGGACCTGGTGCAAATGCGCAAGTACGCCACCCGTAAACCCTATCAGCTTTCGGGTGGCCAGCAGCAACGCGTGGCGCTGGCACGCAGCCTGGCCAAGCGCCCCAAACTGTTGTTGCTGGATGAGCCGCTAGGTGCGCTGGACAAAAAACTGCGTCAGCAAACCCAGTTGGAACTGGTCAACACGCTCGAACAGGTTGGCGTTACCTGCATCATGGTGACCCACGACCAGGAGGAGGCCATGACCATGGCTACCCGCATCGGCATCATGAGCGAAGGCCAGTTGCTGCAGATCGGCAGCCCGGCCGAAATCTACGATTACCCGAACTGTCGTTTCACCGCCGAGTTCATCGGCGAGACCAATATGTTCGAAGGCCCGGTGGTGGTGGATGAGCCGGACAGCGTAGAGATCGAGTCAGCCGAATTGGGCGGGCGCATCCATATCGATCACGGCATCACCGGCCCCAAAGGCATGCAGGTTTGGGCCAGCATCCGTCCGGAAGACGTCCACCTCAACGTTGCCCCGCAGCCGGCAGGCCCTAACGTGGCCCGTGGCGTAGTGCATGACATCGCTTATCTGGGCAGTTTTTCCATCTATCACGTCAAGCTGGGTAGCGGCAAGATCGTCAAATCGATGGTGGCGGCCAACCACTGGCACGAAAACGGCATTACCCCGCCGACTTGGGGTGATACGGTGTACGTGGGCTGGCGCCCCGACATGCCGGTTGTGCTGACCCGTTAAGGAGACGCGTGATGAATCTCGCAAGATTGATTCGCCGGCTCACGCCAGGCAAAGGGGCGGTTATCGCCATTCCTTACTTCTGGTTGCTGCTGTTCTTCCTGGTGCCGTTCTTCATCGTACTGAAGATCAGTTTTGCCGAGCAGGACCTGGCGATTCCGCCATTTACCAGCCTGTTGCAAGTGGAAGATGGTGTGCTGCGCAGCCTCAGCCTGTACTTTGGCAACTTCCATTTCATTTTTACGGATGGTCTCTATGCGGCGACTTATCTCTCGTCGCTAAAGGTGGCGTTCTTTACCACCGTCATGTGCTTGCTGATCGGTTACCCCATCGCCTATGCCATCGCGCGTGCCGACCCGGCACGCCGCAACGTGTTGCTGATGATGGTGATGCTGCCGTTCTGGACCTCCTTCCTGTTGCGGGTGTACGCCTGGATGGGTCTGCTGAATGAAACCGGGCTCATTAACAGCTTTCTGATGTCAATTGGGCTGATCAGCGAGCCCTTGCACCTGTTCCACAACGACTTCTCGCTGTACTTGGTGATGGTTTATGCCTACCTGCCGTTCATGATCCTGCCGCTGTTCTCGCACCTGGTGAAAATGGACATGCGCTTGCTGGAGGCAGCCGCCGACCTGGGGGCCGGCCCGATCAAGGCATTCCTGACCATCACGCTGCCGCTGTCCAAAAACGGCATCATTGCGGGTTCGATGATGGTATTCATCCCGGCGGTGGGCGAGTTCGTGATCCCCGAGCTGGTGGGTGGTACTGACACGTTGATGATCGGCAAGGTGCTGTGGAACGAGTTCTTCGATAACAACAACTGGCCGATGGCGTCGGCGGTGGCCATCATCATGGTGCTGATGCTGATCGTACCGATTGCGCTGCTGCACCGTTACGAGACGCGCGAGCTGGAGGGCAAAGGCAATGCATAACAAACTGTCGCCATTCCTCAAGGGCGTGCTGGTGGTGGGCTTTCTGTTCCTGTACATCCCCATCGTGAGCCTGATCGTGTACTCGTTCAACGAATCCAAGCTGGTAACGGTTTGGGGCGGGTTCTCCACCAAATGGTATGTCTCGCTGTTCAACAACGAGCAGATCATGTCGGCGGTGAAGCTGTCCATCCAGATTGCGCTGGCCAGCGCCACCGCTGCCGTAGTACTGGGTACCATCGCTGGTTTTGTCTTGGCACGCTTCAAGCGTTTTAAAGGCAGTACGCTGTTTGCCGGCATGATGACGGCGCCGATGGTGATGCCGGAGGTGATTACCGGCTTGTCCATGCTGTTGCTGTTCATCTCGCTGCAACAGGTAATCGGTGTGCCTAGCGAGCGTGGTTTCTTCACTATCTGGGTAGGCCATACCACGCTGTGCATGGCCTACGTGGCGGTGGTGGTGCGTTCGCGCTTGCTGGAGATCGACAAGAGCCTGGAAGACGCTGCCATGGATTTGGGGGCGCGTCCGCTAAAGATCTTCTTTGTGATCACGCTGCCGCTGGTATCGCAGGCCATTGCTTCTGGCTTCCTGCTGTCGATGACGCTGTCGCTGGACGATCTGGTGACCACTGCCTTCCTGTCGGGTCCGGGTTCGACTACCTTGCCGCAGGTGATCTTCTCCAAGGTGCGTCTGGGGCTGAACCCGGAGATCAACGCGCTGGCCAGTATTACCGTGCTGGTAGTCGGGGTTGTGGTATTAGTGGCCAACTACCTGATGCTGAATGCGCAGCGTAACCGTGAAAAGGCGATTGCCGCTGCCATGCGCGAAAGCGGCGCTACCAGCTGATAGGGGTAGTGCCCGTCACGGCGTAGCCTGTAAAGGCTTCGCCGTTTTTCATGTCTGTCGAAGGATGATCTGCGAGGAAATCATGCTGACCTTTGCCCATCAATCCCATGCGCCGTCGTACTACGCCGCCACGGCGCGGTTTTGGCAGCCGGGCCCCGCACTGCAAGGCGATGTCGACTGCGATGTGTGTGTAATCGGCGGCGGGCTCAGTGGCGTGTCCGCCGCGCTGAACCTGGCCGAGCAGGGCTTGCGCGTTATCTTGCTGGAGGGTGCGCAGATCGGCTTTGGTGCCTCGGGGCGCAATGGTGGCCAGGTGATTGCCGGCTACGCTGCCGAAATGGATACCTTCCGCCAGCAGCTGGGCGAGCAGGGTGCACGCCAGTTGTGGCAGATGTCGGTAGAGGCCATCGACATTATTGAGCAACGCGTGACGCAGCATGGTATTGCCTGTGACTGGACGCGCGGCTTTTGCAATGTGGCGGTGAAGCCGGCGCACCTAGCCGGCTTGCGCGAGTGGCAGCAGGAATTGGCCGATCGCTACCAGTACCCGTACTGCCAGCTGTGGGAGCGTGAACAGTTGGCCGCGGTGCTGGGCTCGGCGCGTTATCAGGGCGGGTTGTACGACCCGCTGTCCGGCCATCTGCACCCGCTTAACTACCTGCTGGGGCTGGCGCAGGCGGCGCGTGACGCCGGGGTGGCCATCTACGAAGACACGCCGGCGCTGGCGTTCCGTAGCGGCGAGGCGCCGCTGGTGCAGTGCGAGGGCGGTAAGGTGCGTTGCCGGCAGCTGGTGCTGGCCGGCAATGCCTATCTGGGCAAACTGGCACCGGCGTTGAATCGGCGCATCATGCCAGTGGGCACTTACGTGATTGCCACCGAGCCGCTGGGCGAGGCGCGCGCCCGCAGCCTGATCGGCAACGGCATGGCGGTGTGCGATACCAATTTTGTACTCGACTACTACCGGCTGTCGGCCGACCATCGCCTGCTGTTTGGCGGCAAGGTCAGTTACTCCGGCCGCGAGCCACGGCAGCTGGCGCAGGCCATGCGTGCCGACATGCTGCGCGTGTTTCCGCAATTACACGACGTGCGCGTCGATTACGCTTGGGGCGGCTTCTGCGACATCACGCTGAACCGGGCGCCAGACTTCGGCCGCCTGGCACCCAATATCTATTACGCCCAGGGTTTCTCTGGCCACGGCGTGGCCATCACCGGCCTGGCAGGCAAAGTGATTGCCGAAGCGATTGCCGGCGACGATAGCAGGCTGGCGCTGTTCGAGCGGCTGCAGCACCAGCCTTTCCCCGGCGGTGCCTTGCTGCGTACCCCGGCGCTGGTGCTGGGCATGGCCTGGTACCGGTTGCGCGACTTCCTGTAGTTGGCCGCGACGTGGCTGGCCCTTGGGCCAGCTGTGCCCGGCGGGTGTTCAAAATCATGGACGTTGGCAGGCCTGCGGCCAACCTTTTAGCTGGCGCTGGATAGAGACAAAACAGTCATATGAACGCGCTATGCTGCCTTGCAGCAAGTGGCGGCTTGGGCTGGGGTGTTAATTAAAATGGACGGGTAAAAATACTGCTTGTCAAGCAGCGTGATGTTGCTAAAATCCGCGCTCGTTTTTGCGGCGCCTGCCGCACTCTGCGCGCTCCGACATCCCAGGCCCACATGAAGCTTTCCAGCCCGAAAGCCGCGCACTAAGGAGCAGTTTCCATTTATTGCATAACTAGGGAAATCCTTTCATGGCTTGGACTGTGGCGGATAGCCGTAGCCTGTATGGCATACGGCACTGGGGCGCTGGCTATTTCAATGTCGGCGAAAATGGCTGCGTAAAAGTACGCCCGAACGTACATCAGCAACGCGAAATCGACCTGTTCGAACTGGCGCACACGCTGGGTGATCGTGGTCTGGACATGCCGCTGCTGGTGCGTTTCCCCGACATCCTGCAAGACCGTGTCACCCGCCTGTGCCACGCTTTCGACAATGCGATTGCCAGCCAAAACTACGGCAACCGTTACACCGCCATCTACCCGATCAAGGTGAACCAGCAAGAAGCGGTGGTGAAGAGCATTATCGCCACCCAGGACGTATCTATTGGCCTGGAAGCCGGCTCCAAGCCGGAGCTGATGGCTGTGCTGGCGCTGGCGCCCAAGGGCTGCACCATCGTTTGCAATGGCTACAAAGACCGCGATTTCATCCGCCTGGCGCTGATGGGCCAGCGTCTGGGTCACGAAGTGTTCGTGGTGATCGAAAAAGAATCTGAAGTCGACCTGCTGATCCAGGAAAGCGCCAAGCTGGGCGTGAAGGCCAACCTGGGCCTGCGCGTACGCCTGTCGTCGCTGGCCTCCAGCAAGTGGGCCGATACCGGTGGCGAGAAGGGCAAGTTCGGTCTGTCCGCCGCGCAGCTGATTTCTGCGGTAGACAAGCTGGTAGCCGCCGGCCACGGCGACAACGTACGCTTGATGCACTTCCACATGGGTTCGCAGATCGCCAATATCGCCGACTACCGCGCCGGTTTCCGTGAAGCCATCCGTTACTTTGGCGAGCTGCGCGCGCTGGGCCTGCCGGTGGACCATGTGGACGTGGGCGGTGGCCTGGGTGTGGACTACGACGGCACCCACTCGCGTAACGCCAGCTCCATCAACTACGACATGGACGAGTACGCCAGCGTGATCGTGTCCATGCTGTCGGAGTTCTGCGACGAGAATGCCATTCCGCACCCGCGCATCCTGTCCGAATCCGGCCGCGCCATGACCGCGCACCACGCCGTGCTGCTGGTCAACGTCACCGACGTGGAGCGCTTGCCGGACACCATGCCCGCCATCGACGACCTGTCGGCCATGTCTCGCCCGGTACGCAAGCTGGTGGAGCTGATGAACCTGACCGATGCGGAAATGGTGACCGAAACCTACTACCGCGCCAGTCATCTGGTGTCCGAGGCGTCCGACATGTATGCCGAAGGCCGCCTGACGCTGAAAGAAAAAGCTGTGGCCGAGCAAGTGCACGCCGCGCTGTGCCGTCGTCTGCAAGCGCAGCTGACCGCCAGCCAGCGCAGCCAGCGCCAGGTATACGACGAGCTGACCGACAAGTTGGCCGACAAGTACTTCTGCAATTTCTCGGTGTTCCAGAGCCTGCCGGATACCTGGGCCATCGACCAGGTGTTGCCGATCATGCCGATTCACCGCCTGGACGAGCAGCCGACCCGCCGTGCCGTACTGCAGGATCTGACCTGCGACTCTGACGGTAAAGTGAAGCAGTACGTCGACCAGCAGAGCATCGAAAACAGCATGCCGGTGCACGAAGTGAAAGCCGGCGAGGAGTACCTGATCGCCGTCTTCATGGTAGGCGCGTATCAGGAGATTCTGGGCGACATGCACAACCTGTTCGGCGATACCGACTCGGTGAACGTGTACGTGCGTGATGGCGGCAAAGTCAGCTTCGAAGGTGTGGAAGAGCACGACACCATCGAAGACATGCTGCGCTATGTGCACCTGTCGCCTGAGGAAATCCTGAACCGCTACGAAGCCAAGGCGCGCGTGGCCGGCCTGACGCAAGAAGAGCGCTCCAGCTACTTCGCCGAGTTCTGCCGCGGCCTGAAGCAGTCCTCCTACCTCAGCGTGTAACACGCACAGGGTTGGCCGCGTGCGGCCAACGCCGGTATCGTCACCCCCTGCGGTTTTGCCGCCGGGGGTGATTTTTTTCCTGCAAGCGCCACAAACAAAAAGCCACGCTGCGTGCAGCGTGGCTGGTAGGGGAGGGGCGTGTGCCGGCTCAAGCCTGCTTGAACAGGCGCACGCTTTCCCCCAGCTCGGCCATCAGGGTATCCAGCCGTTCGGTGGCCTGGGCAATGGTTTCCACTTCGCCACTCAGCGTACGGGTGGCCTCGCCTACGGCCGTGATATTGCTGGTGAAAGCGGCAAAGCCTTGATTTTGCGACTCTTCGGCCTTCGATACCTCGCGTAACAATTGGTTGAGGCGGTGCGTATCCTGAATGATGCCGGCCAGGCGCTGCTGGGCGTCAACGGTGTTTTCGCGGCCACTACGCATTTGTGCATTACCGTCGCGGATGGCGTCGATCGCCTGGTTGGTGCCATCGACGATCAGACGGATCTTCGATTCGATGTCCAGCGTGGCTTGTTGCGTACGCTCGGCCAGCTTGCGCACCTCGTCGGCCACGACGGCGAAGCCGCGGCCCATTTCGCCGGCGCGCGCTGCTTCGATGGCGGCGTTCAGCGCCAGCAGGTTGGTCTGGTCGGCGATGTCACGAATCAACTGTACGATGCCGCTGACCTCGGCGCTGCGTTGTCCCAGGTCTTCCATACGCTCGGCGGCGCGGGCGATCACCTCACCAGCCTGGTTCAGCTGGCTGACGGCTTTGTCCATCGCCAGACCACCACCGTTGGCCGCCTCGCCGGCGTGGCTTGCCATGCTGGTGGCGCTTTGCGACTGGCTGGCATTGTGCGAGGTAACGGCCGCCATCTCCTGCGCTGCACCGACCATTTGCTCGGCGCGCTTGCGCTGCTCGCTCATGGTGCGGGCAATCATGTGGGTGCTGCCAGTGATTTCGCGGCTTTCGGTGCTAGCAGCGTGCAGCGAGCGGGTAACCTGCTCCATCATCTGCTTCATGGCAGCGGTAGCCCGTTCGGCTTCTTCACGGGCCGCTTCCAGTTTTTCGAAGGTACGTGTTTTAGCGCGGTCGTAAGCCAGTGCCAGCGTCAGTACCACCAGCGACAAGCCTATCAGCGACTTGGCCTGCAGCTTGGGCAGCTCTTCGAGCGGGATGGGAGTGGGCGGTATATCGCCGGCGGCGGACAAGCCCAGCATCAGGCCAATCATGGCAAAGGTAAACAGTGTCCACACAATGCCTGCAGTACGGCCGCCGACAAAGATGGCGGCAAATGGAATGCAGGCAAACCACATCACGCTGGTGGACATGATGCCGCCGTTAACGTAGACCATCCAGGTGACCATCGCGAACATCGTCAGGATGGTGTATTGCGCCACGGTGCGCAGTGCGCCACTAAGCTTGAGTAATAGTGGCCCCAGTAGCATCAGAACACCGCCCAGCACGATGCCGTGTGCCATCGCATCGTGCTGTAGTTTGTAGTAGGAAATGGCAAACAGTGGCGAGATGGTGCCGGCCAACAGCCCGACGCTGACCACGGTACGGGCGCGGATCAGGTTGTCCGGTATCTGTCGTACTGGTTCGGGTATGAACCACTCGGTCAAGGTGTAAAGCGACATGTTGCATCCTCGTTGTGTTGTGTTGGGCTGCGCCAACTTTAAAAAATATAGTTATTTTTCAAGACTTTCGTAGCAATGCTAGAGCAGTATTTTTAATTGAACAAGCGTTGGCTTGTTCAATGCAATCTATCGACATAATTTATGCTGTCGGAAACAAAAAAGCCCGCAGCGGCAGGGCCGGTGCGGGCGGTATGGCGTTGGTCTAGCGTTAGCGTTGGTGCAGCTGTTCGGCCTGGATGGCGGTCAGGGCGATGGTGTAAACGATGTCGTCGACCAAAGCGCCACGCGATAAATCGTTTACCGGCTTACGCAAACCTTGCAGCATCGGGCCGACCGACACCACATTGGCGGAACGTTGCACCGCCTTATAGGTGGTGTTGCCGGTGTTCAGGTCGGGGAACACGAACACATTGGCGCGGCCCGCTACCGGGCTGTCCGGCGCTTTCTGGCGGCCAACCGATTCCACGCTGGCGGCGTCGTACTGCATCGGGCCGTCGATCAGCAGGCCGGGGCGTTTTTCGCGGGCAATGCGCGTGGCTTCGCGCACTTTTTCCACGTCGTCGCCACTGCCAGAGCTGCCAGTGGAGTAGGAGATCATCGCCACGCGCGGCGGAATGCCGAACGCCGCTGCCGAATCGGCGGACTGGATGGCAATGTCGGCTAGCTCTTCGGCGCTCGGGTCCGGGTTGACGGCGCAGTCACCATACACCAGTACCTGGTCCGGCATCAGCATGAAGAACACGCTGGACACCAGTTTGGCGTCCGGTGCGGTCTTGATCAGCTGAAGCGCAGGGCGGATGGTGTTGGCGGTGGTGTGCACGGCGCCGGAAACCAGGCCGTCCACTTCGTCCAGTGCCAGCATCATGGTGCCCAGTACCACGTTGTCTTCCAGTTGCTGTTCGGCCATCGGCGCGTTCAGCCCCTTGTTCTTGCGCAGCTCGACCATCGGCGGCACGTAGCGGGCGCGCACTTCGTTCGGGTCGACGATTTCCACGCTATCGGGCAGTACCACGCCCTGGGCTTCGGCTACCTGCAGGATCTCGGCGCGTTCGCCGATCAGCACGCAATGGGCAATGCCTTTCTCGTGGCAGATGGCGGCAGCCTTGACCGTGCGCGGCTCGTTGCCTTCCGGCAGTACGATGCGCTTGGCGGCGTGACGCGCTTTTTCCATCAGCTGGAAGCGGAAGGCCGGCGGCGACAGGCGTTTTTCGCTGGTCTGGCCAATGCGCTGGCGCAGCTGGCCGGTTTGTACGCGCTCGGCCACGAAAGCCACTACGCGCTCCATGCGTTCCAGATCGTCTGCCGGTACCTGGCGGTTCATGGCAGCGATCAGCGTGGTGGTGTCCAGCGTATTGGTTTCGATGGACAGTACCGGCAGGCCACTGGTGAACGCCTTGTGGCACAGCTGCTGGATGCGCTCGTCTGGCTCGGCGTCGCACGTGAGCAGCAGGCCGGCCAGCGGTACGCCGTTCAGTGTGGCCATGGCAGTAGCCAGGATGATGTCTTCGCGGTCGCCCGGGGTAATCACCAGTGCACCCGGTTTCAGCAGGTGCACGATGTGCGGCACGCTGCGCGCCATTACCGAAATGCTGCGCACGCGGCGACGCGTCAGCTGGCCGGCGTGCAGCAGCTTGGCTTTCAGGTAGTTGGCCACGTCCAGCGTGCGCGGCGCCATCAGGTCTGGCTCCAGCGGAATGCCGCCCAGGCACGGAATGCGGCGCTTCTGGATCAGCTGGCTGGATTCAGCGATCTCGCCGGCCAGGCGCTTGACGTCCTGTTCGGTGTCGATGCGGTTCAGGATATAACCGGCCACGGCATTGCTGCGGCTGCCAAAGGCCTGGATGGCGATCTCCAGTTTCTCTGCCAGTTCGTGGCTGGGCTGGGTGTTGGCCGCACCCACCAGAATCACGTCAGACTGCAGGGTACTGGCCAGCTTGCTGTTGATGTAGGTGGTGAACACGTGTTGCTGGTCTTGTACCAGGCCTTCCACGATCACCACGTCCACGCCTTGTGCCGCCTGCTGGTACAGGCTGACCACCTCTTCCATCAGCTGGTCGAGCTGGCCCTGGCTCAGCAGGTGCTCGGCACGCTCCATCGGCAGCGGTTCCGGCACGTGGAGGTGGCACAGCTCGCGCGCGAAGTGGCTGGAGCGTTCCGGCTCGTTCGGGTCCAGGCCCTGGGCGATCGGCTTGACGAAGCCGACCTTCAGGCCATCCTGCTCCAGCGCACGCACCAGGCCCAGCGACACCGAGGTCAGACCGGCATCAAAACCGGTCGGGGCAATCAGAAAAGTGTGCATGGTGGCTCCTTAGTTGCCCTGGGTCAGTGCAGCGGTATCCAGTGCGATCATCAGCTCTTCGTTGGTGTTGACCACGACGGCGGCTTTGCTGTCGGCGCGGCTGATGCGGCCTGCTTTGCCACGGAAAGCGGCTTCGTTGGCGGCGTCATCCAGCTGGAAGCCCAGGAAAGCCAGCTTGTTCAGCACGTTGGCACGCACGAACGGCGAGTTTTCGCCGATGCCGCCGGTAAACAGCAGTATGTCGATACGGCCCAGTGCCACCACCATGGCGGCGATCTGTTTGGCCAGGCGGTAGCAGAACACTTCCATAGCAATAATGGCGCCAGGGTGACCGTTGGCCGCGGCTTCTTCCAGTTCGCGGCAGTCGCTGGACAGCTCGGACAGACCCAGCAGGCCGGATTGCTTGTTCAGCAGTGCGGTCACACCGTCTACGTCGGTGTTCAGCGCGCTGGCCAAGTAGCCGAACAGGCCGGGGTCGATATCGCCGGAGCGGGTGCCCATTACCAGGCCTTCCAGCGGGGTCAGCCCCATGCTGGTGTCGACAGACTGGCCGTTCAGGATGGCGGCAACCGAGGCGCCGTTACCCAGGTGGGCGCTGACGATGGCACTGTTGTCCAGGCTGATGCCGGCCATCTGCGCGGCCTCGGCGGCCACAAAGCGGTGGCTGGTGCCGTGGAAGCCGTAACGGCGTACGCCGTGCTCGCGGTACAGTGCCATCGGTACGGCGTACAGATAGGCGTGTTGCGGCATGGTCTGGTGGAAGGCAGTGTCGAATACGGCTACCTGCGGCAGGCCCGGGAAGCAGGCTTGGGCGGTGCGGATGCCCAGCAGGTTGGCCGGGTTGTGCAGCGGCGCCAGGCGGGCGCAGTCTTCGATGGCCGCAATCACCTGGTCGTCAATCAGGGTGGAGGCATGGAAGTTCTCGCCGCCGTGTACCACGCGGTGACCGATGGCAGTGACGGTGTCGGTCAGGGCGCGCTCGTCCAGGTAGGCCAGAATGGCCTTCATGGCGCCGGCGTGGTCGCCTTGCGCCAGCGACAGCTCTACCTTCTGGCCATCCTGCTTGAAGGTGATGCAAGCGTCGGCCAGGCCCAGTTTTTCTGCCAGGCCGGTGAGGGTAGTAGCCTGGTTCTGGGTGTTGATCAGGGCAAATTTCAGCGAGGAGCTGCCGCAGTTGATGACGAGAGTGTGGGTAATCATGTGTTATCCGTTAGCAGTAAGACATCATGGATGAGTCTGTGCTGATGTTGCGTATTCTTTTTATAGCGTGCGCTTTCAGGGTTGCCGGCTTTCTGCCGTCACGCGCAAGGGGCGCATTATCGCCCTTTGTGATGCATTGCACCATAGGGGTTGAGCCTGATTTTTGCTAATGGCTCATTGTCAGCGTTTTGTCTGACAACATCATGAAAGAAAAAGACTTTCTGCATGAAACTTTGCAGAACCCGCATTTGTCAGATTTTTTAGCACCTACGCCTTGACTTGACACAAAAGCACGCACAAAAAAGTGCTTGCCCCGGGGGGGGATTTAGCCCACAATCCCGCCCCTGAACGTTTCGGGGTGGTGTGCAAAGCCCCTGTTCTGCAAGTGTTTTTTAATAGCTCTCCGTAAACTCGTTAAGAGCGAGATTCGGCTGGTCTTATATCTTCTTCCACGGAGGTGTGGGAATAATGTCTGATCTGGCTTCGTCCCAGCTGCTTAAGGCTTCTGCAGCGCAGTTGCCCGTTTTTACCTACTTTGACCCGGCTTTTTACGAGCTGGAGCAAAAAATCCTGTTTGCCGATGCCCCGCAGTACTACGGCCACGAACTGATGGTGCCCAACGAGGGCGACTATCACACGCTGGACTGGATGGGCCACGGCAAGATGCTCAAGCATGTCAATGGCGACATCAAGCTCATCTCCAACGTATGCCGTCACCGCCAGGCGCTGATTTACCAAGGGCGTGGTAACGGTAACCATATCGTGTGCAATCTGCACGGTTGGACCTACGACGCGGAAGGCAAGCTGGTGGGTGCCCCGCATTTCCCGGAAACCCCGTGCCTGAACCTGAACCAGACCGAGCTCACCCGCTGGAACGGCCTGCTGTTCGACGCCAAGCGCCAGGTGCAGCGCGACCTGGAAAAACTGGGTGTTGCCAAGCACATGACGTTTGAAGGCTTTGCCTATCACAAGTCGTTTACCACCGAGTACAACTTCAACTGGAAAACCTTCATCGAGGTGTACTCCGAGGATTATCACGTCGACCCGTTTCATCCGGGACTGGGTAACTTCGTCAATTGCGCCGACCTGAAGTGGGAGTGGGGCGACCACTACCACGTGCAGACGGTGGGCGTGAAGAACCAGCTGGCCCGCTCCGGCAGCAAGGTGTACGGCAAGTGGCACGAAGAGGTGCTGAAGCGTTACGCCGACCAGCAGCCGGAATTCGGTGCCATCTGGCTGACGTACTACCCCAACATCATGGTGGAGTGGTACCCGCACGTGCTGGTGGTGAGCGTGGTGATCCCGCGCGGCCCGGAGAAGTGCACGGTAACGACCGAGTTCTACTACCCGGAAGACATTATCTGGTTCGAGCCCGATTTCATCGAGGCCGAGCAAGCCGCCTACTTCGAAACCGCGGTCGAGGACGACGAGATCTGTCAGCGCATGCACGAGGGCCGCAAGGCGCTGTGGTTGCGCGGCGAGAGCGAGGTTGGCCCGTACCAGTCGCCTACCGAAGACGGCATGCAGCATTTCCACGAGTACTACCGCCGCCTGATGGGGGCAAATCTGGCTGGCTAAGACGCCGGCTTGTGCGGCACAATGCAAAGGCGCGGATATCCGCGCTTTTTTCTTGCCCATACGCCCTATGCAAGTTCGTCGTCATTCCCGGTTGTTGGCTGTCTTGCTGTGCTTGCCCCTGCTGGTCCATGCGGCCCCCTATCGCCACGCCGGCCTTGGGGTGGCATTAGCGTTGCCCGATGGTTGGAAGGTGCGCGCCGCCACGGAAGGGGGGGTGCGGGTGCTGCCGCCGAAAATGGAAGACCGCGAACGCAGCGGCGTGGCCGTACGCGTGTGGCGCGAACGCTTGCGCGGTGGTGGCACGGCGCTGGAGCGGCTGGCTAACCGTTATCGCAAGGCACAGGGGGTGCGCGAGGCGGCTATCAGTACCCGCCTGGATCGCAAGGCGGGCAGGCTGGTGTTGGAGTATCGCGAAGGCGCCTATGTGCAGAATGGCTTGTGGATACTGCGGCAGCACCTTAAGGTCATTCAGCAGGATGGCAAGCAAGCGGTGGTCGCGGAGTGTGTGGCCAACGCCTCGGAGTACCATCGCTACCGCCGTGCCTTTGCCGATCTGTGCCTGGGCATGGTGGTGCGTCCGCCAGCTGCCAAGAGCTGAGTATGGCACCCTGGTTCGCGCGTCTGGGCTCGGCGTGGATGATTCTGGCAGCCGCCAGTTTTGCCGCCATGAGCTTGCTGGTGGCCAGGAGTAGCCAGCAACTGGGGGCGGTAGAAATCCTGTTCTATCGCACCTTTATCGGCCTGTTGGTGCTGTTGCCGCCGGTGCTGCTGGGGCGCGAGCGGGTGGCAACCGTGCACTGGTCCGGTCACCTCAAGCGTAGCCTGGCTGGTTATGTGTCGATGGCCCTGCTGTTCTATGCACTGGCTCACCTGCCACTGGCTACCGCCGTTACCCTCAATTACACCTCCTCGCTGTCGTTTGCCGTCTGTTGCGTGCTGCTGCGTGGTGATCGTCTTGGCCATTTGGTCAAGATGGCGCTGCTGCTGGGTTTTGTCGGCATTGTGCTGATTCTGCGGCCAACCTTCGATCAGGGACAGTGGCTGGCCGGGCTGGCCGGTTTGTTGTCAGGCGTGGGGGCAGGGCTTGCCTTGTTTCATGTGCGTGAGCTGGGCGAGTTGGGCGAACGCCCCGGGGTGACGGTGTTCTGGCTGTATTGTCTGTCTACGGTGTGTGGCCTGGTCTGGGTGTTGTTGCAGGGTGGTTTTACGCCGCTGGCGGTGAGTGATCTGGGTCTGCTGTTGGCGATGGGGCTGTTGGGTTTGCTGGGCCAGTTGGCCATGACGCGCGCCTACAAGGAAGGGCGCAAGTTCGTGGTGTCCAGTCTAGCTTATCTCACCGTAGTGTTTTCTGCCCTGCTGGGCGTAGTGTTTGGCGGCCAGTTGCTGTCGCTCACCGCCTTGTTGGGCATGGCGATGATTATTGCGTGCGGCATGTTGGCCGCGAAGGGTTCGTAGTGGGCGGTGCGTGGTGGATGGTGCTGGCGGCAGCCAGCTTTGGCTTGATGGGCGTGTTCGTCAAACTGGCTTCGGCCACGCTGGGCACCGTGGAGCTGGTGTTCTGGCGTACCGCCTTTGCGGTGCTGGTGCTGGGGGCGGCGGCCCTGCTGCGGCGCCAGCGTTTTGCCACCCCCTTGCTGGGGCAGCATATCAAACGCGGGCTGCTGGGTTATGTCTCGCTGCTGTGCTACTTCTACGCCATCAGCCATCTGCCGTTGGCCACGGCGGTGACGCTCAACTATACCTCGC
This sequence comes from Vogesella sp., assembly GCF_046297735.1. Lineage (NCBI taxonomy): Bacteria > Pseudomonadati > Pseudomonadota > Betaproteobacteria > Neisseriales > Chromobacteriaceae > Vogesella > Vogesella sp. The sequence goes on from NZ_JBKBHK010000012.1 coordinate 104,205, forward strand.
CGCTGTTTCTGGCGCTGTTGTCGGTGCTGCTGCTACGCGAACGTTTGCCGCGCAGCGCCTGGTTGGCCATCGTGCTGGGTTTTGCCGGTGTGGCCTTGCTGCTGAAACCGACGCTGGCCGGCCTGGGCGTGCTGTCTGGCGTAACCGGCTTGTTGTCCGGTTTGCTGGCCGGCTGGTCCTACCTGCATGTGCGCGAGCTGGGGCAAGCCGGCGAGCCGGAATGGCGCACCGTCTTCTTCTTTGCCTTCATTTCCACGCTGGGTGGCCTGCTGCTGATGCTGTTCCAGACCTGGCACCCGCTCACCGCGGCCAACCTGCCGTGGGTGCTGGGCTTAGGCGTCAGCGCCATGGTGGCGCAACTGGCGATGACGCGCGCTTACAAGGTTGGCCGCAAAATGCTGGTGGCCAACCTGTCTTACCTGACGGTGGCGTTCTCGGCGCTGTTCGGTGCGCTGCTATGGCAGCATTGGCTGGGCTGGCAAGAGCTGGCTGCCACAGGTTTGATCATTCTCAGCGGTATTCTGGCCAGCCGGCGCTAGAATGAAAGCGTAAACCAACAGGCATGGAGCCGCGCCCGCATGGGCTGGCGCAAGGGGGCAAGATGCCGCATAGCAAGGAGCAACAGCATGATTTCCATTCGCGAGCAGGATTACGGGCTGGACGTCGCCCTGTTTAACGAGTTCACCCTGGCGGATTTCAAGCTGCTGGAAGCCGCGCTGCTGAAGCGTGCTGCAGAGCAGGGGCGCCCCGATGTATTGCTGGATCTGTCCGGCATGAAAGATTTCACCCTCGACATGGCGCTGGAAGAAGTCCGCTTCATGCGCGCCCACGAGAACGACTTTGGCCGCTTTGCCATCGTGGCCGACGATGTATGGGTAAGCCTGGCCACCCATCTGTCCGGCTTGCTGACGCACGCCCGTGCCCAGCATTTCGAGACCGTGGAAGAAGCACAAGCCTGGTTGCTGGCGCCGCAGCCGCTGTAAAGCTTGTCTGTCTGCACCGAAGGCAGCGTCACGCTGCCTTTTTTCATATTGCCATCGCTAGCAATCTTGATTTTCCCGCCTATGCCGTTACAGTAGCGGCTTCCGTTTTACCGACAACAACAAAAGCCCATGCTGAAAAGTATTGCCAGCCGCCTGGCGGCCGAACTCGCCGTGCGCGAAGCGCAGGTCACTGCCACCATCGACCTGATTGACGAAGGCGCAACCGTGCCTTTCATCGCCCGTTACCGCAAGGAAGTCACCGGCGGCCTGGACGACACCCAGCTGCGTCTGCTGGCCGAGCGTCTGGTTTACTTGCGAGAGCTGGACGATCGTCGCGACACCATCCTCAAAAGCATTGCCGAGCAAGGCAAACTGACGCCACAGCTGGAAGCCGCGCTGTACGCCAGTGACAACAAGACCCAGCTGGAAGACCTCTACCTGCCGTACAAGCCCAAGCGCCGCACCAAGGCGCAGATTGCGCGCGAAGCCGGGCTGGAGCCGCTGGCGGACAGTCTGCTGGCCGATCCGACGCAGCTGCCGGAGCAAGCTGCCGCAGCCTATGTCGATGCTGCCAAAGGCGTGGAAGACAGCAAGGCCGCACTGGACGGTGCTCGTGCCATCCTGATCGAGCGCTTTGCCGAAGACGCCGAGCTGCTGGGCCAGTTACGCGAAAAGCTGTGGAACGAAGGCGAGCTGGCAGGTGCCGTGGTGCCGGGCAAGGAGCAAGAGGGAGCCAAATTTGCCGACTATTTCAATCATCGCGAAGCTATCAAAACCACGCCATCGCACCGTGCGCTGGCGCTGCTACGCGGCCGTAACGAAGGCATCCTCACCCTGGCATTAAAATACCAGCCGGACGACACGCCGATCACGCAGCGCTCCGACTATGAAGGCCTGATCGCCGCTCGTTTCGGCATTCGCGACGCCGGTCGTCCGGCAGACAAGTGGCTGCTGGACGGTGTGCGCCTGTGCTGGCGTGCCAAGATTTTCCTGTCGCTGGAGCTGGAGCTGGTGTCGCGCATGAAAGAAGCCGCCGACGCCGACTCCATCAAGGTATTTGCGGCCAACCTGAAAGACCTGCTGTTGGCAGCTCCGGCCGGTGCCCGTGCCACCCTGGGTCTCGATCCGGGCCTGCGTACCGGTGTCAAGGTGGCGGTGGTAGACAACACCGGCAAGCTACTGGACACCACTACCATCTTCCCGCACGAGCCGCGTCGCGACTGGGACCGCTCCATCGCCACATTGGCTGCATTGGCGCATCGCCATAAAGTGGAGCTGATCGCCATCGGTAACGGCACCGCCAGCCGCGAAACCGACAAGCTGGCGCAAGAGCTGATCAAGGCCTACCCGCAACTGGGCCTCACCAAGATCGTAGTGAGCGAAGCCGGCGCTTCGGTGTACTCGGCGTCCGAGCTGGCGGCTAAAGAATTCCCCGACCTCGACGTCAGCCTGCGTGGTGCGGTGTCCATTGCCCGCCGCTTGCAAGACCCGTTGGCCGAGCTGGTGAAGATCGACCCGAAATCCATCGGTGTCGGCCAGTACCAGCACGACGTCAACCAAAGCCAGCTGGCACGCAGTCTGGATGCAGTCGTAGAGGATTGTGTGAATGCTGTTGGTGTCGATGTGAATATGGCGTCGGTACCGTTGCTGACCCGCATCTCCGGCCTTAACAGCACGCTGGCGGCCAACATCGTGGCGCATCGCGATACCTATGGCGCCTTCCGCACCCGTCGTGACCTGCTAAAAGTTAGCCGTCTGGGCGAGAAAACCTTCGAGCAGGCCGCCGGCTTCCTGCGCATCAGCAACGGTGACAATCCGCTGGACGCGTCGTCGGTGCACCCGGAAGCCTACCCGGTGGTGGAAAAGATCGTGGCCAAGACCGGTCGGGCGGTGAAGCAGATCGTGGGCGACGCCACCTTCATCAAAGGCCTGCGCCCGGCCGACTTTACCGACGAGCGTTTCGGCTTGCCGACGGTGATGGACATCCTGAAAGAACTGGATAAGCCCGGCCGCGATCCGCGTCCCGAATTTAAAACCGCCACTTTCCAGGATGGTGTGGAGGATATCAAGGACCTGCAGCCAGGCATGATCCTGGAGGGCGTGGTCACCAACGTGGCCAACTTTGGTGCCTTTGTCGATATCGGTGTGCATCAGGACGGGCTGGTGCATATCTCGGCACTGTCCAATAAATTCATCGATGATCCGCGCAAAGTGGTCAAGGCGGGCGATGTGGTGAAGGTCAAGGTGCTGGAGGTGGACGTGCCGCGTAAGCGCATTGCCCTTACCATGCGTCTGGACGATGAGCCGGGCGCGGCGCGCAGCAGCGCAGCGCCGGCCAGGGGGAATGAGCAGCGCCGGGCGCCGGGTCGCCAGTCCGCCCCGGCCGACCTCGGCGGTGGCGCCATGGCGGCGGCCTTTGCCAAGCTGCGAAAAAACTAGTTTTTACCGAAGAAGCCCGGCGTTAGCCGGGCTTCTTTATGCGGGTTCGGAAAGGTTGGCCGCATGCGGCCAACCTTTTTGCTTTTCGTCACCTTTGCAAATCAGCTACTTAAGCAATTACTTGCACTTTTTTGCAGGCGAGGTGTTGACGGCCCAGAGCGTGGTGGGTAT
>NZ_JBKBHK010000013.1:0-83429 GCF_046297735.1 Vogesella sp.
AGGTGGTCCCACGCCTTCCCATTCCGAACAGGACCGTGAAACGCCTCAGCGCCGATGATAGTGCGGGTTCCCGTGTGAAAGTAGGACACCGCCAGACTCCCTTAAGACAAAGCCCAGCTCAAACGAGCTGGGCTTTGTGCATTGGCGCGGCGAAAACTGCGACCGCGACCGTGCCCAACCGACGCGTGCGATGTCAACGTCGACCGACGTCCCCCTTGCGGCCAACCTTGGCCACCTCGCCACCCACCCCATGCCGGCCTGCGGCCGGCCCCCGGATGCGCCTGCGGCTTATGCCGGGCTACTGTTGGCAATGCTGTCATGAAAAAGCCCGCTTGCGCGGGCTTTTGCTTTGAACATCGCCGATCAGGCGCGTTTTAGTCGGGGTTTCAGCAGTGCCAGCGGCGGTGGTAGCAGCTGTTCCGGGGTGCTGAGGCCCAGTGCATAGCGGATGACTTCTTTCTTCACCGGGCCACTGTGGTTGGCCAGTTTCAGGCCCAGGTTACGCGCGAAGCGCAGCGGGCCGCTGTCGTTGCTGAAGCCGTAGCAGAAGGCGTCCATCAGGCGTTGCATGCCGTGGTTGGGCAGCAGGCGGCGGCGCTGGTAGCGTTGCAGTACCGCCAGGCTGGCGATGTCTTCGCCTTGTTGCAGCGCCTGCTCCAGCACCTCGCACAGCGCTTCCACGTCCTGGAAGCCGAGGTTGACACCTTGGCCAGCCAGCGGGTGGATGGTGTGGGCGGCGTCGCCGGCCAGCGCCACGCCGGCGCGTACGTAGTCCTGCGCGTGGCGACGGATCAGCGCGAAGCTGCCGCGGCTGACGACGTGGGTGAGGGTGGGCAGGGCGTCGGGGAATTCGCGGCTGAATGCGGCGATCAGCGCGGTATCGTCCAGCTGTAGCAGCTGTTGTACCTGTTGCGGCTGGTGGTACCACACCAGGGAGGCGTAATCGCCCGGCAGCGGCAGCAGCGATTGCGGGCCGTTAGGGGTGAAGCGCTGCCAGGTGATGTCGCGCTCGCCACCCTGGATGCCGACCGTGGCGACGAAGGCGTGCATCGGGTATTCGTGGCTGTTGAGGCCGATGCTGGCGGCGTCGCGCACTTGCGAGCGCGCGCCGTCGGCGCCGATCACCAGGCGGGCGACAAAGCTGCGGCCGCTGGCCAGCTCGATGCGGCTGCCGCCGGCCTGGATGTCCAGCCGCTGGATGCTGTCCGGGCAGATCAGCTGGAGGTTGGCGTGCTGTTGCAGCGCCTGGGTGCAGGCCAGCTGCACGATGCGGTTTTCGATGATGTGGCCCAGGTTGGCCGCGTTCACTTCGCCAGCATCGAACAGGGTGCCGGCGCTACGGTCGTTTTCCCATACCTGCATGCGCTGGTAGGGTGCGCTGCGCATGGCTTCGATGTGCGGCCAGGCGCCGATGCGCTCCAGCAGCGCGCGCGAGGCGGGGCTGATGGCGGACACGCGCAGGTCGGGCGGGCTGTCGGGGTCGAAGGCGGGCGGGGCCTGCTGTTCCAGCACGGCGATGTTCAGGCCGCTGTGGCCCAGCCGGGCAGCGATGGCGGTACCCACCATGCCGCCGCCCACGATGAAGATATCTACATGTTCGACCATAAAACCCCCGATGGCATGCCGGCGCGGCCGGCAAGAAAGCGGCTACTGTAGCAGCGCACCCTGCGGCCAACCTTGGCCTGCGTCAATCATGGGTGGCCGAGCGTGGCTTGCAGGCGCGGGATGATGAAGCTCATGAAGGCCTGGTATTTGCGCGGCAGCGGCTGCTGGTAGGCAAACACCAGGAACACCGGCCAGCCGGCGGCGCGCCAGTCTGGCAGCACTTCGGCCAGGATGCCTTTTTCTACCAGTGGCTGGCCCATATAGCTGGGCAGCAGGCCGATGCCGTGGTGCTGTTTGAGGATGGAGGCCACCACGCTGTACTGGTCTACCGTCAGCGCCGGGCGCAGCTTGATGGTGGTTTGCTGCTCCTCGCGCTCCAGCCGCCATTCTTCGCCCTGCTCGCTGTAGTAGGCGTTGCTGATCAGGCGGTGTACCTGCAGGTCGTCCAGCGTGTGCGGGCTGCCGTGTTCGGCCAGGTAGCCGGGCGAGGCGTACAGTTTTTCCCATACCAGGCCCACCGGGCGCGCTACCAGGCGGTCGTCGTGCACGTTGCGGGTACGCAGGCAGAAGTCCAGCCCTTCCACCACCGGGTCCACCACGCGGTTTTCCACTTGCAGGCGGATCTGTAGCTCGGGGAATTCGCTGGCCAGCTCGGCCAGCAGCGGGCCCAGCAGCTGCTGCGCCAGGCCGGCAGAACAGCCGATGCGCAGCGGGCCTTCTACCTTGTCTTTGCTTTCCTCGATATCGGTGCGGATGCCGGACAGCAGCAGGCGCAGCTTTTCGGCGTGGCGCGCCAGGCGCTGGCCGCTTTCGGTCAGCACCACGCGGCGGGTGTTGCGCAGCACCAGCACGGTGCCCAGCTCTTGTTCCAGCTCCTTGATCAGCTGGCTGACGCGGCTTTTGGCGCAGCCCAGGTCGTTGGCGGCAGCGGTAAAGCTGAGGCAGCGGGCAAGGGCGTCAAAGGCCAGGAGGGCGTCTGGCGGCAGGCTGGGCGTGGCTTTCATGTCAGGGCACAAGCGCGGTATCGGGCCTGCCAGTGTATCACCGTGCTTGCAATAATTGCGTAGCAAGGCGCTGGCCCAGCGTGGCGATGGCGGCGTCCAGCGCCGGGGTGAACGGTTGGCCGCAATTGATGCGCAGGCAGTGGCCAAAGCGCGGCTCGGCCGAAAACGCCATGCCCGGCGCAAAGCTGATGCCGTCGGCCAGCGCCGCCTGCAGCAAGGCGGTGGTGTCGCTGTCCGGCGGGCACTCCACCCACAGCAGCATGCCGCCTTGCGGCTTGCGGATGCGGGTGCCCTTGGGAAAGTGGCGCAGCACCGCGTCGGCGGTGGCGTGCATCTGGCTGGCTAGCTGCTGGCGGATGCGGGCGCTGGTGCGCTGGTAGTCGCGGCTTTCCAGTACCTCGGCCAGTACCGCCTGCAATAGCGGCGACACCGCCAGCGTGCTGCTGGCCTGCAGCTGGGCCAGCGCGGCGTGGTGACGGCCGGCGGCTACCCAGCCCAGGCGCAGCGACGGCGCGTAGCTCTTGGTGAACGAGGCGCAGTAGATCACGTCGTCGTGACGGTCCCAGGCCTTGATTGGCGTGGGGCGTTCGTTGCCGTAGTAGAGGTCACCGAACACGTCGTCTTCGATCAGCGTCAGGCCGTACTGGCTGGCCAGCTGCAGCAGGCGCTTCTTGTGCTCATCCGGCATCAGCGCGCCGGTGGGGTTCTGGAAGTGCGGCACGCATACCAGGCACTTCACCGCCGGGCCGTGGCGCAGCGCAAACTCCAGCGCTTCCAGCGACAGGCCGGCGTCCGGCGTGCAGGGGATCTCCAGCGCCTTCAGCCCCAGCCCCTGCAGCGTTTGCAGCAGGCCGAAGTAGACCGGGGTTTCCACCGCCACCGTGTCGCCGGGGCGGGTGAGGTGGCGTAGCGCCAGGCTGATGCCCTCGGTAATGCCGTGGCAGGGCAGGATGCCGTCCACTGGTAACGATAGCCCGCGTTCGGTGGCCACTTGCTGCAAGCCCAGGCACAGGCGGCGCTGGATGTCGCCCGGCAGGTGGGCGCCGATCAGCGCTGGCTGGCGTGTCAGCGTGGCTTGCAGCCGGCGCGCCAGCTCGGCCGACGGGTATAGCACCGGCGACGCCTCGGCCATGTGCAGCTGCCACTGGATGCGGGCATCGCCCAGCTGCAGCAGCGTGGACATGCGGCTTTTGAGGTCTACCAGCGCAGCGGCGGCCGGCAGCGGTGTGCTACGCGCGTTGCCGGCCGCCGGGTGCGGCGGCAGCGCGGCAAAGTAGCCGGCGCGCGGCCGGGCGACGACGCGCTGTTGCTGTTCCAGGTGACGGTAGGCGGCCAGCGCGGTCAGCACGTTCACACCGTGCTGGGCGGCCAGCGCGCGTACCGACGGCAGGCGGCTGCCGGGCGGGTAGTGGCCGCTATCCAGTTGTTGCAGCAAGTTGGCCGCAATGCGCTGGTAGATGGCGGGGGAGGCGGTATCGGTCATCGTTCTGTTATATAGAACAGACGCGGCCCGCGCCAGTGTGTTGTAGCCGGCTGTGGCAGGCGGGCCACGCGTTAGCCGCGTACAGTCGCCTTACCGGTGCTGTTCTGCCTGCTGCGTGCGGCGGGCCATACAGCAAGCGGCTGCCCAGACGGCAGCGCAGCCTGCGGGAGTGCTTGACCCGTGGCGGCCTACCCGGAAGCCTTTTGTATGAAAGAACAGCATGCTTAAACATTTACCCCCGTCTACCCTGATCGCCGGTGTACTGACGATTGCCGTCGGCTATACCGGCCCCTTTCTGATCATCGTGCACGCCGCGCAGCAGGCCGGCCTCAGCGCCGCCGAGCTGGCCAGCTGGCTGTGGGCGGTGTCCATCGGCTCCGGCGTGGTGGGCCTGTGGCTGTCGTGGCGCTGGAAGATGCCCATCATTACCGCCTGGTCCACGCCCGGCGCTGCGCTGCTGTTGGCCGCGCTGCCTACGGTGAGCTACCCGGAGGCGGTGGGCGGTTATGTTATCGCTGGCCTGCTGGTCTGGCTGATCGGCATCAGCGGGGCGTTTGATGCGCTGATGAAGCGCTTCCCGCCGGCGCTGGCCGCCGCCTTGCTGGCCGGTATCCTGTTCCGTTTTGTGGCCGAGCTGGTGCCGGCGGTGCGCGAGCACGCGGCGCTGGTGCTGCCGATGGCGCTGATGTTTTTTGTCGGCCGCCGCTTGTGGCCGCGCTACGCGCTGATGGGCGCGCTGGCGCTGGGCGGCGTGTTTCTGGCGGCGACCGGTGGCTTTGCCGCGGCGCCCAGCCTGGCCAGTGCCGCCAGCGGCCCGCTGTGGACCACGCCGGTCTTTACGCTGGCCGGCCTCAGCAATATTGCGCTGCCGTTGGCACTGATTGCGCTGACCGGCCAGTTTCTGCCCGGCATGGCAGTGTTGAAGAACGATGGTTACGACATCCCGGCGCGGGTGCCGGTCAGCGCGCTGGGCGGTGCCTCGCTGCTGCTGGCGCCGTTTGGTTGCCACGGCGTGGTGCTGGCGGCGATCACGGCGGCGATGTGTACCGGCCCCGAAGCCCACCCGGACCGCGCCCAGCGCTGGAAAGCCGGCGTGGTGGCTGCCTGCTGCTACATCCTGGTGGCGCTGTTTGGCGGTGCGCTGGTAGCGCTGCTGCTGGTGCTGCCCAAGGCGCTGGTGATGGCGGCGGCGGCGCTGGCGCTGTTCGGCACGCTAGCCGGTTCGCTGTCGGCAGCGCTGGCCAGCGACACCCAGCGCGAGGCGGCTTTGCTGACCTTTGTGGTGGCCGCGTCGGGGGTGAGCTTTGCCGGCATCGGCGCGCCGCTGTGGGCGCTGCTGGCCGGTGTGGCGGTGAGCCTGCTGCTGCGCTGGCAGCTGCCAAAGTCGGCCAAGAGCGCTACTTCCTGCCGCGAAAGCACGGCCAAACGCTGAAAAGTGGCAATGCTGCCACTGCACAGGCCACATCCGGCGGATGTTGGCCTGTTTTTCTATACAAATAGGCGATTGTATACAAAAATGCTGGCTTCACTGCTCACCACCGGAAGCCACCATGTTCCAGCCCGCCATCTACCAGCAGCGCCGCGACAAGCTTGCTGCCCTGCTGCCCGATAGCCTGATCCTGTTTTTGGGCAATGTTGATTCGCCGATGAACTACCACGACAACATTTTCCCCTTCGTGCAGGACAGCTCGTTCCGCTACTTCTTCGGCCTGAACGAGCCGGGCCTGGCCGGCGTGATGGACACCGCCAGCGGCGACACCACCCTGTTCGGCAACGACCCGGACGTGGCCGACATCGTGTGGACCGGCGAGCTGCCTACGCTGGCCGAACGCGCCGCCCGCGCCCAGGTTGGCCGCAGCCAGCCCTACGCTGATCTGGCGGGCGTGCTGGCAGCTGCCCGCGCCGCCGGCCGCCGCGTGCACTACCTGCAGCCCTACCGTGGCGAAACCGTGCTGGCGCTGGCCGGCTTGCTGGACTGTAGCCCGCAAGCGGCGCAGCAAGGCTACAGCGAGGCGCTGACCCGTGCCGTGGTGAGCCTGCGCGAAATCAAGGGCGAGGAAGAAATCGCCGAGATGGAAGCCGCGCTGGCCGTAACCCGCGACGCCCACCTGGCCGCCATGCGCGCCGCCCGCCCCGGCGTGGTAGAACACGCCATCGTCGGCGAAATGGAAGGCATCGTGCGCCGTCACGACTGGCAGCTGGCCTACCCCAGCATCTTCTCGCGCCGCGGCGAAGTGCTGCACAACCATCACCACAACCAGGTGCTGCAAGCCGGCGACCTGGTGGTCAACGACACCGGCGCCGCCAGCGGCGGTGGCTACGCTAGCGACATTACACGCACCATTCCGGTGGGCGGCAAATTCAGCCCGCGCCAGCGCGAGCTGTACGACACCGTGCTGGCCATGCAGTTGGCTGCCATCGATGCCATCCGCCCCGGCGTTCGCTACCTGGACATCCACAAGCTGTCCGCCCGCGTGATGGTAGAACGCATGAGCGCGCTGGGCTTCTTCCATGGTGACGCCGACGCTATCGTGGAAAGCGGCGCCTACGCCATTGCCTTCCCGCACGGCCTGGGCCACCAGATCGGCATGGACGTGCACGATATGGAAGGCCTGGGTGAAGACCTGGTGGGCTATGGCGACGGCACCGAGCGCAGCCCGCTGTTCGGCCTGGGCTACCTGCGCCTGGGCAAACCGCTCTTGGCCGGCATGGTAATTACCGTGGAGCCGGGCATTTACTTCATTCCGGCGCTGATCGACGCCTGGCAAGCCGAAGGCCGCCACGCGCAGTACATCAACTACGCCCGTTTCAACGAATACCGCGACTTCGGTGGCATCCGCATCGAAGACGACGTGCTGGTCACCGCCGACGGCAGCCGCGTGCTGGGCGAACCCATCGCCAAGACTGCCGACGAAGTCGAGGCCGTCATGGCCGGTTAACCGTGTTTCATCGTGCAATACTCCATCACTCATACCGCCCTCCGGGGCGGTTTTTTTTGCTTATGCTGTGGTATGGATGGCCAGCTTCATAACAAACCGTTACCGATGCTTGCATAAAAAAGCTGTGCATTCCGTGCCGCTGTGCTTAGATGAAAGTACCGGCAAGCAAAGGGGAGTGAGACGGCTTGACCGGCCCCCCCGCCCGCCCCGGGCGGCAAGACAATCCCAGGGTGCCGTGCCCGCAGCCGGCTGCGGCGCCTGCAAAGAGGAGCATCATCATGGACTACCACGCCCTGAATACGGTTACCCTGCCTGCCAATACCGACCTGATCCACGTCGAACAGCGCCCGCAACGCCCGGTGACGCTGAAAAGCCCGGCCACCGAAGTGATGACCGACCTGCGCGTCATCGACCCGATCAGCATCAATGAAGACGCGCTGCTGGATGACGCCCACGCCCGCATGGTGAGCCACGGTATCCGCCTGCTGTTCGTGACCGACGCCGACGGCAGCTTTGCCGGCCTGCTGACCGCCACCGACGTGCTGGGCGAGCGCCCGCTGAAGCAGATCCACGAACACGGCAAGCGCCACCGCGAGATCGTGGTGGGCGACGTGATGACGCCGCGCAAACAGCTGGAAGCGTTGAACCTGGCCGATATCAGCCGCTCCACCGTGGGCCATATCGTGGCCACCATGAAAGACCTGGGTCGCCAGCACGCGCTGGTGGTGGAGCACAACGCGGCCAGCGGCCACTACGAGGTGTGCGGCCTGTTTTCCACCTCTACCATCGCCCGCCGCCTGGGCACCTCGCTGAACTTCGTGCGTGTGCCGAAAGCGTTTTCCGAGATCGAACACGCGCTGATGCACGAAGAGTAAGCGGCAGCCAGCCTCGCCATAGCAACCCGGCCCCGCGCCGTAATTCTAGTGAGTTAAGCGAATATGCTTGGCCATCAAGCAGCAGGACGTGAGTGAAGCGCCCCATCCCGTTGGCGCGAGCCGGCCAAAATGGTGCGTCCCAGGTTTTAAGACGCCGATTTGTTTGAGCTCCGAGCCGTTAGCGAGGAGCGAGTTCGGCGGCGCCTGGGGCGTGCCGTTTTGGCCGGGGTTTCGAGCAGCCCCGGGTTGCGGGGGAATGAAAAGGGGGCGGCAATCCGCCCCCTTTTCCCGTTTGCCGGGCGGAACCGGCATGTAAACATTGTCCGCATCGCGGACACATTAGCACTCCTCAAACACAACAAACCTCCAGCAAAAAAGCTGCCAGTCAGCATTAACTGACTGGCATTAGGCGCCCCGCGCCGGGTTTTGTTTTGCCGGCGGCCAACCCTGCGCCGTTACGACGCGCCGTCGCTGTCGGCGTCCTGCGGCACGGCGGTGGTGTATTTGCAGGTGTTGATCACCACTAGCGATTCGAACTCGCGCACGTGCGGGTTGTTCATCAGGTAGGTGCGGGCAAAGCGTTCGTAGTCGGCCATGTCGCGTACCAGCACCATCAGCACGAAGTCGGGGCGGCCGGTGACGTTGTAGCACTCCATTACCTCGGGCGCGGCCTGCATGCTGGCCTTGAACGCGTCCACCAGCGGCGTTTGCGCCCGCTGCAGCATCACGTTCACCACCAGGCGCAGGCTGCGGCCGAATAGTGCTGGGTCCACCAGCGCCACCTCGCGCCGGATATGGCCGTCGGCGCGCAGCCGTTTCAGGCGGCGGGTGACGGCGGTGGGCGACAGGTTCACCGCCTCGGCCAGCGCGTCGTGGGTCTGGCGCGCATCTTCTTGCAGCAGTGCCAGCAGCTTGCGGTCGTAGTTATCCAGCATGTCAGTTTTCCTGCATTGAATCGGCCAAAGTCGCAGCGTGACTGCGCTGTCGTGCATGATAACGCAGCAGGCGGCGGCGGGGGCTTGCCTACACTGGCGCTATTGTCCTTGCTCCGGAATGCCCGCCATGACCAGCGCCAGCCTCAGCCGCCGCCTTGCGGCCAACCTTGCCGACCTGTCCGCCAGCCGTTGGTTGCCTTATGCGCTGTTTGCCGGGCTGGTGACGATGTGGGCCTATAACTACGTGGTGATGAAGGTGACGCTGCAGGCCACCACGCCGCTGACGCACCTGATCCTGCGCACCAGCATCGGCAGCCTGACGCTGTTTGGCGTATTGCTGGCGCGCGGACGGGCGCTGAAACCGCAGCGGCTGGGCGACGCCGCCAAGGTGGGGCTGATCACCACCTTTGCCTACGGCCTGACGGTGACGCTGGCGCTGGTGGCCGGCGCTGCCGGCCGCACCTCGGTGCTGGTGTTTACCATGCCGTTCTGGGTGGCGCTGCTGTCGCACTGGCTGCTGGGCGAGCCGTTTTCCGCCAATGCCCGCCGCGCGCTGGCAGCCGGTTTTGCCGGCCTGATGCTGATCGTGGCGCCGTGGCAGCTGCACGGCGGCGTGCTGCCGATGCTGCTGGCGGTACTGGCCGGCCTGCTGTGGGCGCTGGGTTCGGTGCTGACCAAACGGGCGGCGCAGAACGGCCCGCTGGACAGCCTGAATTTTTCCGGCTGGCAGGCGCTGATCGGCCTGGCGCCGTTGCCGCTGCTGCTGCCGTTTGCCGACTTTGCCGGCATCCAGTGGTCGGTGCCGTTTGTGCTGGGGCTGGTGTATTCGGGGGTGTTTTCCAGCGCCGTGGGCTGGCTGGCCTGGCTGTGGCTGCTGCGCCGCCTGCCGGCGTCCACCCTCAGTTTCAACGCGCTGGTGATTCCGGTGCTGGCGGTGGGCATGGCCGCCAGCAGCCTGGGCGAGTGGCCGGGCCCGGCCGAGCTGGCCGGCATGCTGCTGATCGGTACCGGCATTTTGCTGATCTCGCGCCGTTAAGCCGCTAAAGCCCTGTGCGTGGCAGGGCCTTGTCGGCAGGCGGGGGCAGGGGCCGGCCTCTATAATGGCCGCAACCTCTACTGTTGCGGCCAACCCGGCTGCCCCGCGCCCCGATGCTCGATCTCTTCTTCATTCGCGATGGCGTGCCCACCGCGCTGCTGCTGCAAGGCAGCTACCGTTTCGACCTGCTGGCACTGTCGGTGCTGGTGGCCGTGCTGTCGTCCATCATGGCCTTGCAGGTGGCCGGCATGGCGCGGCTGGCCAACGGCGCCGTGCTGCGGCAGACGGCGTTCCTCACCGGCTCGTTCTCGCTGGGGGTGGGCATCTGGTCGATGCACTTCATCGGCATGCTGGCCTTCAACCTGTGCACCACCGTCAGCTACGACTACCGGCTGACGCTGCTGTCGATGCTGCCGGCCATTTTTGCGTCCTGGGTCACCCTCAACCTGTTATGGCAGCGCCAGATCACCGGCCTGCAGCTGTTGCTGGGCGGCGTGTTGGTGGGCAGCGGCATCGGCACCATGCACTACAGCGGCATGGCCGCCATGGTGATGGCGCCGCAGCTGCGCTACGACCCGCTGTGGTTTGCCGCGTCCATCGTGGTGGCGGTGGTGCTGGCCATGCTGGCGCTGTGGATACGCTTCGGCCTGCGCCGGCGCGGCACCTTCAGCGCGGTGCAGTCCATCGTGCTGGGCGGCGTGGTGATGGGGCTGGCCATTGCCGGCATGCACTACACCGGCATGGCGGCGGCGCGTTTCATCGGCTACCCCGACCCGTCGGGCACGCCGCTGCAGGGAGACAATACCTACCTGGCGCTGGCCATTGCGCTGTTCACGCTCACGGCCGGCGTGTTCGTGCTGGCCGGTAACGCCATGCTGCGCTACCGCCAGCTGTTTGCGCAGATGCAGCAGAACGAGGCCGAGCTGCGCGCGGTGGTGGATACCGCGGTGGACGGCATCATCACCATCGATAGCCGCGGCCACATCCTGGCGCTGAACCAGGCCGCCGAGCAGATGTTCGGTTGGACCGCCAGCGAGCTGATCGGCCACAACATCAACCAGCTGATGCCCGACCCCTATCGTTCCGGCCACGACGGCTACCTGGCGCACTACCTGGCTACCGGCGACGCCCGCGTGATCGGCGTGGGGCGCGAGGTGATGGCGCAGCGCCGCGACGGCAGCGTGTTTCCGATCCGGCTGGCGGTAGGCCGCGCCCAGTATGGTGACCAAGTGCGTTTCATTGGCTTTGTCACTGACATTAGCGAGCGCACCCAGCTGGCGCGCGAGCTGCAAGCGCGCGAAACCCAGTACCGCACGCTGATCGCCAACATGCCCGGCGTGGCGTTCCGCAGCAAAGTGGACGCCGACTGGAGCAAGCTGTTCATCAGCCACGCCATCACCGCGCTTACTGGCTGGGAGCGCGAGCTGTTCCTGAACGGTAGCCTCAGCATGGTCAGCATCATCCACCCCGACGACCTGGCCCGCGTGCGCGACACGGTAGACAGTGCGCTGCGCGAGCACCGTTCCTACGTGGTGGAATACCGCATCTTTCACCGCGATGGCGGCGAGCGCTGGGTATCGGAAAGCGCCGGCGGCGTGTATGACATGGACGACAGCGCGCAGTGGATAGACGGCGTGATCGTGGACATCACCGACAGCAAGGCGCGCACCGCCGAGCACGAAGGCGTGGTGGCCGCCATCCGCCACGCCATGGCGGTGCTGGAGTTCGACCTGCACGGTTGCATCCTCGACGCCAACGACAACTTCCTGCAGCTGGTGGGTTACCGGCTGGACGCGCTGCGCGGCCAACATCACCGCCGGCTGTGCCGGCCGGACGAGGCCGATAGCCAGGCCTACCGCGACTTCTGGGCCGCGCTGCAGCGCGGCGAGTTCCACAGTGGCGAGTTCTGCCGCCTGCGCGCCGACGGCAGTGAGGTATGGATCCAGGCCACTTACAACCCCATCCTCGACGCCGACGGCAAGCCGTGGAAGATCGTCAAGCTGGCCAGCGACCTTACCCCGCGCAAGCGCATGGAGCGCGAGCTGGTGGAAGCGCGCGACCGCGCCGAGCATGCCGCGCAGGCCAAGGGCATGTTCCTGGCCAATATGAGCCACGAAATCCGCACCCCGATGAACGCCATCATCGGCTTTACCGAGCTGCTGCAGGGCACGGCGCTGGACCCGCAGCAGGCGCGCCACCTGCGTACCGTGCACGACGCCGCCCACTCGCTGCTGCGCCTGCTCAACGACATCCTCGACACCGCCAAGCTGGAGCGCGGTGCGCTGGCGCTGGAGTGGCACGATTTCTCGCTGTACACGCTGTGCGAGCAACTGGTGGGTACCTTCGCGCTGCAAGCCGCCAGCAAAGGCCTGCAGCTGCAGCTGGATTACGCCGCCGACTGCCCGCACGCCTTCCACGGCGACGCGCTGCGTGTGCGGCAGATTCTCACCAACCTGC
The DNA here is from genome assembly GCF_046297735.1 of Vogesella sp. Lineage (NCBI taxonomy): Bacteria > Pseudomonadati > Pseudomonadota > Betaproteobacteria > Neisseriales > Chromobacteriaceae > Vogesella > Vogesella sp. Next base: position 12,335 of record NZ_JBKBHK010000013.1, read on the forward strand.
TGGGCAACGCCGTCAAGTTCACCGAGCGCGGCAGCGTTACGCTGTCGGTACGCCAGCACGGCGGCCAACTGCAGCTGACGGTGCGCGATACCGGTATCGGCATTGCCGCCGACCGCCTGGACAGCATCTTCGCCCCGTTCACCCAGGCCGACGCCAGCATGGCGCGCCGCTTTGGCGGCACCGGCCTTGGCACCGCCATCGCCCGCCAGCTGGTGGAGCTGATGCAAGGCCAGATCACGGTACAAAGCCGGCTGGGCGAAGGTAGCTGCTTTAGCGTGACGCTGCCGTTGCCGGCTGCACAGGCGGTGCTGCCGGCATTGGCTGCTGGTGTTGACGAGGTGGCCAGCCTGCCGCCGTTGCGTATCCTGGCGGTGGACGACGTGGCAGAAAACCTGGAGCTGCTGCAGCTGGTGCTAGCGCGGCACGGCCACCAGGTGGTCACCGCCGCTGGCGGCGCCGACGCCGTGGCCGCCTACTGCAGCCAGCCCTTCGACCTGGTGCTGATGGACGTGCAGATGGCCGGCGTGGATGGCCTGGAAGCCACCCGTCGCATCCGCCAGTGGGAAGCCACCCGCCAACTGGCGACGGTGCCGGTGATTGCGCTTACCGCCAGCGTGCTCAGCCAGGACCGCGAAGACGCCGAGGCCGCCGGCATGAACGGCTTTGCCACCAAGCCGGTGGACCCGCCGGCGCTGCTGGCCGAAATGGCGCGCGTGCTGGGCCTGGCCCAGGTAACCGTGGCCAGCCATGGTGCTGGCGGGCAAGATATCGACCTGGACGCTGCCATTGCACTCTGGGGCAGCCAGGACAAGGTACAGGCGCGCTGGCGCCGGCTGCTGGCCGACTACCACGACGTGGCCGCGCAGTTGGCCGCACAGCCTGCCGAAGCGCGCGCGGCATTGGCCCACCGCCTGCGTGGTGCGGCGGCCAACCTTGGCCTGCGTCGTGTCGCCGCTGCGGCGGCCGCGCTGGAGCACGGCGACGGCGACATCGCCCGGCTGGCGGACGGCTTGACCGCCGCCCTGCAGGCGGTGGCCGCGGCCTTGCCGGGCGCTGTCGATACCGACGTGGCCCCGGCCGCCGACACGCCGGCCGCGCTGCTACACGCCCAAGAGGCCGCCGCGTTGCTGGACAAGCTGCAACAGGCTTGCGAGCATGGCGAGCTCGACGACGCCAGCCTGGTCGCGCTGCAAGCCGTGTGGCCACACCCCTTGTTGCCCGCCTTGCAGCAGGCGCTGGACGAATTCGATTTTGATGCGGCGTTGCAGACGCTGGCGCAGCTGCGCCAGGCGGCAGCGCAGACAAGGTAGACGCCATGCCCCCCACCGACACCCGCCCGCTATTACTGCTGGTTGACGACGAGCCCACCAACCTGCAGGTACTGCGCCACATCCTGCAGGACGCTTACCGGCTGCAGTTTGCCCGCGATGGCGACAAGGCGCTGCAACTGGCGCAGCGCGAACAGCCGGCGCTGATCCTGCTGGACGTGATGATGCCGGGCATGACCGGGCTGGAAGCGTGCCGCCGGCTGAAGGCCGACCCGGCCACGGCGCGCATTCCGGTGATTTTCGTTACCGCGCTGTCCGACAGCCACGCCGAGAGCGAAGGCTTTGCCGCCGGCGCGGTGGACTACATCACCAAGCCGGTCAGCCCGCCCATCGTGCTGGCGCGGGTGCGTACCCACTTGTCGCTGGTGCGGGTGGAGGAATTGCGCGAGACGCGGCTGCAGATCATTCGCCGCCTGGGCCGCGCCGCCGAATTCAAAGACAACGAAACCGGCCTGCACGTGATCCGCATGAGCCACTACGCGCGCGAGCTAGCGTTGGCCGCCGGCCAGCCCGAGGCCTGGGCCGACGAGCTGCTGGACGCGGCGCCGATGCACGATATCGGCAAGATCGGCATTCCCGACGCCATCCTGCAAAAGCCCGGCAAACTGGACGCCGACGAGTGGCGCATCATGCAGACCCACGCCGAAATCGGCGCCCGCATCATGGGCGACGACCGCTCCAGCCTGCTGCAGATGGCGGCCACCATCGCGCACTGCCACCACGAACGCTGGGACGGCAGCGGCTACCCGCAAGGCCTGGCTGGCGAGGCCATCCCGTTGGCCGCCCGCATCGTGGCCATTGCCGACGTGTTCGACGCGCTGACCAGCGTGCGGCCGTACAAGGCAGCGTGGACGATAGAAGCGGCGCTGGCGCACATCGCCGCCGAAGCCGGCAAGCACTTCGACCCGGCGCTGGTGGCGCATTTTCTGGCTATTGAGCCGGTGCTGCGGCAGATCCAGGCGCGCTGGGCCGAGTAGGCCCGCAAAAAAACGGCCCTCTGACGCGGTAATGCCAGTCAGTTAACGCTGACTGGCGTTTTTTGGTTAGGGGGTTGTTGCGCTGAAGTACGCTAGTGTGTCCGCTATGCGGACGATGATTAAATGCCGGTTCCGCCCGTGACTGAGCGAGGCAAGCGCAGCGTCGCGAGGGAATAGGACGGGAAAGGGGGCGGATTGCCGCCCCCTTTTCATTCCCCCGCAACCCGGGGCTGCTCGAAACCCCGTCCAAAATGGCACGCCCCAGGCGCCGCCGAACTCACCCCTCACTAACGGCTCGGGGCTCAAACAAATCGGCGTCTTGCGCGTGCGAATCTCCGATTCGCTCAGCACAACCCTGGGGCGCACCATTTTGCCCGGCTCGCGCCAACGGGATGGGGCGCTTCACTCACGTCCTGCTACTTGCAAACCAAGCACATTCGCTTAACTGGCTGGTATTACGCTGACGCTGGCAAAAAAGCGCAAGGGCTGCCGGCATTGCCGGCAGCCCTTGCACGTGTTGGGGCCGCTACGTGTCAGCGCTTACCGGCGGCTTGTTCGCGGCGGCGTTTGGCTTCTTCCAGCAGGTACACCTGGTAGTCGTCGAGGTCGCCTTCGAAGTCGCTGACCCCGCCGCGCGAGACCAGCCAGAACTCGTCGCAGACGGCGCGCAGCAGCGCGCGGTCATGGCTGACCAGCATTACCGAGCCTTCGAACTCGTTCAGCGCCACGCTCAGCGCTTCGCGGGTGGCGAGGTCCAGGTGGTTGGTCGGTTCATCCAGCAGCAGCAGGTTGGGGCGCAGCCACACGATCATGCACAGCACCAGGCGCGCTTTTTCGCCGCCGCTCATGCTGCCCACCGGCTGCTTGACCATGTCGCCGCTGAAGTTGAAGGTGCCCAGGAAGTTGCGCAGGCCTTGCTCGCGGCAGTCGGCTGCCGGCGGGCGCAGCGCGGCAGGGGTGTCGCGCGCCAGGCGCAGCATGTGTTGCAGCGGGTCGTCTTCCGGGCGCAGCACGTCCAGCTCCTGCTGCGAAAAGTAGCCAATGCTCAGGCCCTTGCCGCGGATGACTTCGCCGCTGACCGGGCGCAGCGCCTCGGCCACGGTTTTCACCAGCGTGGATTTGCCCTGGCCGTTGGCACCGAGGATGCCGATGCGCTGGCCGGCCAGCACCGAGCGGCGTACGCCTTGTACGATCACTGTCGGCGGCGTGCCGGCCGGCGCGTCGTCCGCCGCCGGGTAGCCGAAGGCGGCTTCGTTCAGCGTCAGCATCGGGTTGGGCAGGCTGGATGGCTCTTTGAATTCGAACTGGAATTCGGCGTCGGCCAGCACCGGCGCAATCTTTTCCATGCGCTCCAGCGCCTTCACCCGGCTTTGCGCCTGTTTGGCCTTGCTGGCCTTGGCCTTGAAGCGGTCGATGAACTTCTGCAGGTGGGCGATCTTTTCCTGCTGCTTGGCCTGTGCGGCCTGCTGCAGCACCATCTGCTCGGCGCGCATGTCTTCAAACTTGCTGTAGTTGCCGCCGTAGCGCACCAGCCGGCCGTGGTCGATGTGCAGCGTGACGTTGGTGATGGCGTCCAGGAATTCGCGGTCGTGGCTGATTACCACCAGCGTGCCGGCGTATTGTTTCAGCCAGGCTTCCAGCCACACCAAGGCGTCCAGATCCAGGTGGTTGGTAGGTTCGTCCAGCAGCAGCAGGTCGGACGGGCACATCAGGGCACGGGCCAGCTGCAGGCGCATGCGCCAGCCGCCGGAAAAGCTGTTTACCGGGCGCTGCAGCTCGGCCACGCTGAAGCCCAGGCCCAGGATCAGCGCCTGGGCACGGGCGGCGGCGTCGTGGGCGCCGGCGTCGTTCAGCGCGGTGTAGGCGTGCGCCATGCGCATGTAGTCGTCGCCGGCTTCGGCTGCTGCTACTTCCTGCTGCGCGGCCAGCAGCGCGGTATCGCCTTCCACCACGAAGTCGGTGGCGCTTTGCGCGGTTTCCGGCATGTCCTGCGCCACTTGCGCCATGCGCCATTGCGCCGGGATGTGAAAGTCGCCGCCGTCTTCGTGCAGGCTGCCGTTGAGCACGGCAAACAGCGACGATTTGCCGGCGCCGTTGCGGCCAACCAGGCCCACTTTTTCACCCGGGTTCAGGGTAACGGTGGCGCCATCCAGCAACAGCTTGCTGCCGCGACGCAGTACGACGTTTTTGAGTGTGATCATGAATGCAGCCGCCAGGCGACCCGAAAAGGTAAAGCCGCACTGGCGCAGGGCCGGGTAACGACAGGGGGCGGCCAGGGTTGGCCGCCGTGCAGCGCTGCCCGTCACAGGCAGCAGGGCGGCATGGTACCACGGGCGGGTGTCAGCCCGCCGGCGCCCGTGCCAGCAGCCATTGCTGCACGGTGGCGACGCCGGGCGGGCCGTCCGGCCGCATGGCCAGCGCGTAGGCAAAACCGTTGCCAAACGGCGGCCCCAGCGGCGCCAGTACGCGGCCGCTGGCCAGCTCGTCGTGCAGCAGCGTCACGTCGCCCAGCGTGACGCCAAAGCCTTGCACCGCGGCGTTCATGGCCTGGTCCAGGGTGTCGAACACCGTGCCGCGGCGGTAGTCCACCGTGCTTTCCTGGCGCTGTGCCAGCCATTGCCGCCAGTCGCGTTTGTCCAGCGACGGGTGCAGCAGCGGGAAGTGCGCCAGGTCGGCGGCCTGCTGCAATGGTTGGCCGCAACGCGCCAGCAGCTCGGGGGCGACTACCGGCGTCAGCTGTTCGCGAAACAGCAGCGTATCCAGCGCGCCCAGCGCTGTATGCGGCTTGTACACCACCGCCAGGTCGAAGTCTTCGCGGGCGAAGTTCACATCGTGGTCGTGGCTGCTGCACAGCTGGATGGGGATGTCGGGGTGCTGGCCGTTGAAGTCGCGCAGCGCCGCCAGCAGCCAGCGCACCACGCAGCTGGGCGCCTTGATGTTGACCGGCGTGCTCAGCATGGCGGTGGCGTCCAGGCCTTGCTCCAGCACGCCGAAGGCGCGCTGCACGTAGCCGTGCAGCATTTCGCCACGCGGCGTCAGCCGCAGGCTGCGTGCAAAGCGGTGGAACAGCTCGTAGCCCAGATGCGCTTCCAGCAGCGCCACCTGCTTGCTGACCGCGCCCTGGGTCAGGCACAGCTCGTTGGCGGCACGGGTGAAGCTTTGGTGGCGGGCGGCTGCGTCGAACACCGATAGCGCGTACAGCGGCAGGGTGGGGCGGGGCATGGCGGCTCCATGACTGAGAAATACTCGGCCATGATATGCCTACAAATCGTTTGTCGCATAGTGCGGGCTACGGTTGAATGGCGGCACAACATCACACACCCGAGTCGCGCCATGCACACCCCGTTCACCCCGCAGTCCAAGCTGCCCCACGTGGGCACCACCATTTTCACCGTCATCGGCCAGTTGGCCGCGCAACACCAGGCCATCAACCTGTCGCAGGGTGCGCCCAACTTTGCTTGCAGCGACACGCTGGTGCGCTACGCACACGAGGCGATGCAGGCCGGGCACAACCAGTATGCGCCGATGAGCGGCCTGCCGGCGCTGCGCGAGGCCATCGCCGCCAAGGTGGCCACCCTGTACGGCCAGCATTACCACCCGGACAGCGAGGTGACGGTGATGGCCAGCGCCAGCGAGGCGCTGTTTTCGGCGATAACGGCGCTGGTGCACCCGGGCGACGAGGTGATCGTGTTCGAGCCGGCGTTCGACAGCTACATCCCGATGATCGAGCTGCAAGGCGCGCGCGCCGTGGTGGTGAAGCTGGCCGCGCCCGACTTTGCCATCCCGTGGGACGAGGTGGCCGCGCGCATCACGCCGCGTACCCGCATGATGGTGCTGAACACGCCGCACAACCCCACCGGCACCGTGCTGGGCGCCGCCGACGCCGCCCGCCTGCAGGCGCTGACCGCCGGCACCGACATCGTCATCCTGTCGGACGAGGTGTACGAGCACGTGGTGTTCGACGGCCAGCTGCACCACAGCATGAGCCGCTACCCGGCGCTGGCCGAGCGCGCCGTGGTGGTGACCTCGTTCGGCAAGACCTTCCATGTGACAGGCTGGCGCGTCGGCTACTGCCTGGCGCCGGCGGCGCTGATGGACGAGATCCACAAGGTGCACCAGTTCGCCATGTTTGCCGCCGACACGCCGATGCAGCACGCGCTGGCGCGGCTGATGGCCGAACCCGAGCACTACCTGGGCCTGGCTGCCTTCTACCAGCGCAAGCGCGACCTGCTGGTGTCGGCGCTGGCCGGCAGCCGCCTGCAGCTGTTGCCCAGCCACGGCAGCTTCTTCCTGCTGGCGGGCTACGGCCACCTGTCGGACGAGCCCGACAGCCAGCTGGTGCAGCGCCTGATTACCGAACACGGCGTGGCCACTATTCCGGTGTCGGCCTTCTACGGCGACGGCACCGACCAGCGCCTGATCCGCCTGTCGTTCGCCAAAGACGACGCCACCCTGCTGGCCGGCGCCGAGCGCCTGTGCCGGCTGTAAGGAGCGTGCGATGAGCCATACCTTTACCGCCGCCGCCATCCAGCTGGTGTCCGGCGACGATCTGGCGGCCAACCTGGCCCGCGCCGAAGCCTGGGTGGCCGAGGCCACCGCCGCCGGCGCGCAGCTGGTGGCGCTGCCGGAATACTTTTACCTGATGCCGGAGCACGACAGCGCCCGGCTGGCGCTGGCCGAGCCGTTCGGCCACGGCCCGCTGCAGCAGCGCATGGCGGCGCTGGCCGCCCGCCACGGCGTGTGGCTGCTGGCCGGTACCCTGCCGTTGCAGGGCAGCCAGCCGCAGCGCTTTCATAACAGCAGCCTGCTGTACGGCCCGCAGGGCCAGTGCGTGGCGCGCTACGACAAACTGCACCTGTTCGGCTTTGACGACGGCCACGAGCGCTACGCCGAGGCCGACACCATGCAGCCCGGCGACGCCATCACCAGCGCCGACACGCCGTGGGGCAGCCTGCGGCTGTCGGTATGCTACGACCTGCGCTTTCCCGAGCTGTACCGCCAGGCGCCGGCGCCGGTGCTGATCAGCGTACCGGCCGCCTTTACCCACACCACCGGGCAAGCACACTGGGAACTGCTGCTGCGCGCCCGCGCCGTCGAAAACCTGGCCTTCGTCATCGCCCCCGGCCAGGGCGGCGTTCACCCCGGCGGCAAACGCACCTTTGGCCACAGCATGATCATCGACCCCTGGGGCCAGGTTCTGGCCTGCCACGCCGCGGGCGAGGGCATGGCGGTGGCCACACTCGATACCCACAGGCAACAGACCTGGCGCACGCGCCTGCCGGCCTTGCAGCACCGTCGCTTCACCAGCCCTTCCTTCATTGCTACCCAGGAGAAACCATGAACCGCCCACTTGCCCTTGCTGCCCTGCTGTTGTCGCCCCTGCTGGTACAGGCGGCCGAACCGCTGCGCATCGCCACCGACGCCACCTACCCGCCGTTCGAATACGTTGATACCGCCGGCAAGGTAGCCGGTTTCGAGGTGGATTTTGCCTACGCCGTGTGCAAGGCGATGCAAACCCCGTGTGAGGTGGTAAACCAGCCGTGGGACGGGCTGATCCCCGGCCTGCAGGCCAAGAAGTACGATGCCATCATGTCGTCGATGAACATCACCGACGAGCGCCGCAAGGTGGTGGCGTTCAGCAAGGTGTACTACCTGATGCAGAACCGCTTCGTGGCGCGCAAAGGCGTGGCGCTGACGCCAGACCTGGCCGGCAAGGTGATTGCAGTGCAAACCGGCACCCCGCAAGACCGCTTTGTTACCCAGCAGTACAAGCAGGCCACGGTAAAACGCTACGTCAACGCGCAAGACCCGATGCTGGAGCTGACCGCCGGCCGCGCCGACTTCACCTTCGGCAACACCGTGCAGCTGCAGAAGGGCTTTCTGGATACGCCTAACGGCAAGGCATTTGCCTTTACCGGCCCGCTGTTTGACGGCCGCAAGGACAAGGTGCTGGGCGAAGGCGTCGCCGTGGCGCTGCGCAAGCAGGACAGTGCGCTGAAGGCCCGCTTCGACCAGGCCATCGACCAGGTGAAGCAGAGCGGCGAATACGCGGCGCTGCTGAAGAAGCACAATCTGGCCGGTTTGCTGGCGGACTGAGCCGGTGCGGCGTGGCCGCCGAACCACAGCCTGGCGGCACGCTGCAAAAAATAATTTGCTGCAAAATTAAAAGGTGCTAAGGTAGCAGCACTGTATGAAAGTGCAGTGTTGATACGGATACGTCAGTCGGGCGCGGCATTTATGCCGTGCCCGTTTCCTTTTGTGGCCGCCGGCGCCGCCCGCCGGCATAGCGCATCCACCAGCCACGGCACGTCGGGTGCCACGCTGCCGTCGTCCGGCAGGATGAAGTGGTAGCCCTGCAGCGCCACCGCCTGCGGCAACGTTTGTACCAGCGCGCCGCTGGCCAGTTCGCCGGCCACCAGCAAGGGGTTGGCCAGCGCGATGCCCTTGTGCGCCAGGCAAGCGTCCAGCGTCTGGTCGGCGCTGAAATACACCGTTTGCGGCTGCAGCCGTACGTGCACCCCGTGTGCGGCCAACCATAGTTGCCACCAGTCGCCATCGTCTTCGTGGATCAGCGTGTGCTGCAGCAGGTCGCTCACTTGCTGGGGGGCCGGGTGGCTGGCCAGATAGGCCGGCGTGCACACGGCAAACACTGGCGGCAGCGCCAGCGTGTGGTAGTAGCCGGGCAGATGAGCGATGTCGTCGGCCACCAGGCCCAGGTCGGCGTCGCCGGGGCGCAGCCGGCTGAAGGTGGCGTGCGGCTCGATGGCCAGCCGCAGGCCGGGGCGCTCGGCCAGCAGGCCATCCAGCAACGGCGCCAGCCAGCGCCGCGCCAGGCCCGGCACCACCATCAGCCGCAGCCGCCCCCCGCCTTGCAGCTGCTGGCTGGCGGCGGCCAACTCGTCCAGCAAGCGGCTGGCGGTGGCCAGATACTGCGTGCCGGCGGCGGTGGTGGCCACGCCGCGTGCGTTGCGCTGGAACAGCGCCACCCCCAGCCAGTCTTCCAGCTGCCGCACATGGCGGCCGATGGCCGGCTGTGTGACGTTGAGCTCGCGCGCGGCAGCGACAAAGCTGCCCAGCCGGGCGGCGGCCTCAAAGGCGCGAACACTGTTAAGCGGTGGCAGGCGGCGGGCCATGGTGGCTCCAGCTGTTAAATTAATTAACACAAGGTAGCAAAAAGCGTGTCTTGCCGGTAGCGCACTGCCGTCGCCACACTGTGGCCATACTTGTGGAGCCGCCATGTACCAGCCTTTCTACCACGCCGACCAGTACCGCCCGCAGCACACCCCGCCCAGCTACTGGCACGCCACCACGCCGCGGCCAACCCTGGCACCCGGCAGCGGCGAGCACACGGTGGATGTGGCGATCGTGGGCGGCGGCTACTGCGGGCTGTCGGCGGCGCTGCACCTGGCACGCGACCACGGCGCCCGCGTGGCGGTGCTGGAGGCAGGCGACATTGGCTGGGGCGCCTCCGGCCGTAACGCCGGCTTCAACACGCTGCCCGCCACCAAGCACGACTACATCGGCCTGCAACGGGCGCTGGGCGAGGCTGGTGCCGCCGGCTTCATGGCTGCGCAGCAGGAGGCGCTGCAGCTGGTGGCCAGCCTGGCGGCAACAGAGGGCATCGCCACCCAGTCCTGTGGCGAAGGCAGCTACGTGGTGGCGCACAGCCCGGCCGCGTGGGCGGGCCTGCAGGCCGAACACCACGCCTGGCAGCGGCACACGCCAGTGGCCAGCCGGCTGCTGACGCGGGCCGAGTTTGCCGGCTGCGGCCACGCGGGGGAGGCGCAGTACGGCGCGCTGCACATCCTGCATGGTGGTGGCCTGAACCCGCTGGCACTGGCCAGCGGCCTGGCGCAGGCCGCGCAGCGCCACGGTGCCATCTTGCTGCCGCAGCAAGCCGTGCACGCCTGGCAGCCGCACGGCGGCGGCCACACGCTGCAAGCGGCAGACAGCGTGGTGCACGCGCGCCAGCTGCTGCTGGCCACCAACGGCTACCTGCCGGCCTGGCTGCCGCCGGTGCTGCGCCACCGCACGCTGCCGGTGATCTCCAACATCATCGTTACCCGCCCGCTGAGCGACGCAGAGTGGGGCGCCTACGCCTACCATACGGCCACGCCGATGTTCGACACCCGCCACCTGCTGAGCTACTGGCGCCGGCTGCCCGACGGCCGCCTGCTGTTTGGCGCCCGTGGCGACCTGTGCGGCGACGACGCCAGCGGCCAGCGCCAGCGCGCCGCCTTGCAGGCACAGTTGGCCGCACGCTTTCCGGCCTGGGCCGGGGTGGACATCGATTACTTCTGGCGCGGGCTGATCGCCGTCAACCGCCGCCTGCTGCCGCAATACGGCCCGCTGCCCGGCCTGCCCGGCGTGTGGTACGCCGCCGGCTGCTTTGGCAGCGGCGTCAGCACCATGCCGTGGCTGGGGCGGGCGCTGGCGCGGGCCATGGCCGGCCAGCCACCCAGCGCCAGCGAAGCCGCCTGCGCCATGCACGGCCTGGCGCCGCGGCTGCCGCCGTGGCAGGCGTGGCAGAGGCTGGGTCTGCGTCTTGCTTACACCGGTTACGCCTGGCGCGACCGTTTCAGTGAACCCGATTAAGGAGCCCCGCATGACTGCATCGATCTACCGCCCGCTGTTGGCCATCGCGCTGGCGGCTGCCAGCCTGGCCAGCCACGCCGCCGGTGTGGTGAACGTCTACAACTGGACCGACTACGTAGCCGACAGCACCAATGCCAACTTCAGCCGCGCCACCGGCATCAAGGTGCGCTACGACGTGTTCGACAGCAACGAGATCCTGCGTGCCAAGCTGATGACCGGCAAAAGCGGCTACGACGTGGTGGTGCCCTCGCACAACACGCTGGCGCTGGGCATCCGTGGCGGGCTGTTCCTGCCGCTGGACAAAGCCAAGCTGCCCAACCTCAAGTACCTGGACCCGGCCATCCTGAAGATCGTCGAGCAGTTCGACCCCGGCCAGCGCTACGGCGTGCCCAACTACTGGGGCTTCAATACGGTGGGCATCAACGTGGACAAGGTGAACAAGGCGCTGGGCGGCAAGCTGCCGGCCAACCCGTGGGACCTGATCTTCAAGCCGGAATACGCCGCCAAGCTGCAAGGCTGCGGCATCAGCGTGCTGGACTCGCCCAGCGAGTTCTTCCCCGGCGCGCTGCATTACTTCGGCTTCGACCCCAACAGCAACAAGCTGACCGACTACCAGGCGGTGGCCGACAAGCTCAAAGCGGTACGCCCGTACTACAAGGTGTTTTCCTCGTCCGGCTACTACAACCAGATGGCCAGCGGTGACCTGTGCGTGGCCATGGGCTACAACGGCGACTTCAACCTGGCGCGCCAGCGCGCCGAAGAAGCGCGCAACGGGGTGAAGATCCAGGCGCTGATCCCGCCCGGCGTGGACCTGTGGGTAGACATGTGGGCTATTCCGCGTGACGCGGCCAACGTTGACAACGCCCACGCCTACATCAACGCCATGCTGGAGCCGAAAACCGCCGCCGCCAACGCCAACCACGTGGCCTACGCCACCGCTGTGCTGGCCGCCCGCCCGTACATGAAACCGGCGCTGGTCAACAACCGCACCATCTTCCCGCAAGCGGCCGACCTGCAAGGCAGCTTTGTATCGCTGACGCAAGACGCCAAAACCATCAGCGGCTACACCCGCATCTGGCAGAAGCTGCGCAGCGGGCGTTAGCCATGCCAGGCCGGCAAAGGTGGGCCGCAAGCTCAATGCCAGTCAGTTAACTCTGACTGGCGTTTTTTTGGTTAGGGGTTTGTTGCGTTGAGGTAGGCTAGTGTGTCCGCTATGCGGACGATGATTAAATGCCGGTTCCGCCCGGCAGACGGGAAAGGGGGCGGATTGCCGCCCCCTTTTCATTCCCCCGCAACCCGGGGCTGCTCGAAACCCCGTCCAAAATGGCACGCCCCAGGCGCCGCCGAACTCGCCCCTCGCTAACGGCTCGGGGCTCAAACAAATCGGCGTCTTAAAACCTGGGGCGCACCATTTTGACCGGCTCGCGCCAACGGGATGAGGCGCTGCACTCACACCCTCCTGCTTGAAGGCCAAGCATATTCGCTTAACTGACTGGCATTAGGCCGCAAGCCGGGTTTAACGGCAAGGCAACCCTCACCCCTGGCCCCTCTCCCCGAGGGAGAGGGGAATGCTGTAGCGGTGCGTTGGAGGCGTGCTGGTCGAGCTTGTGTCCGCACGCCCGGTGCTGCGGGTTGGTGTGCCCCCCCTCACCCTGCGGGAGAGCGGCTGGGGGTGAGGGTGTGCGGCGGCCAACCTTGCCTTGTATAGACCGCCGCTGTTCATGCGCCGTGCCGCATCCGCTGGCGGCCAGACGCCACCACGGCCGATACCTGCGGCCAACCTTATAACGGCAGCGCGTGGGTGAGTTTGGCGGTTTCCATCGGCACTTCGGTTTTCACGCTTTGCACGCTGGCAATACGCGTCAGCTCGTGAGCGTGGAAGTGGCGGTACGACGCCAGGTCGGTGGTGACAATGCGCAGCAGCATGTCGCATTCGCCGGCCATCACGTGGCATTCCACCACCTGCGGCATGTCGCGCACCGCCTGGATGAAGTGGTTGGTAGTGTCGGCGTCTTGCGCCTTCAACCACACGCGGGCGAACAGCGTCAGCCCGGCGCCCACCTTGCTGCCGTCCAGCACCGCCACGTAGCGGCTGATCACCCCGGCTTCTTCCAGCAGGCGCACGCGGCGCAGGCAGCTGGACGGCGACAGCCCCACTTCCCGCGCCAGCTCTACGTTCTGCAGGCGGCCGTCGCGTTGCAGCGCCTGCAGGATGCGCCGGTCAAGGTTATCCAGCTTGATCGCATCCAATTTCAACACCTCGCAGTTTTGTGAAACAGCATTGCATTATGGCGGCAAATGGCGCGCAGTTTGCAAGCTCATTCGAACGGCATTTGCTTACACTTTTGCTACCTGCTGCCCCCGTGTTGCACCGCCGTTTCCCCCGGCTGCGGCGCGGGTGGCAGCAGCTTTTTTGCTGCGAAAGGAGCCCGCCATGACTGCCCAAACCCTGTTGCTGTTCGGCCTGACCGTCTTCCCGCTGGTGTGTACCCCCGGCCCCGACATCCTGTTTGTGGCGTCGCAGGGGCTAACGGGCGGGCGCGGGGCGGTGTGGCGTGCCAACGCCGGCATCCTCAGCGGTTATTGCGTGCACGCCTTGCTGGCGGCGTTCGGCATTGCCGCGCTGATTACCGCCTGGCCGCCGCTATTCCACGCCATCCGCTGGGCGGGCTTGGCGTACCTGCTGTATCTGGCGGTGCAGATGTTCCGCTCGGCCATGCAACCGGGCGCGCTGGCGTTGCAAGGGGCGGCCACGCAGCGGCTGTTTGTGCGTGGTTTCATCACCAGCCTGCTCAACCCCAAGGGCTTGCTGATCTATTTGTCCATCCTGCCCAACTTCATCCAGCCGGGCGAGGCGGTGGCGCTGCAGGCGCTGCTGTTGTCGTCCATCTTCATCGGCAGCTGTGCGGTGGTGTACGGCTTGATTGGCCACAGCGCGGCGCGGCTGGCGCAACGCGGTGGTATTAGCGACCGCAAGCGCCGGCTGGCAGAGGCGAGCGCCGGCAGCCTGCTGTTGCTGGCCGCAGGCAAGCTGGCGGCGTAGTGGTTGGCGGGGTTGGCCGCTAACTTGGGTTGGTCGCAGCCCTCACCCCTGGCCCCTCTCCCCGAGGGAGAGGGGAATGCTGCGTTGCTGCGGTGGTGGTGCTTGGGCTGCTGGGAGGGGTGTTGCGGCCAAGGCGCCGTGCTAGGCCAGCCAAGGTTGGCCGCAAGCTATGTTGATCAGTAGCCCTCACCCCTAGCCCCTCTCCCCGAGGGAGAGGGGAATGCTGCGTTGGTGCGGTGGGGGTGCTTGAGCTGGTGGGTGGCGTGCTGCGGCCAAGGTGGCAAGGTGCCGTGCGGGGTGTTTCTCCCCTCGCCCTATGGGAGAGGGGCTGGGGGTGAGGGTGCGCAGCGGCCACTGCTGGCGCAAGCAAGCGCAGGTGCTAGCGCGAGGTTGGCCGCATTGCGCTGTCGCCCGGCGCCGGGGTGAAGGTGAGGTGCTGCTGCAGCGTGGGGGCGATGGTTTTCAGGATCTGCACCGGCAGCGCGCTGGTGAACTTGTAGCTGCCGGCTTGCTCGCCGGCCACGTAGGCCACCATGGTGCCGAAGTAGCGGTCGCCCAGGTAGAAGGCAAAGGCGCCGGCGCGGCTGACCACGCGTTCGCCGGTTTGCGCGCCACCTTTGGCGAAGGTTTTGAAGCGGTGGTCGCCGGTGCCGGTTTTGCCGCCGATGACGATGTGGCTGCCGTCGGCCAGGTCGAAGGCGCCGTTGACGCGGCGGGCAGTGCCTTGCTCTACCACTTGCTGTAGCGCGTCGCGCACCACTTGCGCCACCTCGGGCGGCAGCACCTGTTTGCCCGCTGCCGGCCGCTGTTGCAGCGTGGTTTCGTACGGGGTGCCGGCGGCAAACTGCAGCTGGTCCAGGTAGACGGTAGGCAGGTGGCGGCCGTCTGCCGACAGGATGCCCATCAGCTCGGCCAGCGCGGCCGGGCGGTCGGCGCTGGCGCCCAGCGCGGTGGCGTAGGACGGCACCAGCGTGTCGAACGGGTAGCCCATCTGCCGCCATTGCTGGTGTACGCGGGCAAAGGCGTCTACCTCTTTCATCTGGCGGATGCGCGAGGCCTGGCCGCCTTTGGCGTGGCTTTTGAACAGCCAGCCATACACCTCTTGCCGCACGTCGGTGCTGGCTTTTACCAGCTCGGCCCAGCCGGCGCCGGGGTGGGCGTGCCAGTAGGCCACCAGCCACAGTTCCAGCGGGTGCACGCCGGCCAGATAGGCGCGGTCGGCCAGGCTAAGCTTCCCGGGGGCGTAGTCGGCGTACAGGCGCAGCAGGGTTTTTTCGTCGGCGCTGGCGGCGTTGCCGGCGTGCTGGGCGATAAACGCCAGGTATTCCGCCTGGCTGGCTTGCGGCAGGATGCTGCGGTGGATGATGGCCAGCCGTTTGGCGCGGCCGGCGGCGCGCTGGCCCAGCAGCTGGTCTACCTCGGCCAGCGTTTTGTGGCGGTACTGGTTATAGAAGCGGGCCAGGAAGGTGCGCCCTTCGCGGTCGGCAAAGCGGCGCAGGTAGGTAAGGTCGTCGGCGGGCTGGGCGCTGCCGTCTACCGGCGCCATGTAGTAGCGCACCACGTCGCGCATCAGCCGCACGTACACCAGGTTGACCGAGCGCTGCGTGGCCTCGGTAACCGACATCACCTTGCCGTTATCCTGTTTGTCGAAGTTGTTGAAGGTGTGCAGGCCGCCGCCGGTAAAGAACTGCTCGGCGGGGCTGGCGGAATACTGCCGCGCCATGGCGGCTTGCAGCATGGCTTTGAGGCTGCGGTCGTCTTGCTGGCGCAGGTAGGTAATGGCCCAGCGCGTCAGCACGGGCAGGTTGTCTTGCTGCAGGGCTTTGCCCAGCGCCGTTTTGTCTTGCGCGGCGTAGTGCTGGTGTAGCTCGCTGATCACCGCCAGGTAGGTGACCAGCGTGCGCAGCTTGGCGGTGGAGCCCAGGTCCAGCTTGACGCCTTCGTTGATGTCCAGCGGCTGGTCGAAGTTGTCGGCCTGTACCCGCACCTTGTTGCCGCCGGGGGTGCGCTCTAGCAGGGTAAAGCTGTAGGTCACGCCCTGCGGCGCGCCTTGTTGCAGCAGGCGTTCGTCCATCAGCCCGGCGGCGCGGGCGGCGTCCGGCTGGCGCAGGCCTTGTAGCACGGCGGTTATCTGGCGCTGCAGCGTGGCGTCCAGCGTGCTGTGGGCGTTCAGGTCCAGTTGGTCCAGCTCGTACATGCGTGGCACGCCCAGCAGGCTGGCCAGCTTGACGCGCACCGCGTTGCTGCCTTTTACCTGCGCCGGGGCGACGGCCCGACGCGGGGCGCGGGCGCGTTCCTGTTGTAGCGATACCGCCAGCGCGGCCTGCAACAGTGGCGGCGAGATCAGCCCGTCGCGCGCCATCAGCCGCAGGTAGCTGTCGGTAAGTGCCTGCAGCACGGCAATGTCTTCGTTCAGGTAATACGACGGGCTGCGCTGCGCAATCATCAGGCTAAGTGCCTCTTTGAACACCGCGGCGCGCTCGGCCAGCGGCACTGGCGACTGCGCCGCCAGCGCCCGGTTTACCTCGCCAAAGCTGCGGCCGTACCACGCCCACATGCCGTCGCCAATGCCGGCGATTTCGCCTATGCCCGGCCGTGCGGCCAACGGCACCGTGTTGAGGTAGCGCAGCACCAGCTGGCGGCGGGCGGTGAGGGTGTCTTCGCCAAAGCGATAGGCGCGCACCGAGGCCGATAGCATCTGGCGCAGTTTTTCCTGCTCGGACGCGGTGCGGCCGCCGGGCGAGTGGCGGTATTTTTCGATCTGCGTGGCCAGCGTGCTGGCGCCGGCCGGGCGGTAGCCGGGGCTGAATACGTGGGTGGCCTTATCGAACACGGCTTTGCCCAGCCGGCTCCACTCCACCGTGGGGTTGCGGGTGGGGCTTTCCTGCTGCAGCAGGGTGCGGTTTTCGATATACAGCAGGCTGTCTACCAGCAACGGCGGCAGCGCGGCAAAGTCGGCATACACCCGCTGCGGAAAGCGCGACTGGTACAAAGGTTGGCCGCGGCTGTCGGCCAGCGTCAGCCCGGCCTGGTCTTTTTCGGCGTAGGGCACAAACAGCCCCAGCGGCAGCAGCGGCGCGGTAATGCCATGATCGGCCAGCGCCAGCATTGGCTGCGATTGCACCGCCTGGCTATGCACCTGGTAGCCGCGCTGCTGCAGCCGCTGCACGTACTGCGGCAGCTGCGCGTAGCCCAGCCGCACATCGTACGGCCCGCCCGGCTGCGGGTAGCGAATGGCCTGGCTGGGCCCCGGCTGCACGCTGTAGGTAGCGTCGCGCGCCACGCCGGCAAAGTAGCGCGCCTGCAGCCGAGAGTGTTCCAGCTCGTCCAGCAGCCACCAGGTGGCCACCCCGCCCACCAGCAACAGCAGCACGGCACCCTGCAGCACCCGCACCCCCGATACCTGCAACAGCGGCTTGATTTTGGCTTCCGAATTTTCCATGACGTTGCCCCTTATCAACGAACACGGCATCAGACAGTAAAGGCAGCACCAAGGTTGTGCAGTATTGGCACGTTGGCTATCGCATGGGGCTGCCTATTTCGAAGCATAGCCAGCCCGCCAGCGGTGCAGCGCTTTTTATTGCAAGCATGGTGGGGGCGGGGGTAGTTACACCCCTCGCCCTGTGGGAGAGGGGCTGGGTGTGAGGCGCGTTGCGGCCAACCTTATCTAAACAAGCACTTAGCGCCGCACCTGCGTCACAATCCAATAAACTTCCATTATTGATATACGTATTGCATCAATAGATTTCATGCCATAAGCTGGCAAAAAATTTATTGAAATACGCAGATGGCAAGCAACGATCAGGTCCACCTCACCGGCTACAGTGGCAATATTCAGCAACTTAGGCGTTACCAGCGCTATAGCCGTTACGACATCTCGCAGCTGTTTGAGCCGGGCTGCAGCTTTAGCCCCGGCGCCGGGCGCTGGGGCATACCCGGCATTGTGGAAACGCCCAAAAACAGCGGCCAGTTTGTGTTTTTGGTGACGCTAGGCCCGCCCACCGACGGCAACCCCTACCAAGACGCCATTACCGCAGACGGCTACCTGATTTGGGAATCGCAAAGCCGCCACGACTTTGCCTCGCCGCTTATCCAGCAGCTGCTGCAACACGACCCGGCGCAGCGCGCTATCCACCTATTTTTGCGTGGCAACCGTCACGACCAATACGCCTATATGGGCGTGCTGGCCTACCACGACCACCACCCCAGCAAACAAAACCCGGTGCACTTTGTTTGGCAAATCCTGCATTGGGACCTTAGCCCCCAGCAGCTGACCGACATGGCGCTGCCGTACCGCGCCGCGCTGAACCCGCTGTACCAGCCCACCCCGGCCAAGCCGCTGCCGCCATTGCAGCGGGTAGACCCCCCTGCGGTCAACCCTGCACCTAAGCGCGGCAAAGCCAAGCACGCTGCGGCCAACATCGACTGGGCCGCCCGCGACCAACGCAACCGCGACCTAGGCCTGCGCGGTGAACGGCTGGTACTGCAATACGAAATCGCCCAGCTACAGCAACAAGGCCACGCTAAGTTGGCCGCGCAAGTAAAGCATGTGGCACTACACAACGCGGCCGCCGGCTACGACATTGCGTCGTTTTACCCAGACGGCCGCGCCAAATTGATCGAAGTAAAAACCACCCAAGGCCCGGCCGACACGCCGTTTTATATTTCGGCCAACGAGGTAAACGTGTCCAGCGAACACCCCGACGCCTACGTGCTGTACCGCGTGTATGGGCTAAGTGAAGATGCCGACAGCGTGCAGTTTTTTGAACTGCCGGGGCCGGTGGGGCAGCACTGTCAGTTAGAAGCGGTGAGTTTTAGGGCGAGGGTGGGGTGAGGTTTTGATGTGTCTATAAAAGTGGGGGCGATTCAGTTGCTTTTGTCCAGAATTGGCCGATAAGCGCATCAAAAAATTGCAGCCCTGCTGGCGGTACGAAAGCAGCAGAGTGATACCATTGAGTAATTTAATGTCATAGGTCAAATTTTCCTAGAGAGAAGAGTACAACAATGTCATTTCCTTTCCTCGTGTGGAGTGTTTTATGGAATACGTTGTTAGTGCTCGAGTTGCGCAGTTCGACATCCAAGCCTTGACCAATCTGGAGGTGCCACGAAAACAAGCTATTGTTCCGTTGTTGAACTTGCGTGGAGATAACCTGAACCACATCAACAGGTTTGCATCTCAGTGGGGTGACTATTCCTTTATGTTTGACATCTCTCGCTTTGCCGCAGATGAAGATTGCCAGTTGATTCTCCAGCATGGGCTGAATAGTCCTGAGGCGCACTTTGCCAGCAAGCGCGCCATGTTTGACTATGTCAAAGGTCTTAATGACCAGATGATTCCTGTTGTTGGATGGCAAGAAACGGATAGTCTTAGGGATATCACTCAATTTCTGCTCGGGCTAGATCGCGACTATGGCCACATTGCCATTCGTGTCAGCCTGCCTCAGGCTAATGCTGTGACTGTGCTCAGATCTCTCCTGGCTACTGCGCCAGATACCAGCAAAATCAGCGTCGTATTGGATTTTGAATCGATTGCACGTAACGGCGTGCCTGATGCCGGGCCGCGAGGTGATGTTGCCGCGTTAATTCAAGAGTGTGCTGCACTTGGTGTACGCAATATCGTTCTGCTTAGCTCTTCGTTCCCGGTCGATCGTCCAGTAAATGGCACTGCGCGCTTGGTGCCATGCGCTGACATTGTTTGGCAGCAGCAACTTCGCCGGCATTTCGAAGGGTTGCCCATTGTTTATGGTGATTATGGTGCGACCGACCCCAATGCGAATGTCGATTTCGTACCAGGCATGAGCATTATCCCATTTGCCAACTACTATCTGCCATTGGAGTGGTGGCAGAAGCGCTTAGGGCGCGACAAAGAGTTTGAAAACTATGTCACGCTAGCTGAGGAAATCTGCAGTCTCGCCAGTTTTCATGGGGAGGGATTTTGCTGGGCAACAAGGGAAATTGTGCGTATTGCCACGACAGGTGATCAGTATGGCAGCAATGGTAAGTGGAATGCCTACAAGATCAATCAGCACATCTGTGCTCAATTAGATGTGCTTAGAGCCCCTGCTTATGGTGTTGTAGAAGAGGAGGACGAGGAGTAATCCTTGTCCTTGTAACGAATTTTCAGGCGTTCCAGCACCTTGCTACGAATCGCCTCAATGGGGAGTGTGTCGGCAATGCGTCGGCGCGCTTCCCTGATTCGTTCCTTACGTATTACTGGCAGTCCTTGCTCTTGGCATAGCTCGTCAAGCTCTTCACGCCACAAGAAACCCGTCAGATCGTATGGATCCACCAGTTTGTTCTGACGCGCCTCACGCAATACCGCCATTCCACCCAGATCATCCACAATCATTACGCCAACCTGGGGCATGGACAATTCCAGCGCCTTCATCACGTGCTTGTTGTGGCAGCACAGCCAAACAGTGTCAAATACCCGCAAGTAAGCCTCATGTTGATCGGGCCAGCGCTGCATAGTGTCTGCGGCTGATTTGATCTCGTAGGCGGTGAGTTGGCCATTCGCATGAACCAGGTCGGCACGATTGCGCTTTTCAACAAAGCAAAGCTCATCAATCAGCACATCGTTTTGATGGTGTTGGTGGAAATTCAACACCCACTGACGAAGTTGATGGCGAATGTGGTCTGGCGTATTCATTGGCAAATTATATGTCACACATGGATCAATCGGACAGAGCGTGCCGCAAGTAGGATGTCGAGTTGGGTCTTCATGCTGAAATGTCCCAGCTTTTGTGGCCACTGTCGGATGACTGGTGAACATCATAAAGCTGCTGGCTAAAGCATCCAACCCAGATGGCTGCTTCGGCCGATAAGCGGCCCCGCTACCACCATGGCTGTATTTCCCATCGGCTGGTAGGGAATGAAAATGGCCTCCAAACTTGGAGGCCATTTGCTAAGCTGAGTACAGCGAGCCGAATCCCAAAAATCTAGAAGAGTGGGAAATATCTAGATATTCGTGGGATCCTACAGGATTAAACATCAATATTCCGCGCAATCAACGCATTGCTCTCGATAAACGCGCGGCGCGGTTCGACGTTGTCGCCCATCAGGGTGGTAAACACGTCGTCGGCGGCCATGGCGTCTTCGATTTTCACTTTCAGCAGGCGGCGTACGGTGGGGTCCATGGTGGTTTCCCACAGTTGTTCCGGGTTCATCTCGCCCAAGCCTTTGTAGCGCTGGATGGATAGGCCCTTGCGGGTTTCGCCCAGCAGCCAGTCCAGTGCGTCGCCAAATTCGCTTACCGGTTTGACCGTTTCGCCGCGTTTTACCTGGGCGCCGTCGCGCAGCAGGCCGTGCAGCATGTCGCCGGTTTTGGCCAGTACGTCGTAGTCGGCGCTGTCCAGGAAGGTTTGGTCGATGGCGGTCACCATCACGTTGCCGTGCAGCATGCGGGTGATCTTGATCAGCCAGGCGTCGTTTTTCTCGTCGCGCAGCACGTCCAGTTTGATCAGCTCGGCCGGCAGGTGGGCGCTCAGGCGTTGTACGGCGTCGCGGGCGGCGGCGTCGCTATCCACGGTGATGCGGCCAACCTTCATCAGCGCGTGCAGTACCAGCGGGTCTACTACGCGGCTTTCGCGGTCGATGGCGGCGCGGGCTTGCAGGTACTGGCGGGCAATTTCGCCCAGTGTGTCGCCAGACAGCGGGGCTTCGCCGGCGGCAGGGCTGAGCTCGGCTTTGTCCAGTGCCAGTTGCAGCAGGTACTGGTTCAGCTCGTAGTCGTCCTTCAGGTAGCGTTCCTGCTTGCCGTGCTTGGCCTTGTACAGCGGCGGCTGGGCGATGTAGATGTGGCCGCGCTCTACCAGCTCGGGGGTCTGGCGGTAGAAGAAGGTCAGCAGCAGGGTGCGGATGTGCGCGCCGTCCACGTCGGCATCGGTCATGATGATGATGCGGTGGTAGCGCAGCTTGTCCGGGTTGTATTCGTCTTTGCCGATGCCGCAGCCCAGGGCGGTAATCAGGGTGGCCACTTCCTGGCTTTGCAGCATTTTGTCGAAGCGGGCGCGTTCCACGTTCAGGATCTTGCCTTTCAGCGGCAGAATGGCCTGGAACTTGCGGTCGCGGCCCTGCTTGGCAGACCCGCCGGCGGAGTCACCCTCCACCAGGTACAGTTCGGACATGGCGGGGTCTTTTTCCTGGCAGTCTGCCAGTTTGCCGGGCAGGCCCAGGCCGTCCATCACGCCTTTGCGGCGGGTAATTTCGCGGGCTTTGCGCGCGGCTTCACGGGCGCGGGCGGCTTCCACGATCTTGCCGGTGATGATCTTGGCTTCGTTGGGGTTTTCCAGCAGGAAGTTTTTCAGCGCTTCGCTGATCACTTCGTTCACCACGGGGCCGATTTCGCTGGAGACCAGTTTGTCTTTGGTCTGGCTGCTGAACTTGGGGTCGGGCAGCTTTACCGACAGCACGCAGGTCAGGCCTTCGCGCATGTCGTCGCCGGTGGTGTCCACCTTGGCTTTTTTGGCCACTTCGCTTTCTTCGATGTAGCCGTTCAGGGTGCGCGTCATCACCTGGCGCAGGGCGGTAAGGTGGCTACCCCCGTCGCGCTGCGGAATGTTGTTGGTGAAGCACTGCACGTTTTCCTGGTAGCTGTCGTTCCACTGCATGGCTACTTCGACGGTCATGCCGTCTTTTTCGCCAATGCCGTAAAACACTTTGGGGTGCAGCGCGTTCTTGTTGCGGTTCATGTACTGCACGAAGCCGGCCACGCCGCCGCTGAAGGCAAAGTTTTCTTCTTTGCCGCTGCGTTTGTCGATCAGGGTGATGGCCACGCCGTCGTTCAGGAACGACAGTTCGCGGATGCGCTTGGCCAGGATGTCGAAGTGGTATTCCACGTTGCCGAAGGTTTCTTCGCTGGCGCGGAAGGTCACTTCGGTACCACGGTGGGTGGTGTGCCCGGTCATGGTGAGCGGGGCCACGGCTTCGCCACGGCGGAATTCCATTTCGTGTACCTGGCCGTTACGCCAGATTTTCAGCTTCAGCCAGTCGGACAGCGCGTTCACTACCGATACGCCCACGCCGTGCAGGCCGCCGGAGATCTTGTAGCTGTTGCTGTCGAACTTACCGCCGGCGTGCAGGATGGTCATGATGACCTCGGCTGCCGAGCGGCCTTCTTCCGGGTGAATGTCGGTAGGGATACCGCGGCCGTTGTCTTCCACCGAGATGGATTGATCCGGATGGATGGTGACCTTGATGGTGTCGGCATGGCCGGCCAGCGCCTCGTCAATGGCGTTGTCCAGTACTTCGAACACCATGTGATGCAGGCCGGTGCCGTCCTGGGTGTCGCCAATGTACATGCCGGGGCGCTTGCGCACTGCGTCCAGACCTTTCAGTACCTTGATGCTGTCCGCGCCGTATTCCTGTTCGCTCATAAACCCACTCTTGTTTCTTTCTGTCCGGGGCGGTTGCCCCACTGTTTGCGGCCAACCTGGGTGGTTGGCCGCAGCCGCTTACCCTGCGCGGGGCAGGGCAGGCGGGTGTCAGATGCGCATCGGCATTACCACGTATTTGAACGTGGCGTGCTCGGGGATGGTTACCAGCACGGCGCGCACGGCGTCGCCAAAGGCGAGCTGTACGGTGTCGGCCGGCAGGTTGGTTAGCACATCCAGCAGGTAGTTGATGTTGAAGCCGATTTCCAGCGAGGCGCCCTGGTAGGCGATTTCCAGCTCTTCTTCGGCTTCTTCCTGTTCACTGTTGGTACACAGGATGGACAGCGTACCCGGGCGCAGCACCAGGCGCACGCCGCGGAATTTTTCGTTGGCCAGAATGGCCGCACGCTGCAGGGCCTGCAGGAAGGTGACGCGTTCCAGCAGGAAGATGTTGTTGTTGTCCAGCGGGATAACGCGGTTGTAGTCCGGGAACTTGCCATCCACGATCTTGCTGATGATGACGGTGCTGCCAAAGCTGAAGCGTACCTGGTTGGACAGCAGCTCTACGTTGATCTGCTCGTCGCTGTCCTGCAGCAGCTTGTACAGCTCCAGGATGGTTTTGCGCGGCAGAATCACTTCGCTCTTGGCCAGGTTGGCGTCGATGTCGGCACTGGCAAAGGCCAGGCGGTGGCCATCGGTGGCGACCAGGCGTACCTGGTTGCCTTCGGTTTGCAGCAGCAGGCCGTTCAGGTAGTAGCGAATGTCCTGCACGGCCATGGCGTACTGTACCTGGGCAATCAGGCGCTTCAGGTCGCGCTGGGCCAGGCTGAAGCTGGCTTCGGCGGCACTGGCGGCCGACAGCAGCGGGAAGTCGTCTGCCGGCAGCGTTTGCAGGTTGAAGCGGCTTTTGCCGGCTTTCAGGGTAAGGCGGCCGTCCTGTTGTTCCAGGGTAACGGTGGCGTTACCGGGGATGGCACGCAGGATGTCCTGCAGCTTCTTGGCCGAGGTGGTGAGGCGGAAGGCTTCACCGGCGATGTCGTCGTGGCTGGCGGTGGTGATCTGGATTTCCAGATCGGTAGCCAGAAAGCTCACCGCATCTGCCTTCTTCTCGATCAGTACGTTCGAGAGGATGGGCAGGGTGTGGCGACGCTCCACAATGCCGGTGACAGCCAGCAGGGGTTTGAGCAGTGCATCGCGTTCGGCTTGCAGAATCAGCATGTGCGGACTCCTGGTGGGTTACAGGTCGTTATCAAAAAATGCTTCAGTTACGCAGCATGGACAGCAGCGTATCGTAATCGTGGGCGATGTCGGCGTCACTGCCGCGCATTTCGGCAATGGTTTTGCACGCGTGCAGCACGGTGGTGTGGTCGCGGCCGCCGAAGGCATCGCCGATATTGGGCAGGCTCAGCGAGGTAAGCTCTTTGGCCAGCGCCATGGCTACCTGGCGCGGGCGCGCGATGTCGCGGCTGCGCTTTTTGCTGTGCATGTCCGACAGCTTGATCTTGTAGTACTCGGCCACCGTTTTCTGGATGGCGTCCACGGTAACCTGGCGGTTGCCGGCGGCCAGAATGTCTTTCAGCGCCTCTTTGACCAGCTCCATGGTGATGGGCTGGCTGGTAAAGCGGGCGTAGGCCACCACGCGCTTCAGCGCGCCTTCCAGCTCGCGCACGTTGCTGCGCACGTTCTGGGCAATGAAGAATGCCACGTTGTGGTCCAGCTTGGTGTTGTCGGCTTCGGCCTTCTTCATCAGGATGGCCACGCGCATTTCCAGCTCCGGCGGCTGAATCTCGACGGTAAGGCCCCAGCTGAAGCGCGAGATCAGGCGCTCTTCCATGCCTTCGATCTGCTTGGGGTAGCTGTCGCAGGTCATGATCACCTGCTTGCCGCCCTCGATCAGCGCGTTGAAGGCGTAGAAGAATTCTTCTTGCGTGCGGTTCTTGCCGGCAAAGAACTGGATGTCGTCGATCAGCAGCAGGTCCAGGCTGTGGTAGTAGCGCTTGAACTCGTCAAACGCCTTGTGCTGGTAGGCGCGCATGATGTCTGCCACGTAGCGTTCGGCGTGGATGTAGCGGATCTTGGCTTGCGGGTTCTTCTGGTAAACGTGGTTACCGATGGCCTGGATCAAGTGGGTCTTACCCAAGCCGACGCCGCCGTACACAAACAGCGGGTTGTAGGCCGGGTCGCCCGGGTTTTCGGCAATTTGCAGCGCGGCGGCGCGCGCCAGCTGGTTACCTTTACCGGTCACCAGCGTATCGAAGGTGAACGCCGGGTTCAGGCGGGTGCTTTCGTGACCGCCGCCAATGGCTTTGAGCGCGGCTTGCTTGGGGCTGGTGGCCACGCTGGGGTTGCTGGCCGGTTTGCTGTCGGCAGGTTTAGCGTCGCCAACGTCTACGTTGGCCGCAGCGGCCGGCGCGGCGCCGTTGCTGCGCGGCGTGGCCTTGGGCGGCGTAACCGGCGCCGGGGCTTTGCCCGCCGGCGCGCCAATGCGCAGCTCTACCGGCATTTCGCCCAGCAGCTCGATGGCCAGCTCTTCAATACGCGCGAGGAAGCGGTCCTTGATGAACTGCAGGATGAAACGGTTGGGCGCGTACAATACCAGCGCCTCCTCGGACGGCTCGGCGGCCAGAGGACGGATCCAGGTATTGAATTGCTGGGAGGACAGTTCTTCCTCCAGACGCGTCAGGCACGTAGGCCAGAAGTGTTCCGGTGCAGTCATCAAAGTCATTAAAAACAAAATCCCGCCGTAATCGAGACAACTGGTCTTGGGGGCGGGAGAACCGGCGGCGAGTAACACCGGCGGTTATGGTTGGGTGGCCTGCATCAGGGCGCCGTGTGCAGATCAAGATTGCTTTGCAGGGCACGGCAGCAGGCAGCTTTTTCAAACGGCTATTCTACGGCTTTTGCCCAAAGTTATCCACAGCGTTGCAAACATTTTGTGCAGTTGGCCGCCCGTTACGGGCGCGTTTGTTGCCTCTATAATGCGTCAGCACGTAGGGCAGGGCGGTGCTGCTACCGCCTTTAAAGACGCAATGCTTGACAAAACATGGCTTTATCTGTGTAATCACGCGTTTATTTCCGTTTCGAAACAGGAAAACCATCATGAAACGTACTTACCAGCCTTCCAATACCCGCCGCAAGCGTACCCACGGCTTCCTCGTTCGCTCCAAGACCCGTGGTGGTCGCGCCGTTCTGGCCGCCCGTCGCGCTAAAGGTCGCAAGCGTCTGGCTGTCTAACGCTTGGACAACACATTTCGCCGTGCGCACCGGCTTTTAAAAACGGATGAGTTCTCATCCGTTTTTCATTTGCGCAACGCGCGCAGCAACCAGTTGTTTCAGGTATACGCGCGGCCTAACGGCTTGACGCATGCACGGCTGGGGCTGGTGGTGGGCAAAAAGGTGGCCAAACGCGCCAACCGCCGCAATTACATCAAGCGGACGGTGCGTGAGTGGTTTCGCCTTAACCGCCATACATTGCCGGCCATGGACTTTGTGGTGCGTTCGCGTCAGGCCTACCACCGCGACGACTATCAACAAGCTGTCACGGCGTTGGCCGCGCTATTTGCTAAACTAGCCCGATGTCGAAATTCTTGATTCTTTTGGTGCGTTTCTACCAGTTGGCCATCAGCCCCTGGTTGCCGCCGCGTTGCCGTTATCAGCCAACGTGTTCGGCTTACGCTATCGAAGCATTGAGAAAGCACGGCGCCATCAAGGGCGGCTTGCTTGCGACACGACGGATTTGCCGTTGCCACCCTTGGGGCGGCAGCGGTTATGACCCGGTTCCCTGACCTTTCCGGTAAGAGAGATGGACTCCAGACGACTGATTATCTTCATCGCGCTGTCTTTCGGCATCCTGCTTCTGTGGCAGGAATACTTTGCGCCGAAGCCGCCCGCCAAGCCTGCCGTACAGCAACAAGCTGCCGCGACAGCCGCCCCGAATACTGACGTACCGTCTGCCCAGCTGGCAGACAGTGCCAAACTGGCCAAAGGCCAGCGCGTGGTAGTAAATACCGACGTGCTGCGCGCCGAGATCGACACCAATGGTGGCGACCTGCGCGGCCTGCAGCTGTTGAAGCACGACGGCGCGGTAGATACCAGCAAGCCGTTCGAGCTGTTCACCGACAAGGGTGACCGCCTGTACGTGGCGCAAACCGGCCTGATCGCCGCCGGCAATGGCGCACTGCCTACCCACAAGACCGTATTCACTGCCGAAAAAACCAGCTACCAGCTGAATGGCGACCAGGTGGAGGTGAAACTGACTGCCCCGGCCGCCAATGGCGTGCAGGTGAGCAAGGTGTACACCTTCAAGAAGGGTAGCTACGTTATCGATGTACGTTACGACATCACCAACGGCGGCAGCACCCCGCTGTCCACTACCGCTTACTTCCGCCTGCTGCGCGACGGCAAGACCCCGGAAGGCGAAAGCCGTCTGGCACAAACCTTCACCGGCCCGGCCGTATACACTCACGACGCCAAGTTCCAGAAGGTAACGTTTGACGACCTGGACAAAGGCAAGGCCGAATACGCCAAAGTGGCGGATAACGGCTGGGTGGGCATGGTGCAGCACTACTTCGGTAGCGCCTGGGTGCTGAGCCCGGAAGGCGGCCAGAAAGTATGTGCCAGCGCGCAGAGCTGCCAGTTCCTGCTGGAGCCGAAGTCCGGTGCCTACTCGGCAGCCGCCCTGGTCACCGTGCCCACTGTGGCGCCGGGCAAGACCGCGTCGCTGAGCGTGCCGCTGTTTGCCGGCCCGCTGGAGTACAACACCGTGACCAAGGTGACCGAAGGCCTGGAGCTGGCCAAAGACTTCGGCATGGTGCACATCTTTGCCTCGCCGCTGTTCTGGCTGCTGACCAAGCTGCACGCGCTGGTGAACAACTGGGGTTGGGCCATCGTGCTGCTGACCCTGATCGTGAAAGCCGTGTTCTACCCGCTGACCGCCGCTTCCTACCGCTCGATGGCCAAGATGAAGGTGCTGGCACCGCGTCTGGAAAACCTGAAGCAGCAGTACGGCGACGATCGCATGAAGTTCCAGCAAGCCGTGATGGAGATGTACAAGACCGAGAAAGTGAACCCGCTGGGCGGCTGCCTGCCCATGCTGGTGCAGATTCCGGTGTTCATCGGCCTGTACTGGGCGCTGCTGGCCTCGGTTGAGCTGCGCCAGGCGGAATGGCTGTACATCCACGATCTGGCCCGTCCGGACCCGTTCTATGCGCTGCCGCTGATCATGGCGATCACCATGTTCGCGCAAACCTACCTGAACCCGCCGCCGGCCGACCCGATGCAGGCCAAGATGATGAAGATCATGCCGGTCATTTTCTCGGTGATGTTCTTCTTCTTCCCTGCTGGCCTGGTGCTGTACTGGGTAGTGAACAACCTGCTGTCCATCGCACAGCAATGGTATGTCAACGAAAGCATCGAAAAAGCCCGCAAGGCGGCGCTGCAGTCCTGATCTGCGGCCAACCTTGTACGGTAGAATCACAGCCCGGCCTTCTGGCCGGGCTTTTTACTGCCAGCCCCGTACGGCGGGCTACAATGGCATCTGCCACGAACCCCACGAAAGAACACGAAAGCCGCCTGTCAGCGTCTGCCTGATGCCGCGTCTTTAGGGTGTCTTTTCGTGGCTTTCGTGGCCCCAGCATCCAAGGAACCCCCATGAGTCTGAGCTACACCCCCAGCACCATCTGCGCCATTGCCACTGCCCCCGGTCGCGGCGGCGTGGGGGTGGTACGCGTGTCCGGCCGCGACCTGCTGCCCTTTGCCCAGGCCATCAGCGGCGGCAAAACGCCGCGCCCGCGCTACGCCACCTATACCGATTTTTACGCCGCCGACGGCAGCGCCATCGATAACGGCCTGCTGTTGTACTTCCCCGGCCCTAACAGCTTTACCGGCGAAGACGTCATCGAGCTGCAAGGCCACGGCGGCCCGGTGGTGATGAAGATGCTGGTCAGCCGCTGCCTGCAGCTGGGGGCGCGCCTGGCCGAGCCGGGCGAGTTCACCAAGCGCGCCTTCCTGAACGACAAGCTGGACCTGGCGCAAGCCGAAAGCGTGGCCGACCTGATCGACGCCGCCAGCGAAAGCGCCGCCAAGAGCGCGCTGAAGTCGCTGAAGGGGGCGTTCTCGAACCAGATCCATGGCCTGGTGGATGAGCTGATCAACCTGCGCATGCTGGTGGAAGCCACGCTGGACTTCCCCGAGGAAGACATCGACTTCCTGGAAAAAGCCGACGCCGTGGGCCGCCTGCGCCGCCTGCGCGGCCAACTGCAGCAGGTGCAAGCCACCGCCAAGCAGGGCGCGCTGCTGCGCGAGGGCATGCACGTGGTGCTGGTGGGGCAACCCAACGTCGGTAAGTCCAGCCTGATGAACGCGCTGGCCGGCGACGACATTGCCATCGTCACCGACATTGCCGGCACCACCCGCGACACCGTGCGCGAGGAGATCGTCATTGACGGCGTGCCGGTGCACATCATCGATACCGCCGGCCTGCGCGACACCGACGACGTGGTGGAAAAGATCGGCATCGAGCGCACCTGGCAGGCGGTAG
Organism: Vogesella sp.; assembly: GCF_046297735.1. Lineage (NCBI taxonomy): Bacteria > Pseudomonadati > Pseudomonadota > Betaproteobacteria > Neisseriales > Chromobacteriaceae > Vogesella > Vogesella sp. The sequence goes on from NZ_JBKBHK010000013.1 coordinate 42,187, forward strand.
AGCGTGCCGACGTGGCGCTGCTGCTGATCGACAGCCGCGACGGCATCGTGCCCGAGGTACAGGCGATTCTGGACAAGCTGCCGCCACGCCTGCCGCGCGTGCACGTGTTCAACAAGGTGGACCTGTCTGGTGGCGAGGTTGGCCGCAGTGAGCAGGACGGCCACCCGGTGGTGCACCTGTCGGCGCGTACCCACGCCGGCGTGGACGACCTGCGCGCACTGCTGCTGGAGATGATCGGCTACAGCGGCGATAGCGAAGGCGTGTTCCTGGCCCGCGAACGCCACCTGGATGCCATCGCCCGCGCTGCCGACCATCTGGCGCTGGCCGAAGCCGACTGGCAGATGGTGGAAATCTTTGCCGAAGAGCTGCGCATGGCGCAGAACAACCTGTCGGAAATCACCGGCAAGTTCACCCCCGACGACCTGCTGGGCGTCATCTTCAGCCGTTTCTGCATCGGCAAGTAAGCCGGCTAGAACCGGCGCACAGCATGCCGGGTCAGATTCGTCATAACGGATAACAACAATACAGAGGTTGCTATGCGATTTGGGGCTGGCAGGTGGCGGCTGCCACTGCATGTGGTGGGGGTAACGGTTTTACTGCTGCTGGATGATGTTATTCACCAGCAGTTTGTTGCGGCCAACCAGGCCGAGCTGGAACTGCGTTACGTTGCGGTACTGCTGCTGTTTTCACTGGGCTTGTGCTTACTGGCCAGCCGTTGGCTGATCTGGCCGCTGCTGGCGCTGCTGGCGGCCATGCAATTGGCGCAGCTGGGCAATATCTCGTTTGCCGGCGAGCCGTTGGCGCCTGCCGAGCTGGTGAGCTTGTTCGGTCAGCCCGGCGAGGTATGGCAGAGCGCTCGCCACCACTGGCAAGACCACTGGCCGGTATGGCTGGCAGTGGCGCTGCCGTATGGCCTGCTGGCCTGGCTGTTGGGCCGGCTGCCGGCACCGGCCACGCGCTGGCGCGTGCTGGGGGGTGTCCTGGTGCTGGCCGTGCTGCTGGCCAAACCCTATCGTGCTACCTACCGCGACATGGACGCCTTCATGCCCGGCCCTACCCGTAGCAGCCTGCACAACAGCCTGAACGCTTTTGCCTACTACGCGGTACGTCTGGCCGGGCGCGAACAGGCCGCGCTAGCGTTACCGCCGCCGCAACCGTACCGTTTGCAGCCGCTGCCTAGCCAGGCGCAGCACGTATGGGTGGTGGTGGTGGATTCGCTGCGCGGCAGCCGGCTGGGGGTGCTGGGCTACCCGCGTGCTACCACACCACAGTTGGCCGCCACACCGGGCTTGCTGGCCAGGTCGGGGGTCGCGTCCGGGGTGGCGACCGCGGTGTCGCTGCCCAGCTTTGTGAACCTGGTCAGCCACCCGGGGCAGCACCACCTGCTGCGCCAGCAGCCGTACAACCTGTTCCGCCTGGCGCAGCAGCGGGGTTTTCGCACGCTGTGGCTGTCGTCGCAGGAGTCCAAGCTGCTGGCCAATCTGGGCAGCCCGTTCATGGACGTGCGCATCAGCCGTGAAGACCACCCGCTGTTGTTCAGCCAGCAGCACGATCATGCGCTGCCGCAGCTATTGGCACGCCAGCAGTTGGGCGCGCGCAGTTTCGTGATGCTGAACCTGCGTAGCGCGCACAGCCCGTACGAAGACAATTACCGCCACGCCGGCAAGCGCTTTTTGCGCTGGCCGACCGACGACAGCCTGCCGTACGCCACCCGTAAATCCAATGCCTACGACAACGCCGTACTGTACGCCGACGACGTACTGGGTCAGATCATTCGCCAGTTCGAGGCATTGCCTGGCGAGCGCTATTTGCTGATTACCGGCGACCACGGCCAACTGCTGGGCGAGGACGGTCGCTGGGGGCATAACGATCTGCGGCCGGAGGTAGCCGACGTGCCGATGCTGCTGTTGGCACGGCAGGCGCCGGCTGGCGGTGTGAATGCCTTGGCGGCGCAATCGCATATCAGCCACTACGAAGCGGCGGTATGGCTGGCCGCCCGTTTGGGTTATCAGGTACATAACCCGCTGTGGCGCGAAGGTGAGCATTACCTGTTGGGCAAGTTGCTGTGGCAGGACAACCCCTTGCTGCCGATGCGCGAGCAGGGCGGGCAGCTGCAGTTTGCGCCAGCGGTGTTGCTGAGCAGTTGGTTGAAGCAACAGCAACCCGGTTGATTGCTCGGCCCGAGGCGTGCAAATTTGATAGATAAAATAGTGTTTTGGCCGTTCAATTTTAAATTGAAAGCTAATATTACCAGCGGTGCGATGCTAAACTCGAATACTGTGGAGCGTATTCGTTGTAGGTGACGGGCGATGAAAATGGTGTGCCGTGTGACTAGCGTGCCCTATGCGGTCGGGAGCGCGTGATGAGAGCGGTGTTGTCCACGCTGGCCCTGCTGCTGGCTTGCAGCACCGTGCCTGCTGGCGCCCAGCGCCTGGTGTTTGCCTTCAATACGGCCGAACCGTACAAGGTGCTGGATGCCAATGGTCGCCCGGCGGGGGCTTACGTGGATATCATGCGCGAGCTGGCGCGGCGTAGCCAGCTGGTGTTGCAGATTGAGCAGGCACCGCTGAAGCGGGTGTTGGCGATGCTGGAAAACGGCAGCGCCGACATCAGCATTGGCATCAAGGGTGGGCCCGAGCGCGACGCCTACCTGCAGTTTCTCGACCCGCCATTTGCCCCCAGTAGCCGTACTGTGGTGTTGCAGCGTGCCAGCGATCCGCGTCAGTTACGTCACTACGACGATCTGCTGCCGCTGCGCATTGGCGTGGTAGAAGGTGTTAACTACTTTCCCCGCTTCGATGCCGATCTGCGCCTGCGCCGCGATGCCGCTCCCAATGTGGATAGTGCGCTGCGCAAGCTGCTGGCCAAGCGTTTTGACGTGCTGATGATTAACAGTTTGCAGGCGCAGAGCGAGTTACGCCACCTGCGCTACCGTGACCTGATACGTACTGCAGCAGTCAGCTTTGAATTCGGCGACCCGCGTCGCATTGCCATTTCGCGCCGCTCGCCGGTGGCGCAGCAGCAGCAGCGGGTGTTGTCGCAACATCTGGCAGCCATGGTTAAAGATGGCACCATCGCTCGCATGCTGGCCAAGGCGGATGCCGCAGCAGCACGGGGCCGCCAGCCATGAGTCGTCGCCAGCACTGGCCAGCAGCGCTGCTGGCATGGTGTTGCGTGCTGCCCTTGCATGCAGCACCGCCAACGGTGCTAAACATCGCCTTCAGCGAAATGCCGCCGTGGAAAATGGTGGACGCCCATGGCGAGGCGCAAGGCCCGTACGCCCGCATCCTGCGCCAGCTTGCCGAGCAGCTGGACGCCACGCCGCGTTTTATCGTCTGTTCGCTCAGCCGTTGCCTGCAGCTGATGCAGCGCGGCGAGGCCGACGTGGCGCTAGGGTTGGCCGCCACGCCGGAGCGGGTGGCCTATATCGATTTCATTTCCCCGGGGCTGGATGAAGACGCCCGCATCGCCTTTTTCATGCGCCGCAACGACCCGCGGCCGCTACGCCGCTACGAGGACCTGGCCGGCTTGCGGGTAGGCGTTACCCACGACCGCCGCTACTTTGCCCGTTTCGACCAGGACAGCACGCTGCAGAAAGACGTGGCGCTGCAGACCGAGGCGTCGATGCGCAAGCTGGTGGCCGGGCGGGTGGACGTGGTGATTGCGCCGGTGTGGCATGGCCGCAGCGTACTGGCGGCTACCGCGCTGGCCGGCCGCGTACAGCAGATGCCGCTACTGATGCCCGGTTACGGTGGCTACATTGCTTTTTCGCGGCTGTCGCCGTGGGGGCCGTATCGTGCCGAGGTGGCCTTGGCCATTACCCGCATGCGGGCGCTGGGGCAGCTGGACCCCAACCGCAAGGTCGTGTCCAGCCGGCGTTGTGACGGCCAGAGCGGTCGCCGGCTGCCCGGTTGTGGTTTCGATGGCCGCTAGCGACGTGTGCGGCGCTTGCTAAGTGCCGTGGCGGCCGGGTAGCCAGCTGCTGTCCAGCCGGTCGGGCCGGTCGGTGCACAACATATCCACCCCCCAGTGCCGCAGCCGCTGCATGTCGTCCAGCTGGTTGACCGTCCACGCCATCACTGCCAGCCCTGCCTGGTGCAGCGCCTGTACCGTGGCTTCGTCCAGTGCCCGGTAGTGCACGTGGATGGCGCGGCAATCCAGTGCTTGCGCCTGTGCCACGCTGTGGCCATCCAGTTTTTCCAGCAGCAGCGCCCGCGGCAGTTGCGGCGCATGTTGCCGTGCTGCCGCCAGCGCCTCGACATCAAACGACGACAGCAGCGGCAGCAGCACCGCGCCCTGCCACAGGCTGACGATCTCGGCCACGCAGCGTTGCGCCATGTTGGCCGCGTCGGCGGCCGGTTTCAGTTCCAGGTTTACCGCCATGCCCAGCTTGCGGCAGCGTGCGGCCAACTCGGCCAGCGACGGCACGCCTTCGCCGGCAAACGCCAAGTGGTGGTGGCGGCCGGCATCCAGCCGCTGCAGCGTGGCCAGCGGCTGCGCGGCTACGTCGCCGCTGCCAGTGGTGGTGCGTTCCAGCTGGTGGTCGTGAATGATCACCGCCTTGCCGTCGGCGCTGAGCTGGACGTCGCACTCCACTCCGCTCACCCCTAGCCGGTGGGCCAGCAGCAGGCCGGCCAGGGTGTTTTCCGGTGCCAGGGCGCCGCCCAGGCGGTGGGCAAAGCCCAGTGGGTATGGCCAGTGCATGTTTTGACTCCGATCCATGAAAATATCGTAACGGGGTGCGTTACAAAAAAGTCACGCCAGCCGGGAAATTCTGTTTTGGCGTCGGTATTTAGCTGCATTTCATACAAGTGTTATCCCTTAAGCGTAAACCCTTCTTTACAAAGTGTCGGACAAGATTGTCTACTGTGGTGCATATGTTGCGCCGCAATATGCTGATTCGACGCGTGTTTTCCCCGTGCCGGTGCGTGTGTTGACCGCCTGGCAGTATCGATGTCGCAGCGCAGCAACGTGCAATACACGCCACAGTTGGCCGCACAATGTGAAGTAAATGTGAAAAAGTAATTTCAAATCAGTTGATTAAGAAGTTGTCAGACAGTATTCATGACAACGATGACGCGACCTTGGCGCAGTGGCAGCCCGTCTGGCATGTCGCTTTTATGTAAAAGCATTGCGCCAAATTAAAAGTCGTGCTGTAGTAATAATTCAAACGCTCGTTCGAATTCAGGCCTCGCACGGGCGTTCGCTATCTCTGAAGCTTTTATTTGTCATTCAACCATTTGCAGAAAGGAAGACCATGCAAATCGCTATTCCGGCCGAAAGGCTGGCAGGTGAAACCCGCGTGGCCGCCACACCGGAAACGGTGAAGAAACTCGTCGCCATGGGTCACGCCGTGGTGGTGGAGCAGGGGGCCGGCCTGGCAGCCGCGCTGCCTGATGCGGCCTTTGCCGAGGCGGGGGCCACCTTGGCCGCATCGCGCGCTGCGGTGCTGGCGCAGGGCGACATCGTGCTGACCGTGCGCCCCTTGCCCGACGACGCTATCGCCGAGCTGAAAGACGGCGCGGTGCTGATCGGCCAGCTGGCGCCGTACCAGAACACCACCTTCCCGGCGCTGGCCGCCAAGAAGGTATCGGCCTTCGCCATGGAGCTGCTGCCGCGTACCACGCGGGCGCAGAGCATGGACGTGCTGTCCAGCCAGAACAACATCGCCGGCTACCGCGCGGTGCTGCTGGCTACCTACTACTACCCGCGTTTCATGCCGATGCTGATGACGGCAGCCGGTACAGTGAAGCCGGCCCGCGTGCTGATCATGGGCGTGGGCGTGGCCGGCTTGCAGGCCATTGCCACCGCCAAGCGCTTGGGGGCGGTGGTGGAAGCCACCGACGTGCGGCCGTCCACCAAAGAACAGGTAGAAAGCCTGGGTGCCAAGTTCATCGAGGTGCCGATGACCGAGGAAGAGAAGAAAGCCAACGACGGCGTGTACGCCCGCGAGATGTCGGACGACTACAAGCGTCGCCAGGCCGAGCTGGTGGCCAAGCACGCGCGCCAGGCCGACATCATCATCACCACCGCGCTGATTCCGGGCAAGAAGGCGCCCACGCTGATCAGTGCCGACATCGTGGCGGCGATGAAACCGGGCAGCGTCATCATCGACATCGCGGCCGAAGCCGGTGGTAACTGCGCGCTGACGGTGCCGGGCGAGGTGCAGCGCACCGACAACGGCGTCACCGTGGTGGGCGTGTACAACCTGCCGGGCCAGGTGGCGGCCGATGCCTCCAGCCTGTACGCCAAGAACCTGCTCACCTTCCTGTCGCTGATGCTCAGCAAGGAAGGCTTCACCCTCAATCTGGAAGACGACCTGCTGGCGGCCACCCTGGTGACGCACGACGGCCAGGTTCGCTTTGCAGCGGCCAACTAAGGAGACCCATCATGGTTGACCCGTTCATCACCAGTTTCACCATCTTCGTGCTGGCCGTGTTTGTCGGCTACCACGTGGTGTGGAACGTTACCCCGGCGCTGCACACCCCGCTGATGGCCGTGACCAACGCCATCTCCGGCATCATCATCGTCGGCGCCATGCTGCAGGTAGTAGATATCAATGGTAGCCAGATCACCGTGACATCGGTGCTGGGCACCATCGGTATTTTCCTGGCCAGTATCAACATCTTCGGCGGCTTCATGGTGACCCAGCGCATGCTGGACATGTTCAAGAAGAAGAAAAAATAAGGAATCGCACAGATGGAGAACGTATCCGCAATCCTGTACCTGGTGGCCGCCGTGCTGTTCATCCTGTCGCTGAAGGGGCTGTCCTCGCCCACTACCGCGATCCAGGGTAACCGCTACGGCATCCTCGGCATGTTGATCGCCGTGGCCACCACTTTCATGATCCTCGACAAGCCGGTGCTGGCGCTGATTGCCGGCGCCATCGTGGCCGGCGGCGCCATTGGCGCGTACAAGGCCAAGACGGTGGAAATGACTGGCATGCCGGAGCTGGTAGCTGCCATGCACTCGCTGGTGGGCCTGTCCGCGGTGCTGATCGCCGTGGCCGCTATCTTCCACACCGGTGTCGAGCACACCGGCGTGCAGAAGATCGAGCTGTTCATCGGTGCCTTCATCGGTGCCATCACCTTCACCGCCTCGGTGGTGGCCTACGGCAAGCTATCCGGCAAGTTTGGCGCCAAAGCGGTGAACTTCAGCGGCCAACACCTGCTGAACCTGGTGCTGGCGCTGGCGATGGTGGGCTTTGGCGTGGCCTACTTCTTCACCGATAGCCACGGCGCCTTCCTGATGATGGTGGCCATTGCGCTGGTGCTGGGTGTGACGCTGATCATCCCCATCGGCGGTGCCGACATGCCGGTGGTGGTGTCGATGCTGAACAGTTACTCCGGTTGGGCAGCCGCCGGTATCGGCTTCACGCTGAATAACCCGGTGCTGATCATTGCCGGCGCCTGCGTGGGTGCCTCCGGTGCCATTCTGTCCTACATCATGTGCAAGGCGATGAACCGTTCTATCGTCAGCGTACTGCTGGGCGGCTTTGGTGCCGAAGCGGCTGCCGGCGGCAGCGCTGACAGCGGGCCGAAGAACTACAAGTCCGGTTCTGCCGAAGACGCCACCTTCCTGATGAGCAACGCGGATAGCGTCATCATCGTGCCTGGCTACGGCCTGGCCGTGTCGCGTGCCCAGCATGCGCTGCAAGAGTTTGCCGAGCTGCTGCACCAGAAAGGCGTCAACGTGCGCTACGCCATCCACCCGGTGGCTGGCCGTATGCCGGGCCACATGAACGTGTTGCTGGCCGAAGCCGAAGTGCCGTACGAGCAGGTGCAGGAGATGGAAGAGATCAACTCCGACTTCTCCAATACCGACGTGGTGCTGGTGATTGGTGCCAACGACGTGGTGAACCCGGCGGCGCAGAAGGACAAGCAAAGCCCGATCTACGGCATGCCGATCTTGGAAGCGCACAAGGCGCGCACCGTGATCGTAGTGAAGCGCTCGATGAGCGTGGGCTACGCCGGTCTGGATAACGAGCTGTTCTACATGGATAAAACCATGATGGTGTTTGGCGACGCCAAAAAGGTAGTGGAAGACATGCTGAAGGCGGTGTCGCACTAAGCTGCGGCCAACCTCTGCACCGACCGACCCTGCTTGCCCTGCAAGCAGGGTTTTTTCTTGCCTGCCGTGTCCGTAACAGGCTGCCCCCCGTTTGACCCGAGTCAATACCCGCTTGTATTAGCATGGCTAATATTGGCGGCCTAATCGGTTTGCTCCGGGCAGGTGGCTCGCACGCGCTATGGCACAGGTTCTCTACAACGACGGTAACCACAAATGCATCGCCTTTACCGACCTGGTACAAGGCGAAGGTATCCAGGCCAACCAGTTTGCCATCGTGCACGATGGCGACGGCATGCTGCTGGACCCGGGCGGCAACCTCACCTACAAACACCTGCTGGCGGAGATGGCCGACCACTTCCTGCCGTCGCATACCCGCTATATTTTTGCCTCGCACCAGGACCCGGACATCATCGCCTCCGCCAACGGCTGGCTGTTGATTACCGACGCCCAGATCGTCATCGCGCAGGAATGGACGCGCTTCATCCCGCACTTCTGCGTCAAGGGCGCTACCGAAGGGCGGCTGATCCCAATTCCGGCGCGCGGCATGACGCTGCCGCTGGGCCGCACGCGGCTGGAAATCGTCCCGGCACACTACCTGCACACCGTCGGCTTTTTCCAGGTGTACGACCCGATCAGCAAGATCTTGTTTTCCGGCGACATCGGCGCCTCGCTGATGGACGGTGTCAGCGCCGCGCAGCCGGTGGAAGACTTCGATCGCCATCTGGTGGACCACCACATGTCCGGCTTTCATCGCCGCTACATGAGCAATAACCGCGCCGCCCGGCTGTGGGTGAACATGGTGCGGCAGATGGACGTGGAGTGGATCGTGCCGCAGCACGGCGCGTCCTACAAAGGCAAGGACATGGTGAAGCGCTTCCTCGACTGGTTCGAGAAACTGGAGTGCGGCACCGATCTGCTGTCTGAAGCCGACTTCCCGCCCCGGCGCTGACATCATGCTGCTGCCTGACGACACCACGCTGCTGCTGGCCGCCAGCCCGCTGGCCCTGCTGGGGTTACTGTGGGCGTGGCGTCAGCGCCGCTTGCCGCCGCCGGCCGTGAACCGTTTGCCGCCGCCGCGCATCTTGCACCCGGCTGCCACTGACGCTGATCCGCTGGCTGTTGCCAGCACTCTCAACCCCGATACCGTTCAACACGATCGCGCCAGCCCTGATGCGTTACAGCTGGAAATCGGTATAGCAGACACCGACCAGCTGACCGAGGCCGACGTTTACCTGCAATTCGGCTACCTCGACCGCGCCGCCGCGCTATTGCGCAGCTACGCCGACCAGAACCCGCCGGCCAGCCGCGAGCTGGCACGCCTGCTGGGCTTGTACCTGCGCCTGGCGGCTATTGATGACTTCACCGAGATCTTGGACAGGTTGGCCGCGCAGGGCATGCTCACCGAGGCCGACACCGCCCAGGCGGTGGTAGAAGGCTTGCGTATTGACCCGGACAACCTGGCACTGCGTGTGTTTGCCGAAGACACGCTGGGTTGGGATATCGCCACCGTCAGCCGCCGCGTGGGGCTGGCGCCACCGCAACCGGCGCCACGCGCAGCCAGTGCCGCGCTGGCGGCCCACGCTGCGGCGCCCGCCAGCGGCCAGCACCTGGTGCAAGGCAGCCAGCCTCTGGCACCGCTGGCAGACCTGGAGCGGCAGGCTATCTGTTATTTGCTACCGCCACGGCAGAGCGTGCGCATTCTGCAGCAACACGGTGAGGCCATGACCGCCATCCGCACGCTGGAAGGGTTATTGGCACAAACCCGCCACCCGCTCACCCTGTTGATGGACATTTTGCATCTGTACTACCGCCAGGCTGATCTGGCCGGTTACTGCCGCCGCTTGTGGCAAAGCTTTGTCCTGCTCGGCGAGCACGGCAGTGCGCTGCGCGAAAGGTTGCTGCGCATGGGCTTTGCACTGGGCCGGCATCCGCTGCTGGACGCGCTGGCCACTACGCCCGATTCCGCCGCGCTGGAGGCGCTAGGCCGCACGTGGGGGCTGGTGCCAGTGGTGACGGCCAACTCCAGCAGTTTGCCGTTGGTGACAGCACATCCCGCAGGCGAGTTGCGTGGCAGCGGCAGTGATGCACTGGCCGATGCCGAGGCCTATCTCGACTATGGCCAGGTGGACGAGGCGCAGGGAGTGCTGGAGCAAGCACTGTATCGCAACCCGGCTGACGTACGTTTGTACCCGCCATTGCTGGATCTCTACCAGCGGCGAGAGTCGGTCGAGCCGCTGCGCGCCTTGCTGGCCCATGTGCGCGCCACGCTGGGCCGCCCACCGGCCGAAGTCGCCCCCCGCTTGGCGCAGCTGCGCCAGCTTCTGAAACTGGACGACCCGCTGGAGGAGCAACATGTCTGTCAGCACCCCGGCTGAGCCGATTACCGTCCTCACTGCCGGCATGGACGAACGCAAGCTGGCGCTGTTCCGCATGGCGTTCCGTCTGCATACGCTGTACCCGTACCGGTTGGCCAGCGACCACGGCGGTACGCCGCAGCTGGCCATTATCGATGTCGATAGCGCTACTGGCTGGCAAGTGTGGCAGCAGTACCGCCAGCAACACCCCGCGCTGCCTGCGCTGATTGTTACCGCCTACCCCAGCGACGACGCCCCGGCCTTGCAGATGGTAAAGCCAGTGCGCATGGAAAAACTGTTCCCGCTGCTGCGCCAGCTGCTGGCCACGCCAGCCGCTGCGGCCGATAGCGCCGCGTTGCCGCCCGCCAGCCCGCAACCGGCGGTGACGCCCGAGCCGGCGGCGGCGCTGCTGGCGGCTACGCCTGCGTCGCAACCTGCCCCCGGCCCGGTACCGCCCCCGGCCGCAGTGCGGCCAACCAGGCCGCCGCCGGGCGAGGCGCCGCCCCTAGCACGCCATGGCGGGCAGCGCCGCATCCTGCAGCGTTTTCATACGGCTGGCACCATCTACGGTTTGCTGCTGGATGCCGCCCGCCAAAAGCAGCCACAACGGCTGTATTGCGAGCAGCGTTTGCTAGCCAGCGTCGACCCGCTTGCCGGCCAGGTACAGTTGTACGCCCCCTTATCCAGCTTGCAGCAATTGGCTGAACTGGACGGCCTGCGTCTGGCCTGCCAGTTGCAAACCGAGCCGTTACCACCGCCGGTGCTGCACATGGGCCTCACTACCCTGCTGTGGCAGGTGGCGTTATGGAGTTGCCGCGGCCGCTTGCTGGCCGGCATCGACCCGGATACCCCGTTGCGCTTGCGGCAGTGGCCCAACCTGACGCGGCTGGCGCCGCTAGATGGCGCGCTGCGTATTGCCGGCCTGTGGTCGCGTACGCCCACCAGCCTGCGCGTGGCCGTGAGCCTGCTGCGCATGGAGCCAGCCGTGTTATGCAATTTCATTGCGGCCAGCCATGCGCTGGGCCTGTTGGAGCAGGTAGGCAAGCGCAGCGAAGCGGCGCCGTCCGCTACCCGGCCGGCAACGCCGGCACCCGCGCCCCTGCCGCCGGCCAGACAGAGTCTGCTCTCGCGGCTGCTGGGGCGGATCAAGAACCTGTAGGGGCTTTGCATGCGACCCAGTGACAACAAAATTCTGTTTGCCGGCCCGGTGGGCGCCGGCAAGACCACGGCCATCGCCAGCCTGTCCGATATCCCGCCGGTGACCACCGACGCCACCGCCTCGGACATGACGCTGGACCGCAAGGGCCACACCACGGTAGCGCTGGATTACGGCGTGCTGCTGCTGGACGAGGACACCAAGGTACACCTGTACGGCACGCCGGGGCAGGAGCGTTTCGATTTCATGTGGGACATCCTGAGCCAAGGCGGCATCGGGCTGATCCTGCTGCTGGACAACACCCGGCCGCACCCCATCCGCGACCTGCAGTTTTTCCTGAAAGCGTTCGACAAGCTGCTGCAGGACGCGCCGCTGGTGGTGGGCATTACCAAGACCGACTTGGCCGGCACACCCACCACCGCGCATTACGCCGACATCCTGGAAACGCTGGGCCTGCGCCCGCCGATCTTCGAGGTGGACGCTCGCAATCGTGAGGACATCAAGTCGCTGGTGTGCGCGTTGCTGTATTCGATCGACCCGGGCCTGGAGGCCTGATCATGACAGCCTCGCTCAGCCTCAATAGCGCCCTGTACGCTGAAGTAACCCCTGCTGGCGCCTGGTATGCCGTCAGCCACGGCGAAAGCGGTGCCGACCGCAAGCTGCTGCTGCAACTGCTGCAGCACGGCGGCGAGTTGCCGCTGACCGAAGCCCGTTTACTGCAGTGGTGCGAGGCCGCATCGCTAGAGCAGGCCCTGACGGTGTTGTATCGCTTGCAACGGCTGGGCTTTGTTCAAGGTAGTAGCGACGGACGTTGCGAGCCGGCCGGCAGCCTGGAAAGCCGCCTGCCGGCCTTGCTGGCGCAGTTATCCGGCGAGGGCCGTGCGCTGTTGGCAGACGATAACGGCTTGTACTACGCGGCAGCCGGTTTCCGCCACGAGGCGGCCGAACAGATTGCCGCACTGGCCGGCGATATCATCGGCATGGCGCGACGTCACAGCCGCTTGCTGCAGCACAACCTGGGCCTGGGGGCGCAAGCCTGGGCCCTGATCGACCCGGCCGGCCATGCCGAGCTGGGGTTTCACCCGCTCTACCTGGGCCGCCAGACGTTCCTGCTGGTGATTGGCGGCCAACCGCGACTGGGCGATAGCGCCTTTGTTGCCATCATCGAGGCGCTGTGTCGCCGTTACGCCTGAACGATTACCGGAAGCCAACACCATGCGCGAACAACTGCTCAAATCCATCCTCAGCGACCTCAACGGCGCGTCTGCCGACATCGAGGCCTCGGCCATCATTTCTTCCGACGGCCTGACCATGGCCGCGCTGTTGCCGCAGGGCGTCGACGAAGACCGCGTCGGCGCCATGGCTGCCGCCATGTTGTCGCTGGGCGAGCGTACCGCCCGCGAGCTGGCCCGTGGCGAGCTGGAGCAGGTGATGGTGAAGGGGGACGCTGGCTACATCCTGATGAGTTACGCCGGCCGCGACGCGGTGCTGACCGTGATTGCCCGCAAGGAAGCCAAGCTGGGCCTGATCTTTCTGGACGCCAAGCGTGCGGCGCGCAGTGTGGCCGAAATTCTATAGTTAGCTATGCGAAATGACTGCGCTTCTTTATCATGTGCTGGCATAACAAACAGGGCGCATCATGAAAACAACAGCAGGTTTGGCCGCCACGCTATTGCTGGCACTGTCCGCCGCTACCGTGGCAGAACCGTTGACCTTTGGCATGTTCGAGAGCAACCCGTCGCGCCGTGACAAGTTCGAACGTCACTTCGTCATTGGCGAGCCCCTGCAGGCGTTTGAAGTGGGCAAGAAGCGGGTGGTGCTACCGCCTGGCAACTGGCTGATCAGCGAAGTGGAAACCGAGGCGCCAGACGTGACTGAAGAGGGTAGCAGCACGGTAGTGAGTGAAACCGCCGACGCCTGGCTGTCGGTACAGGACGTGGAAAGCGGCGACCTGATTGCGTTCAATACCAGCTTGTCTCCGTTTAACGCACACGTGTCGTTTACCCAGCTGATTGGCGCCTGCCAGAAAGACCACCAGCAGCAAGAAAAAGGCTGGGTGACGGTGGCCAGACAGCAAGACAGCCTGCGTGAGGATAGACAGAGTTGCGTCCGCATCTCGGCCCGGCTGGAGCGCGCCCGTTCCGGTGAAACCTATTTGCAGCTCAGAACCGCCACGCTGGAAAGCTGGAAGGCGGATTACCTCACCGTAGACCGTCTGCACAAGGTGCCGGCTGCGGCCAAAGACGACCTGCAGCAGTTGCTGCAACAGCCAGCCATCCGCAGCTATGTGGACGAACAGCTGCGCTGGGGCAGCCAGGTAAAAGGCGACATCGCCCGCCAGATGGGCTGGTAAGCGTCGCGCCCTGCCGGCGTGCTGTCGGCAGGTATCCGCTTGAAGAAACACCCCCTGCGGGCATGGCACGCAGGGGGTGTTTCCATTCTGCGCATCCGGCGCGACGCTGTGTTTGGCTGGCGGTCTCAGCCATCGCGCAGGCGGCGGTAAAACGTGCTGCGGCTGATGCCTAGCGCCCGCGCGGCGGCGCTGGCGTTACCGCCGTGTTGCTGCAGCAGGCTGTGCAGGGTGTTGGCCGTCTGGCGCTGTGCCGGCTGTGCAGCGCGCAGCGTGGCGGGCAGGTGGTCGGGCGTCAGCACGGTGTCGTCGTCCACCAGCGCGAGCAGCGTGCGCAGCAGGTTGTCCAGCTGGCGCAGGTTGCCCGGCCAAGGGTAGCGGCGGATGAAGTCGGCCAAGGCCGGCGACAGCGTGATGCCGCGCCCGGCACTGCCGTGTTGCAACAGCAGGTTGGCCGCAATCTGCGCCACGTCGCCGCGTTCGCGCAGTGGCGGCAGCGTGAGTGGGTAGTGGCACAGGCGGTAATAGAGGTCGGCGCGGAAGCGGCCGGCGGCCACTTCGTCGCCCAAGTCGCGGTGGGTGGCGGCCACGATGCGGATATCTACTTTCTGCCCGCCACCACCGCCCAGCGGCACCACCAGCCGCTCTTGCAGCACGCGCAGTAGCCGCGCCTGCAGGCTCATCGGCATGTCGCCGATCTCATCCAGAAACAGCACGCCGCCGTCGGCCTCGCGCAGACGGCCACGGGCGCCCTGACGCCGGGCGCCGGTAAAGGCGCCTTCTTCGTAGCCGAACAGTTCCGATTCGATCAGCCCCTCCGGGATGGCGGCGCAGTTCACCGCCACCAGTGGCGCGGCGGCGCGGCTGCTGGCTGCGTGCAGCGCCTGCACGAAGCGTTCCTTGCCGGCGCCGGTTTCCCCCAGTACCAGCACCGGGATGTCGGCTTCCAGCAGGCGGCGGGCGGTGTCCAGCATGCCGGCGGGCAGCGCCAGGTCCTGCTTGCGGCCAACCTTGTCATGGCTATTTTCGGCGTGTGGCGCACTGGCCGGGCGCCGGGCGGCGCGTGCTGCCGGCTCGCTGTGCAGCAGGGAGGGGCGCTCGCTCAAGGATGGCAGCCGCGGCGGCAGCAGGCTGGCCGAGTACAGCCGCCCGCCGTGGCGCAGCGAGGCGATGCCGCTGCCGTGGCGGCTGAGCCAGTGTTCCAGGCTGAGGCCGGACAGCCCGGCAAAACGGGTCTGCCCCAGGCAATGCCAGTCCAGCCCCAGTGCGGCCAACGCGGCACGGTTGGCCGCACGCAGCACGCCGTCGTCGTCAAACGCCAGCCGCGCGCAGCGTGGCGTAGCCAGTGTGGCCGGGTCGGGGGCAAAGCGCAGCTCGTGCAGGCTGCGGCTGTGTTCGTCGAACAGCCGTTGTTCGATATGGCGCACCGCCGTCATCACCTGCAGCTGTTGCGCCTCGCCCAGCTTGCGCGGCAGGCCGGATACGTCCAGTGCGCCCAGTAGGCGGCCTTGCGGGTCGAGGATGGTGCTGGCGGTACACGACAGCTGGCGGTTGCGCTCCAGATAGTGTTCGCTGCCGCGTACGCGCACGGCGTTGCCGGTGACCAGCGCGGTGCCGATGGCGTTGGTGCCCCGTACGTCTTCGCGCCAGTCCATGCCGGGCAGCAGCGCTACCCGTTCGGCGCGGTCCAGAAACGCCGGGTGGCCCATCTGGTTGAGGATGACGCCGTCGGCGTCGGCCACGATCACCACGTGGCCATCGTCCACCACGCTGTCGAACAGCGCGTCGATGGCCGGCTTGGCCAGCTGCAGCCAGTCGGCGCTGGCCTGCTGCCGTTGCTGCAACGTGTTCGGGTCCAGCCGCTCGGGTTGCCGTAGCCGCCCCGCCGGCAGGCCCAGGCCCAGGCAGCGTCGCCACGAGTGCAGGATAGGCTGCGGCACGCTGTTTTCCGGTACATCGCCACCGTCGAAAAAGCGGCGCCGTACTTCGGCCAAGGGCAGGCTGGACATGGGGTTCTCCACGGTGTGTCACTGTATCGATACAACTGTAGCAGGCTGACACAGCCAGGTGCGCCGCAGCGGCCCGAAGTGTGCCGCGCCGCAGCGGCGAAAGTACGCTCAAAAAAAGCCGTGATTTTTGCGATGCAACATGCATGCACCAGAAGGCAGCATCGATAAGGGCAACGGCCTGGTTGCGCTGCAGCATGGCAACGGGCTGGCACGCGGGATGCACTGTGGCATTTACACCCGGCGAGGTGACACCAACACAACAGGAGATACAGAGATGAGCATCATTACCCCGGCACAGTACGGTCTGAACCTGAAAACCCGTTACGACAACTACATCAACGGCCAGTGGGTGGCACCGGTTGCCGGCCGCTACTTCGAGAACGTGACGCCGGTGACCGGCCAGGTGATCTGCGAGGTGGCGCGCTCCGACGCCGCCGACGTGGAGCTGGCGCTGGACGCCGCGCACGCCGCCAAAACCGCGTGGGGCAAGACCAGCGTGGCCCAGCGCGCGCTGATCCTGCACCGCATTGCCGACCGCATGGAACAGCACCTGGCCACGCTGGCCACGGTAGAAACCTTCGACAACGGCAAGCCGATCCGCGAAACCACCCACGCCGACTTGCCGCTGGCCATCGACCATTTCCGCTACTTCGCCGGTTGCATCCGCGCGCAGGAAGGCAGCATCGGCGAGATCGACGCCACCACCGTGGCTTACCACTTCCACGAGCCGCTGGGCGTGGTGGGCCAGATCATCCCGTGGAACTTCCCGCTGCTGATGGCGGCGTGGAAAATCGCCCCGGCCTTGGCCGCCGGTAACTGCATCGTGCTGAAGCCGGCCGAGCAGACCCCGCTGTCGATCCTCGTGCTGATGGAGCTGGTGGGCGACCTGCTGCCGCCGGGCGTGCTGAACGTGGTGAACGGCTTCGGTACCGAGGCCGGCAAGGCGCTGGCCACCAGCAAGCGTATCGCCAAGATCGCCTTTACCGGCTCTACCCCGGTGGGCCGCCTGATCATGAACTACGCCAGCGAAAACCTGATTCCGGTGACGCTGGAGCTGGGCGGCAAGTCGCCCAATATCTTCTTTGGCGACGTGTGCGACAAGGACGACGCCTTCTTCGACAAGGCCATCGAAGGCTTCGTGATGTTTGCGCTGAACCAGGGTGAAGTGTGCACCTGCCCCAGCCGCTCGCTGGTACACGAATCCATCTACGACCGCTTCATGGAACGCGCCCTCAAGCGCGTGGCCGAGATCAAGCAGGGCAACCCGCTGGACCCGTCCACCATGATTGGCGCCCAAGCCTCGCAAGAGCAGATGGACAAGATCCAGAGCTACCTCACCCTGGGCAAACAGGAAGGTGCCACCGTGCTTGCCGGCGGCGAGCGCGCCATGCTGGGCGGCGCGCTGGAGCAGGGTTTCTACATCCAGCCCACCGTATTTGAAGGCCACAACAAGATGCGCATCTTCCAGGAAGAGATCTTTGGCCCGGTACTGTCGGTGACCAAGTTCAAGGACGTGGACGAGGCGCTGCATATCGCCAACGACACCCTGTTCGGTCTGGGCGCCGGCGTGTGGACGCGCAACATCAACACCGCCTTCCACATGGGCCGCCACATCGAAGCCGGTCGCGTGTGGACCAACTGCTACCACGCCTACCCGGCGCACGCCGCCTTCGGTGGTTACAAGCAGTCTGGTATCGGCCGTGAAACCCACAAGATGATGCTGGACCACTACCAGCAAACCAAGAACCTGCTGGTGAGCTACAGCGAGGACAAACTGGGCTTCTTCTAAACCGTACCGGTTGCCGTGGCCTGCCCGCCGCCTGTGGGGCGGGGGCGGGGCACCGGTCACCGCTCTGACACTGCTTCCTCCCCGGCCGGCCATGGTCGCTCGTGGCCGGCGGACTCACTGCCACCTGATGTTGCTCAACATCGGTGGCATTTTTTATAGGGATGATGGGAATTAAATCAGGTTAATCTATAAAACATAACAGCCGCGCCGGGGCCACGCTCTGGTACACGCACTACGTCAACTGATGGAGCACTCATGCTGTTTTTCAATAAAAAGCGACAATCTCCCGCAGAACTCAATGCTACCGACACCCCTGCCGGGCTGATGCACATTGTGCGCACCGATAATCAGGGCTACGACCAGGCCTTGGCGGCCAAGGCCGGCAGCAGCATCCGGCTGGTGTTGGGCTATGTGAACCCCGCGGCCAACCTGGAGCAGGTTGGCCGCAGCGTGGCGCGCCACTTTCCGCAGGCCAAAGTGGTGCTCACTACCACCGCCGGCGAGTTGTGCAGCGCCGGCAGCCAGCAGCCGCTCTATCTGCCGGCCAACGGCCAGTGGCAGAGCATGGTGTTCCAGCTGTTTGACGCGGCACTGGTCAGCGATGTGCACGTAGCGGCTGTGCCGCTGGCCTGCGAAGACATCAAGGCCGGCCAGCCCTCGCTTAGCCACGATAGCCGGCTGGCCAAGCTGAAAGACCAGGTTGGCCGCATCAACCTGCCGTTTGCCATGCGTCACGACGAGGGCTTTGTACTGACGCTGGTGGATGGCCTGTCCAATAGCGAGAGCTACCTGATGGAGGCGCTGTACGAATCCGGCAAGCTGCCCTACCTGTTTGTCGGCGGCTCGGCCGGCGGCCCGCTGGATTTCAGCATGACGCGGCTGTACGACGGCCAGCAGGTACGCGACGGCCACGCGGTGTTTGCCTTCATCAAGCTGGCACCCGCCTACCGCTACGGCATCTTCAAGAGCCAGAACTTTGAAGACACCGGCACCAGCTTCATCATTGCCCAGGCCAGCACCGAGCTGCGCCAGGTGCACTCGGTGATCGACAGCAAGAGTGGCGAGATCCGTAACGTGTTGGACGCGCTGTGCCAGCACTTCCGCTGCCAGCGCAGCGAGCTGGGCGCCAAGCTGCAAAGCCACAGCTTCGGCATCAAGATTGACGACGAAATCTTCGTGCGTTCGGTACTGGCCATCAACGAACAGCAGGGTTACCTGCAGTTTGCCTGCGACCTCGCGTTTGGCGAACAGCTGTTCCTGCTGCGCAGCGTGGACCTGGCCGAGCGTACCGGCCGCGACTTCGAACAGTTCAGCCGCGGCAAGCCGCAACCGGTGGGCGGCATCCTCAACGATTGCATCCTGCGCCGGCTCAATAACGCCAGCGCGCTGGCACGCGCTAATGTGTACGGCGACATCCCCACCGCCGGCTTTTCCACCTTTGGCGAGCTGCTGGGCGTCAATATCAACCAGACGCTGACCGCCATCTTCTTTTACCCGGCCAGCAGCACCTTCCGCGACGACTTTGTCGACCGCTTCCCGGTGCATTACGCCAACTTCAAGAACTACTTCTACCGCCGCGAACTCGAGCGAGCCCGCATGACCGGGCAGATGAAGAGCCGCGTGATTGAAGAGCTGAACGGTTACAAGGCCTTTGCCGGCCAGTTGATGGAGAGCCTGCCGCTGTTCCGCGACACCACCGCCCAACTGGTGGAGCACCTGGGCAGCATCGAGCAGGACATCAGCCGCTTTGGCCAGGAAGTAGACCAGGGTGCGCAGACTGCCAGCAACGTGACCGGCCGCATCGGCGCACTGGAAAAAGACGCGCAGCAGATTGGCGAAGTGATGCAGATGATCAAGAAGATCGCCGAACAAACCAACCTGCTGGCGCTGAACGCCGCCATCGAAGCCGCCCGTGCCGGCGAGGCCGGCCGTGGCTTTGCCGTGGTCGCCGACGAAGTACGCAAGCTGGCCAACACCACCCAGGCCAACCTGGACGCCACCGGTGGCGCGGTGGACAACGTGATGAACGGCGTGCGTGACGTCGGCGGCGACGTGCGCGGCATGGGTAGCCAGGTCAGCGGTTTTGCCGGCGAAATGGCGCAAGTGGTGGGCAAGCTGCACGGCCTGGCCGCCACCTCGCAAGACAGCAAACAGCGCGTAGACAGCATGCTGGCGCAGACCGAAAGCCTGTACGCCCGCATGCGCGAGGTAGACAAAGAGCTGGACGCCATCCTGCAGCTGGAAAAACAGTAACCGCCCACCGGCGCGTGCGCCGTAGCAGGCCGTGGCCGCCGCCGGGTTGCCTGGCGGCGGTTGCTATTGGGCGCCCGCGTCTGTGACAGCCTGTGACACGCTTAACAACCGTTAAACCCGATGGCATTGACCGGTGTCGGCGCATTGGCATAAGCTGCCCCGTTGATTGCAAACAGGAGCGCGAAATGAACCGGAAAAGCCTTGGCATTGCCATGATGTCGCTGTTGCTCGGCGCCTGCGCCAGCAGCACCGTGCCACAGCAAGGGCAGTGGCAGCAAACCGGCCCCGATGGCCAGCCGCTGCAAACGCTGCAGCTGAAAGACGGCCAGCTGTCGGCCAGCGCCGGCTGCAACCGGCTGTTCGGCCCGGCCCGCATCGAGCAGGGCCGCCTGGTGGTAGGCCATCTGGCCAGTACGCTGATGGCGTGCGCCCCGGACGCCATGCAGCGCGAGCAAGCCCTGGCCGCCCTGCTGCGCAGCCGCCCGCAAGTGCGGCTGGATGGCGACAAACTGCTGATCGGCGAAGTAGCCCAGCAGCAGGTATGGCAGCCGGTGGCCGCTCCGGCTCACGTCACCAAGCCGCTGCCGGTTAACGTCACTACCGCTGCTACCGCAGTACCGGCGGCCGAGCCGGCCACCCAGCGTTTTATCTACGTGGCCCCCGAGCGCCGCCCGTGCACCGGCGTGGCGCCGATGCAGTGCCTGCAAGTGCGCGAGCGCGCCAACCAGCCGTGGCAACACCATTACGGCGACATCGAAGGCTTCCAGTTCGAGCCGGGCACCGCCTACCGCCTGCGCATCAGCGAGATCAAGGTGGCCAACCCGCCCGCCGACGCCCCCGACCGCCGCTGGGTGCTGGAAACCATCGTCGAGCAGATCCGCATCGCCCCCTGATACGGTGACCGTTGTTCTACTCCCAAAACAAAAGCCCCGGCATGCCGGGGCTTCTGCTTGCGTAAAGTTGGCCGCATGCGGCCAACCTTCAGGCGGGGAGCGGGTTCTGCGTGATGTCTGTCGGCTGCGGTGTGCCCAGATCGATAATCCGGTCCGCCATCTGCAGGGTTTGTGGGCGGTGGGCGACAGCGATACGGGTGATGGGTAGCTGGCGCAGGTGCTCGTTGATGCGCTGTTCCAGCGCCAGGTCGAGGTGGCTGCTGGCTTCGTCCATGAACAGGATGTCGGGTTGGCGGTAGAGTGCCCGCGCCAGCAGCACGCGCTGCTTCTGACCGCCAGACAAGGTGCTGCCCATATCGCCCACCAGCGTGTTGTAGCCCATAGGCATAGCCATGATGTCATCGTGGATGCAGGCGAGGGTGGCGCAGTGTTCGACGCGTGCCAGGTCCAGGCGCGGGTCAAACAGGGCAATGTTCTCGGCCAGCGAACCGGACAGCAGCTGGTCGTTCTGCATCACGGCGGCGACGCGCTGGCGATACTGGCTACCAAGCTGGCTGATGCTGATGCCGCCGTAGCGGATGTCGCCGGACTCGGCTTGCAGCAGCCCCAGCATCAGCTTCAGCAACGTGGTCTTGCCCAGGCCGGACGGGCCGCGAATGGCCACGAACTCCCCCTGGCGAATGTGCAGGTCCAGCTGCGACACCACCGCCGGCAAAAAGCTGCCGTAGCGGAATACCAGGCCGTGCACGCTAAGGTCGCGGTGCGGCAATTGCTGGCCAAGAAACGGCGCTGCGTCGGTTTGTTCCGGTTCGGTATGCACAATATCGGCCAAGCGTTCGGCGTACAGTCGTACCATGCCCAGGTTGACCAGCTTGTCGATCAGCGCATCCAGCCCGCCGATGAACTGCTCTTTCCACGCCAGATAAGCCAGCAGGGCACCTACCGTCATGCTGCCGCCCAGCACCGCCTGCGCCCCCAGCCACAATACGGCTGCTTGCTCGGCGGTGGTGAGTACGCCTTGCAGCAGCATGAAGGCCAGGTCAAGACGGCGGATGCGCAGCCCTTCGTTGGTGGTGAGCACCAGCCGGCGCAGCCATTCGTCGCGCCGGGTGCCTTCGCCGGCAAACAGTTTCACTGTTTGCATGCCGCGCAGGGTTTGCAGAAAGTGGGAGTCCAGCTCGGCACGGCTGACAATTTGCGCTTCTTGAGCATGGCGCACCGGGGCAAAGCGCAGCCAGCGCGTCAGGCCGTACAACAGCACAAAGCCCAGCGCCAGCATGGCCAGCAGCGGGTTGTAAAGGCACATCAGGCAGAGCGCCACCAGCGCCACCACGCCGTCCAGCAGCCCTTCTACCAGCTGGGTGGTGAGCGTGTCCTGGATGTCGTGCAAGCTATGAAAGCGCGACACCACGTCGCCGACATGGCGTTTTTCGAAGTAGCGCATCGGCAGCCGCAGCAGGTGTTCGAACACCCGCGTCTGCCACAGCACGTTCAGCCGGGTGGCCAGGTGGGTAATCACCCAGCTGCGCACAAAGCGGGTAGCGGTACGCATCAGCCCCAGCCCGGCAGTGGCGATGACCAGTAGCAGCAACAGTTCGCGGTCCAGGCTGACCAGTACTTCGTCCATCAGCCACTGCATCAGCAAGGGGCCGGCCAGCACAAACACCTGCAAGGCCAGCGATAGCACAAATACGTGCAGTAGCCCGCCGGCCAGGCCATCTACCCGACCCATCAGCCGGCGCAGGCGTACCGGCTGCCGGTTGTCTTCCTGGCTAAAACTGTTGGTGGGCTGCAGCTCCAGTGCTACGCCGGAAAAGTGCTGGCTGCATTGTGTCAGGCTGATTTTTCGCTTGCCGGTAGCGGGGTCGTGTATCCAGACGTGGCGGCGGCCAACCTTGGCCAGCACCACAAAGTGGTTCATATCCCAGTGCAGTACCGCCGGGCAGCGTAGCTGTGGCAGTTCGTTCAGCTCCAGCCGCACGGCGCGGCCGTTCAGCCCCAGGGTGCTGGCAATCGTCATCAGCTGGCGCAGGTTCATGCCACCCAGTGGAATATCGAAACGCCGGCGCAGGCTGGGCAGGTCGACCAGCTGCCCATAATAGCCTGCCACCATGGCGACACAGGCCAGGCCGCATTCTGCGGCTTCGGTCTGGCGCAGCATGGGCAGGCGCCGGCGCCAGCCGGTTTGCAGCGCGCTAAGCCAGCCGGTGTGGCCGTATTTATCCATGCGCGCTCCCGGCCACGCTGCGTTGCAGGCCAAGCAGCGGCTCCAGCAACCACTCCCATAACTGGCGGCGTTCTACCAGCACATCGGCTTCCAGCTTCATGCCGCTTTGCAGCGTCTGTGGCCGGCCATAGGCCGACACATGCTGTTGTGCCAGGTTCACCAGTAGCCGGTAGTAGCTTTCCTTTTCCGGCAAGCCCGCGGGCAAGGCCGCTGGGTTCAGTACGGCACGCGTTACCTCCTGCACGGTGCCGCGCTGTACGCCAAATTTCTGGTACGGGAAGGCCTGGTAGCGCAGCGTCACCGCCATGCCGGGGCGGATAAAGCCGATATCGCGGCTGGGTACGTACAGTTCGGCCTGGTAGCGGGCCGGTGCCGGCACAATGGCCAGCAGTGCTTCCTGTTCGGCAACAGCCTGGCCGGGGCGGGCTTGCAGTGCGGTAACCAGGCCGCTACGCGGGGCAACGACGGTGATTTCGCGACGCCCCTGCTGCAGGGCGCGCTCGCCCGCCAGCGCCGACAGGTCGCGGCCCAGACTGCGGTTTTCGTTATCTGCGGCCAACGGCAGCTGTTGTGCCTCGGCCCGGGCACTGGCCAGCAGATGTGCTACTTCAGCCTGGGCGGCTTGTAGCGCAGCAACCTGGCCATCGGCCAGCATCAGCTCGGCTTGCTTGTCTTCCAGCGAGGCGGCAGACACAAAGCCTTCGGCGACGAGTTGTTGCTGCCGCTGTAGCGCCTTGCCGGCCAAAGCGCTGCGGGATTGTGCCAGCGCGGTTTGGCGGGCCAAACCATCCAGCTGGCTTTGCAGTTGTGCCACCTTATGGCTGGCCTCCGCGCGGCGGGTAGCGTACAGGGCTGCCAGTGTTTGCCGGCTTTGCTGCAGGCTTTGGCTGCGCGCATCCAGCTGGCGCAGCACTTGCTGCTGTACTTCACCCCCCGCCACCGCGCGGTCGGAGTACAGGCGCAGCAACACCTGCCCGGCTTGCACTTGCTGGCCCTCGTGCACGGCCAGGCTAGCCAGCGTACCGGCCTGTGGTGCGTGCACGCGTAGCAAGCCTGCTACCGGTACCAGTTGGCCCATCGCCCTTGCCTTGCGGGTATATTCCCCCAGCCACAAAAACAGGATGACGCCCAGCGCACATGCGGCCAACAGCAAGCTGCTCCAGCGCCACGGGCTGTGCCCCAGCTGGAGTGGCGGGCCGTCACTAAGCTGATAGCGATGGCTGATGGCGTCGGGTCGGAAAAGAGAGGTATCGGTGGGCATAATCTTGTATCAGCGCCTGGACGGCGGCATGCTTGCGGGCCGTACACCATTCGTATCGAAAATTGCCTGGTGCCGCGTGCTGTTGCTGTTTACTCGTAAGCTGGCGGTTTGTTGATGTGCTCCGCGCCATCAGGCCTGCCGTTTGGCTGGCTGATTGCCAGGTTTGACAGGGGAAAGTCGCCAGAAGAAAATCGCCGAGCGAGACAGCCCGGCGATGACAGTCAACCTTGCGTCAACAAGGTCGAATTCCTCGGTTCAGGTATTCAGACGGCTGCGCTGTTCTCGTGCCACAAGCTTTCCCAGTCTTGCTCCGGCGTTACCTTTCCGATCAGCCAGCACACCGGCTCACCCGCCCAGCGCAACAGTTTGCCCTTCCAGTTGCCTTTTTCGCGCAAACCCATACGGAACGCGATTTCTTCCGCACGCCACAGAGCCAGGGGCAACATCAGTTTCTCTGCCCATGGCGAGCGGCGCATGAGCCGTACGTAAGGAATCGCCCACAGGTGATAACCGCGAACCATGGCAGCAGGCAGATGCTGACGGGTAAAGGCAATGTCAGCTCGCCACAGAGCGGGATCCATCAGGCCTTTGCGCATGAAGTGGGTGCAGATGACGCGACCACCACCACCACCACTCGCTGCACCATATCCCATACCAAATGCAGCTCCAGAAGCAGCGCCTATCGCCATGCCTTTGTCTCCAAATGGTGCACCAAGTGCACCTCCGACTGCTGCTCCCATTGCACCATTATTTAGTGCTCCGCCAATTCTGCCACCCCCATTGACAAGGCTTAAATCTAGGTCATCTAAAGTTGTCCTGTCGCTAATGCAATTAGATATGTCATTCATATGGTCACCTAAGTGAGTTTGTCAGGTAAAGAGTAAACCAAAGAGTCGCACTAAAAAGCCAACTAAAAATAGCCAAACGTATATTTATCTCCTTTCTCTTGCCTTCATAAAACCAGATCGCAAAGTAAAAGCAAAGTGGTGCGACTAACAAGAAGTACAGCGCTTGCTGAGGTAATGTTAATTCCATGATCTTACCCGTATGTTTGTGATTAATTTTTATGATTTGTTACGATGCTTATTGTCAATGCGTGATAGTCATTTATTGGATTGTAGATTTCACTCTAGCCTTGTGATGAAATTGCAATTCTCGGTTTTGTTTTCAGGTTTGCAAACTAAGTAGAGCTCACGATTGATTTTCTTCAGTTTGGCAAAATTATAGCTGCGGCCATCACTTTTTTTGATAAGCAAAAGACCACTGTGGTCTAGTGATAATGGTATCTATTCACCACCTTTAACGAAGCTCACTTTTTTTCATTGAAATGGAAGTCTGAATTGAAGCGATATTCACCGGCTTTGAGATGTTAAATCCAGTTTCCTTCCAGCTCGGAAGGTTTGATTGCAGGTTCGCTGATGGATTTGCACGATACCAGTGTTAATGCCAAAACCAGCATGCCAAAATGTCTGGATTTCATCATGGCTCCCAAGAATTTATGCACGTGCAAAATCTGCCCATTCACAAGCGATGTTCTTGGCTTAATGTAGAAACCTGCTTTTCTGACGTCAATCCTTCGATAGAATAAATGATTATGCCCATGTTGTTTTTTTATACGACTTCTGGATATTGGTAGTTTGACCCGGATATTGACCGCAGAATCGGTTACAGCGGCCAGGGTGGCTTCATGGCGTCAGCCGGTATAGATAAGCGCTGACGTTGCCGTGCTCGGTGCCGGTTTCGAAGGTGAAGATGCGTCGTGCGCCAAGGTTTTCGGCGGTTTTCCAGGAGGCGACGTTGCTGGTGGCCATCGCCGTATCCAGCCACGGCAGGCCCAGGTGGGCGATGCGTGGCAGTAGCAGCCGCACCGCCTGGCAGGCGTAGCCGTGGCCGCGTTGCCACGGCACCACCGACCAGGCCAGGTGCCCGGGGCAGTCTGCCGGCAGGTTGTCGCCGGGCAGGGGCCAGCGCAGGCTGAGTTCGCCGCAGTATTCGCCGTTGCTGATCCAGAAGCGGCAGTGGGGCAGGAAGGATTGGCTATTGTCAGCGTCTACCCCTATGCCGGGTGCCGGCAGCGGGCAGTGGGTGAAGTGCAGTAGATACGCTTCGGGAGCGGCGCGGCAGGCGGCCAGCATGCGGCTGGCGGTGTCTGGGTCATGCTCGTGCCCGGCCCAGCCGCGGCACAGCGCTTGCTGGTAGCTGGCTAGCAAGGCGTGGTTGGGGAAGGAGAGCGACAGCAGCATGCGGTGACCTGCTGCGGGGGAGCGGCGGCGCGGCGGTATACGCGCGGGCGACAGGCCTATCGGGCCTTGCGCTGACCTCGCCAGCTAAGTGCCAGCTGGACGATGACGCCGATCAGCACGTAGCTGGCGGGCTGCAGCATGCTGGCCGGGGTGGCCAGGCGCTGGACGATTACGGTGAGGGCAAAAATCAGCAGGCCGGTGTTGGCCCCTTGCAGGATGGTGTGCAGATGCATGCTGTTCACCTCGGGCGGAGGAGGGTACGGTAATCGGCAGGTAATTCCATTTTATGACATGGTGCTTATTGCGCAAACTCGCGTCGCCTTGCCGGTTGCCAGACTTTGGCAAAAGTACAGGGAAGAGGCCGGTCTGGTTGCGGGCCATGCATCTGCTTGATGCCTGGCGCTGTATCAGGTTGGCCGCGTGCGGCCAACCTGTGGTGCGGGATGCGGGCTTAGCCGCGGTTGAACAGGCCGCCCAGCAAGCTGGCGCCCTGGGCCAAGAGGCCTTCGCCTTCCACCTGGCCGTTGGGGGTGAGTTTGTCGATCACGGTGGGCAGGTGTTCGGCGATCTGTTGCGAGGCCACCGCCGGGTCGATGCCCAGTTTTTCTGCCAGGCCGGCAATCTGCTCGTTACCCAGCACGCTTTGGATCTGTTCCGGGGTGATGGCCAGGTTGTCGCCGGTGCCGACCCAGGACGAGACGATCTCGCCCAGGCCGCCGTTCTGGAACTTCTCCACCAGGCCGGCGACGCCGCCGTTGTTTTCCAGCAGGGTATTGGCGGCTTGCAGCAGGCCACCTTGTTCGCTGTTACCGAACAGGCTGCCCAGTTGGTCGAGGATGCTCATGGTGTGCCTTTCTATTGAGGGGGAAACGAGCGACCAACTTAAACCTTTTCTTGTTACAGATAAATGTTTCTATAAATAAAAGGCTTGGCCACAGTGACGTCATGTCGCCTTAACTGCTTGTTTTATCAAGGGCATTACCCGCCGCCGGCATGGACAAGCGCCGCGCGCTGCCGCATACTGCGCCGTTTTGCCATTCCGGAGAGCGTCATGCCCATCAATTACTTCGACATGCAGCGTTTCGAGGCGGTAAAGGTTCGCGAGAACATCCGCAAAGCCGGTTCGCCCGACCGTTTCGGCAAGGCCTCCAACGCCAAACACGACAAGAAGCTGAACAACCCGCTGCTGGGCAAACTGCTGCAGCAGCACAGCCCCGACAGCGACGACAAAAAGTAAGGGTGGCCAGGTCGTAGCGTTAAACGGTTGGCCGCAACAGACCCAGCCCTTCCTGTAACAGGAAGGGCTTTGTTTTTATGTGGCGGTCTGATGGAAGGCCGCCGGCGCTGCGATAGCGTAGGGCAGGACAGATTGTTCATATTCATTAATGAACTTCGCCATAAGGCGGTCGTGCTTTTTGATTATGCTTGCTGCTATCGAACATTCCGCGATGGCAAACATGAACAAAGTGCTCACAGTCGCCGTGCTGGCCGCCCTGGCCGGTGGCGCATGGTGGTGGCAGGCCGGCAAGGCAGCGGCCGACGATAAAAACGCGCGCGCCAAGCGGCCGCCGGTGGTGGCGTTGGCGCCGGTGCAACCCAACCGCTTGCCGGTGGTGCTCACGGCCAATGGCACTGTCACGGCACTGGACCGTGTCGAGGTGAAACCGCAGGTGTCCGGTGTGGTCAGCCGGGTGCCGGTGCAGGAGGGCACGCTGGTGAAAGCCGGCACCCTGCTGGTGCAGCTGGATGACGCTGCCGAGCGCGCCGCGCTGGCACGGGTACAGGCGCAACAGGCCAGCGACGCAGCGCAGCTGAAGATTGCCGAACGCGACCTGGCCCGCGGGCGCGACCTGTTCCGCCAGCAGTTCATTTCGCAGAGTGCGCTGGACGCGCTGCAGGGCAAGGTAGACAGTTTGCGCGCCACGCTGGCGGCCGCGCGGGCCGAAGTAGACGCGGCGCGGGTAAGCCTGCGCCAGAAGGCCATCTACGCGCAGGTGGATGGCCGTGTCGGCGCCATCAGCCTGTCGCCCGGTACGCTGGTGCAGCCTGGCATGGCCACACCGATGCTGACGCTGACGCGGATGTCGCCGGTGGCGGTCAGCTTTACGCTGCCGGAACAACAACTGCAGGCGGTGCGCCAGGCGCAGCAGGCCGGCCCGCTCAAGGTGGTGGCGCGTACCGGTAACGGCGCCGGGCAGTGCCACAGCGGCGAACTCACCTTTATCGATAGCGCAGTCGATAGCGCCAGCGGCAACGTGCTGCTGAAAGCCCGTTTCGATAACACCGGCACGGCCTTGTGGCCGGGCCAGTTTGTGAATGTCGCGCTGCAAGCGGGCGCCTACCGCGGTGCGGCCAACATTCCGGTGGCGGCCTTGCTCACCGGCCCCGACGGCCAGTTTGCCTACACTGTGGGCGCCGACAGCAAAGCGCAGCGCATACCGCTGACGTTGCTGGCCATCCAGAACGAGCGCGCCATCGTGCGCGGCATCGCCCCCGGCTTGAAGGTGGTGGTCAATGGCGGCCAGAACGTGCGCCCCGGCGAGCTGGTGACGCTGGCGCCGCCGCGCAAGCAGGACGCCAGTGCGGCAGCCAAGGTTGGCCGCAGCGAGGCCAGCGGTGCGGCAGCAGAGGGTGGCCGTGGCGGCCGCGCTGCCGGCAAGGGTGGCCAAAACCTGGCCGAGTGCGGCCCGGTAACCGGGGGCGATAAAGCTGCCCGGGCAGCGGGCGGCGACGCCAGCGCGCCACGGGCCGAAGCGGGCCAACGCCAGCGGGCAGCCAGCGGAGCGCAATGATGAATATTTCCGAGCTCTGTATCCGCCGCCCGGTGATGACGGTGCTGCTGTGCCTGTCGCTGATCATCGGCGGCTTGTTGGCCATGCAGCGTATTCCCATCGCCGCGCTGCCCAGTTACGAGACGCCCACCATCAACGTGTCGGCCAGCTTGCCGGGCGCCAGCCCGCAGACCATGGCCAGCTCGGTGGCCACGCCGCTGGAAAAGCAGTTCGCCACCATTCCCGGCGTGGCGGTAATCAGCTCCAGCAGCAGCCAGGGTAGTACCTCGATCACGCTGGAGTTTGAACCGGGACGCAATCTGGATGGCGCCGCGCTGGACGTGCAGGCCGCTTTGCTGCGCGCGCAGCGCAGCCTGCCGGACGAGATGACCAGCCTGCCGTCCTACCGCAAGGTCAACCCGGCCGACGCGCCCATCCTGCTGCTGGCGCTGAACTCGCCGGCGCTGTCGCTGACGCAGCTGAATGACTATATGGACAACCTGGTGTCGCCCACCTTGTCCACCATCAACGGCGTGGCCCAGGTGCAGGTGTTTGGCCAGAAGCGCTATGCGGTGCGGGTGAAGGCCGACCCGCAACGGTTGGCCGCACGTAACCTGACGCTGGACGAGGTCGCTACCGCTTTGCGTGCGGCCAACGGCAATACGCCGCTGGGTACGCTGGAAGGCCCGTCGCAGGTGCTGACCATCCAGTCCGACAGCCAACTGAAGAGCGCCGCCGAGTTTGCCGCCATGGCGGTGGCCAACCGTAACGGCAGCGTGGTGCGCCTGGCCGACGTGGCCACGGTGGAAGACAGCATCGAAAACCTGAAGACCGGCAGCTGGGTCAACGGCGAACGCTCCATCGTGCTGGCGGTGTTCCGCCAGTCCGACGCCAACACCGTGGCGGTGGTGGACGCCATCCGCGCCATGCTGCCCAAGCTGGAAAGCCAGCTGCCGGGCTCGGTGCGCGTCACGCCGCTGTCCGACCGTTCCGAGTCCATCCGCGAAGCGGTGCACGACGTGAACCTCACCATGCTGCTGACGGTGGCGCTGGTGATCATGGTGATCTTCATGTTCCTGCAGCGCATGGCCGCCACGGTGATTCCGGCGCTGACGCTGCCGATCTCGCTGGTAGGCACGCTGGGCCTGATGTACCTGATGGGCTATTCCATCGATAACATCTCGCTGCTGGGCCTGACGCTGGCGGTGGGCCTGGTGGTGGACGACGCCATCGTGGTACTGGAAAACATCGTGCGTTACATGGAGGAGGGCGACGACGCGATGACGGCGGCGCTGAAAGGCTCGCGCGAGATCGCGTTCACCATCGTCAGCATCTCGCTGTCGCTGGTAGCCATCTTCATCCCCATCTTTTACATGGATGGCGTCATCGGCTTGCTGTTCCACGAGTTTGCCGTGGTGGTGTCGCTGGCCATCCTGGTGTCGGCGGTAGCGTCGCTGACGCTGATCCCGCTGCTGGCGTCGCGCTTTTTGCGACGCGACCACATGCCGCACCACGCCGACGCCGGCCAGGGCCACGCTATTGCCCGTGCGTTCGAGCGCGGCTTCGAGGCGCTGCTGGCGGCCTACGAGCGCACGCTGGACGCCGCCTTGCGCCATCGCCGCCTGACGCTACTGGTGGCGCTGGGCACCGTGGCCGGTTCGGCGTGGATGTTCCACGCCATTCCGAAAGGCTTCTTCCCGGTGGAGGACACCGGCCAGATCAGCATCAATACCGAAGTGCCGCAGGACGTGTCCTACGACCGGTTGGCCGCACTGCAGGCGCGGGCGGCTACCATCGTGCAGCAAAGCCCGCACGTGGCGGCGGTGACGTCGTCGGTCAGCGGCAGCGGCGGGCGCATGTTTGTCACGCTGAAGCCACGCGGCCAGCGCGGCAAGATCGACCAGGTGGTGGATGACCTGCGCAAAGACCTGCGCAAGGTGAACGGCCTGAGCGCGGCGATCAACCCGGTGCAGAACCTGCGCCTGGGCGGCCGCAGCAGCAAGAGCCGCTACCAGTACGTGCTGCAGAGCGTGGACAGCAGCAGCCTGTACGACTGGGGCGAGAAGCTGGAGCGCGCCATGCGCAAGGACAGCCTGTTCCAGGACGTCAACAGCGACGCGCAGCGCAAGGGCTTGCAGGCCGAGCTGCACATCGACCGCGACAAGGCGGCGCAGCTGGGGGTGGGCATGCAGGCTATCCGCACCGCGCTGTATACCGCCTTCGGCCAGCGCCAGGTAGCCACCATCTACACCGACAACGACAACTACTCGGTACTGCTGCAGCTGGACGACAGCCAGCGCGTGAACGAGTACGACCTCACCCGCCTGTACGTGCGCGGCAGCGGCAGCGAGCTGGTGCCGCTGACCAGCGTGGCCAGCATCCAGCGCACGGTTGGGCCGGTGTCGGTCAGCCATCAGGGCCAGCTGCCGGCGGTAACGCTATCGTTCAACCTGCCGCCGGGCGTGGCGCTGGGGGACGTGGACGCGCGCCTGCAAGCCATGCAGCAGGAAATCGGCCTGCCGGCCAGCGTATTTACCAGCTACGCCGGCGACGCGGCGGCGTTTGCCGAGTCGCAAGGCAGCCAGACCACGCTGCTGCTGGTGGCCTTGCTGGTGATCTACGTGTTGCTGGGGGTGCTGTACGAAAGCTACATCCACCCGCTCACCATCCTGGCCGGCCTGCCGTCGGCGGCGATGGGCGCCTTGGGCGCGCTGATGCTGCTGAACCAGGAGCTGACCATCATCGCCAGCATCGGCATCCTGATGCTGATCGGCATCGTGAAGAAAAACGCCATCATGATGATCGACTTCGCGCTGGCAGCGCAGCGCGAGCAGGGCATGAGCCCGCAGCAGGCCATCCGTACCGCCTGCCT
The DNA here is from genome assembly GCF_046297735.1 of Vogesella sp. Taxonomy (NCBI): domain Bacteria; kingdom Pseudomonadati; phylum Pseudomonadota; class Betaproteobacteria; order Neisseriales; family Chromobacteriaceae; genus Vogesella; species Vogesella sp. The sequence goes on from NZ_JBKBHK010000013.1 coordinate 74,435, forward strand.
GTTGCGCCTGCGCCCGATCCTGATGACCACGTTGGCCGCCATGATGGGCGCGCTGCCGATTGCACTGGCACTGGGGGCCGGCGCCGAGCTGCGCCAGCCGCTCGGTGTGGCGGTGGTCGGCGGCCTGCTGTTTTCGCAGCTGGTGACGCTGTACATCACCCCGGTGCTGTACCTGTGGTTTGACGGTCTGGCAGCCAAGGTTGGCCGCAAGCAGCTTGCGGCTTAACGGCCTGGCGCCGGTACCGCAGCGGCGGCTAAAACCGCCGTCTGGCATGTAACACGACACCCCCGCTTGGCAAGGCCAACCGGGGGTGTCGCCCATTTTGGCCCCGTGTGCCCTGCACACGGGGCTTTTGTTTGACCGTAACCGGCGCACGGCCGGTGCAAAGCGGCTGCTGCGACTGTGGCATTTTTACCAACGCATGCTGTAGGAATACGTAGGTAATACCACAAAACTACCAATTTGCCCGAAGTGGGCAATTTCTGGCGCCAAATTATGGCTAAATTGAGCCGAAGTTGCGCAGATTGATGTGCAAAAAATGGCACATTGGCAATATTTTAATGCTGATGTACCATTGCTTTTGCTGAAATATGTTTGAAATCAACAATTTAGAGCAATATTTCTAAATTAATACCAATAAGGTTCCAGTTGTGCCGTTTTCTTCTTCCTCCCGCGTTCGCGGCTTCACCTTGCTGGAAATGGTGGTGGTGGTGGCGCTCGCCGGCATCCTGCTCAGCGTCGCCCTGCCGGCTTACCAGAGTTACGTGCGCCGCAGCAGCGCGCAGACCGCCGCCGCCGACCTGGTGGCCTTGGGGCTGGCAATGGAAAGCCTGTACCAGCGCCAGCTGGTGTACCCGCAACCGGCCAGCAACCCCACTGCCGATACGGCGGCGACCCAGGCCTATCTGGCGTCCGGCGGGGTGAGCTCGCCGTGGTCGCCAGCGCGCGGCGACCGCTTCGCTTACACGGTGCAGGCCGCCAGCGGCAGCTACACGCTGACCGCCACCGGCTTGCCTGGCGGCAGCAATGCCGGTTGCCAGCTCACTTTGTCCAGCAACAACGTGCGCGCCGTCAGCGGCGGCAGCGCCTGCGGCGGGGTATCGGTGTGGTAAGGCCGGCAACCGGCTTCAGCCTGGTGGAACTGATGATCGTGCTGACCATTGCCATGGTGCTGCTGCTGGCCAGCGTGCCGCTGGCGCGCAGCTGGATGGCCAATGCGCGGCTGGGGCAGGCGGAATCGCAGCTGTTACAGGCCTACGCCAAGGCCCGGGCCGTGGCCTTGCGTAACCCGCTGGCGGCCACCGGCAGCACGGCTGCGGCCAGCTTGCGCCTGGTGGCGCCGCGCCAGCTGCAGGTGTACCAGGGCAGCAGTGGCACGCTGGCGTGGTCGGCCACGCTGCCGGAGGGCGTGGACGGCTGGTTGGCGGCCGATGTCGCCGCCGCCAGTGCCGGCTGCAGCAATACGCTGCCGCTGGACAACGCCGGCCTGCCGCTGGCGGCGTGTGTTTTCTATCACTTGTCTGCCGACGGAGGAGACCATCGTGCCAGCCGTTTGCGTTAGGGAACGTCGCGCCCAGCGCGGCATGAGCCTGCTGGAGGCGCTGATTACCCTGCTGTTGATGTCGGTCATCGGTATCGGCACCGCTTATGTGGCAGCCAAGGCCATGGTGGCGCAGCAGCGCACGGCCGGCCAGCACCTGGTGGTGAGCCAGATACGCGAGGCGCTGGCGCAAGGTGCCTGCCGGGGTACGGCGGCGGTGACCACTACCCTGGCGCTGGGCGCCAGTGGCGTGCAGGCCAGCTGCCGCAGCGTGGCGACCACCTTGCAGGTGGTACCGCTGGGCGGCAGCCTAGCCAGCCAGGGCGTCAGCGTGGCGATGCCGGCGATGCAGGCCAGCGGCACCGTGCTGGGGGGCGAGGTCCGTGTCGACCCGCTGGGCTCGTGAGGCGGCGCCAGGCGGGCTTGTCGATGCTGGAGTTGCTGGTCGGCATGCTGATTGCCATGTTTAGCGTGATGGCCATGCTGTCGCTGTTCCGCACCACCAGCCGCGTCACCGCCGAAAGCCGGGTCGGGGCACAGCAAGACGGCCAGTTGGCCGCCGCGCTGCTGGCGGCCGAACAGTTGTTGTCGCAAGCCGGTTATGTCAATGCGGCTGCCTCCGGCGTACTACCACAGCCGCGCTACCCGGACGACCTGCGCCTGTTGCAGCGGGCCACGCCCGGCGGCAGCGCCGAGCCGCTGCTGGCGCTACCGGCCAGCGGTGCGCTGACCGCTGCCAGCGGCGCGGGGCAGGCGCTGTTGTGGCGCAGCCGTGATGCCAGCGGCGTCTATCACTACGACGGCGTGTACGCCCCGGCCAGCGGTGGCCTGTGGCGCTTGCAGGGCAACAGCATGGACTGGGCCGGCTGGAGCGTGGCGGCGCCGCTATTGCAGCCGCCCACCCCCACCCCCGCTGCCGCGGCCGATACCGGCGTGGTGCGCTTGTCCTTGCTGCCGGTTGCGGGCGGTTGCCAGCCGTATGGCCTGGTCAGCCAGGCCAGTGGCGGCCGCTATCTGCTGCGGCTAGCCGTGGCAGGCCATGCCGGCCAGCAAACCGTCAACAGCAGTATCTGCCTGATGAATTTTTCCTGATGCCCCTTTCCCGCCGTCGCCGCCCGCCGTGTGCGGCCAACCTTTACCGCCAGCGCGGCATGGCCGCCTTGTTGCTGGTGTTGCTTACCGGCATGTCGATGTCGGCACTCACCCTGGGGGTGATGCACTACGTGCGCGCCGCGCAGGACAGCAACCAAGCGGTTCACGCCCGTACCCAGGCCCAGATCAACGCCTGGGCCGGCGTGGAAGCGCTGCGCCAGTACCTGCAGGGCAAACAGACTACCGACCTGGCCGCGCTGGACGAGCTGGCCGTGCGCCGGGCCGATGGCAGCGAACTGGCGCGTATCCGTTTTCAGCCCGGCTGCGCCAATGTGGCGGCGGGGGCTTATTGCTTCCGTATCGTTGGCCGCAGTGCCAACAGCACGGCCACGCTGGAAGCCGGCCTGCAACTGACCGCCGCCAGTCAGGACTTCGCCCGCCTGGGCAGTGCGCTGGCGGTGAACGGCGGCCTGAACGTCAGCGGCAACCTGTTCCAGGTCATCAACGGCAGCAGCGGCCTGGGCGGCGTGGCGGTGGACGGCGATATCAATATCGAGAAAATCAGCAGCAGCGCGTCGTCGCCTACCTGCGCCAGCGGCAATATCAAGATCGGCGGCAACGGCCAGTACACCGGCAGCTACCTGGCCGGCGGCGATATCTGGGTGTTTGGTGGCGCCAATGCCCGCGACGTCAGCCTGCAGGCGCGCAGCGTGGTGATCGGCGGCAATGCCGAAGACGGCCGCGTGCGCCCCGGCGGTGCCTCGCGCTACCAGCGCATCAGCTACCAGCAGTTTCTGGCCACCGGCCCGGTCGAGATAGCAAGCCTACAAGGCGGCGGCAACCTGTACGTGCCGTCCCCCTGGCTGTTGCCGACACTGACGCTGGGCAGCATTGGCGGCCGCGCGTTGACCTTGCCCGATTACAACACCGCCGCGCAGCCGGCCAGCTGCCGCCTGGACGGCAAAGGCTTTGTCTGCAGCGAACCACCAGCCAGCGGCAATACGGTAACCCTGCCGCGGCTGACGGTGGCGACACCACAGACCATCCCGCCGGTGGATTGCCAGACGGCGCTGGTGAATCAGGACGCCAACCGCCTGGCGGCGCAGGCCAACTACATTTTCTATTTTGATGACCAGAATGGCGGCCGCCCCACCTTGCGCATCCAGCACCTGCGTAGCAGCAGCGGGCTGGACCTGGCTGGCACCTACGACCTGAGCCAGAGCACGCTGAGCCTGACCAGCTTCCCCGGTGCCCCTACCTTGCCGTTCATGCGTTGCAATGGTGGCAGCTGCCGGCTATGGGAAAAAACCGCCGCCACCGGCTGGGGCCGGCTGGCCGGGCTGGAGCTGCCGCCGGGGGTGGTGTTGTTCAAGGGCACCGCGGCCAACGATGGCAGCGTGGAAATCAGTGCCGCCAGCAACGTGCTGTACAACACGCTGCTGTCCGGTGGCACCTTGCGGCTCAGCAATACCGGCCTGCGCCAGCTGGTGGCGCCCAATTTTTCCGGCACTGCGGCCAACCCGCAGCGTGCCGAGGCGTGCCGGCAATCGGTTTACCCTACCCAGCTGTGTGACGATCGCGGCCGCCTGAAAACCTGGCAGAACGCTGCCGGCAGCCACGTTGGCGTGCCGGTGGGCAATATGGCGGTGGTGGTGAATGGCTCGTTTGCGCCCAATGGCTGGCAGATTGCCGGCAATGTTGTGATCAGCAAGCTGATCCTGGTCAGCGGCCAGAAGGTGAGCATTCGTGGCGCGGTCTGGGTGGGCGACGGCGACACGCTGGCCAGCGAGCTGCCCAGCGAAATCACCAATGAAGGGCTGGAGATCGACGTCAGCCAGCTGACGCCGGACCAGACCTACATCGATAACGGCGGTGACGGGCAAGGCAGTGGCGGCAGTGGTGGTAGTGGCGGCGGCGGTAGCGCCGGGGGTGGCAGCAGCGGCACCGTCAGCGCCGTGCGCATCGTTCGCGTGCGCGCCTTGTAGTGGCTGTGCGGGTTATTGGCCCGTGTTAGCCGGCTGCGGTGTCACTGCTGCCAGTCGGCGGTGCATCGCTGAATTCGGCCAGCGCCCAGTCGCGGAATGCAATCACGCTGGGCAGGGTAGCCAGCTCTTGCGGATAAATCAGGTAGTAGGCCCAGCTGGTGACCAGTGCGATATCCGACAGCTGCACCAGGCTGCCGTTGGCCAGGTCGTCGGCAATCATGCTCTCCTCGGCCAGCGTGATACCCATGCCGCGCGCGGCGGCGGTGATGGCCAGGTCCAGCGTATCGAAGGCGTAAGCCTCGATGCTGTTGCCCGGGTTCATGCCGGCCAGGGCAAACCATTGCGACCAGAACTGGTCCTCGTGCGACGGGTGCAGCAGCGGGTAGTCCAGAAACTGCTTGATGCTGGGCAAGGGCTTGTCGCGGAACAGGTCGGGCGAGGCCACCGGCACGAAGCGAGCGCCGCGCAGGCGGTGGTAGATCAGGCCCGGCTCCTGCGTTTCGCAGGCCTGGAATGAGATGTCGTACTCGCGGCTCTTGAAGTTGGGGTCGAAGCCGGTCACCGTCACCAGGCTCACCATCAGCTCGGGGTAACGGTTGCGGAACTGGGTGAAGCGCGGCAGCACCCAGCGCGAGGCAATCGACGGGCTGGCTTTCACCCGCAGCTCTCGCGAGCGCCGCGAAATGGCGTCGCTGGCACTTTCTATGCGCGCAAATGCATCGCGCACAGCGGGGAACAAGGCAGCACCTTCTGGCGTCAAACTCAGGCCACGTGCCTGGCGGACGAACAGCGGCAGCCCGTAGTGAGCCTCCAGTGTTTGTATATGGCGACTGACTGCCCCTTGTGTCAGATGCAGGGTATCGCCGGCTCTGGTGAACGACTGCTGTTCGGCGGCTACCAGAAACACGCGCAGAGCGTTGAGCGGGGGCAGTTTCATCGCGCTTACTCCATGATTTTTCCGCATGGTAAACATGCGGATTCATGCTTTGTCAATGCGTGACGTTGTGGGTAAGCTGTTGGAGCATAACCGCTAAATGCACTGTCTGAATAAGCACTTGCTGGTGAAATATCGGCGGCAAAGTTTTTTATTGCCAATATTTCTTTAAATTAGGCATGAATTTTTAACATGATTAAAATTCATGCAATGTCGTGCCGGTCAGCGAGGTAAAATCCACGGCTGCCAGTGTGATAAACACTGTTTTCATCTTGCAGCCCCTGCCCGCGCTTGGGTAGGCGCTGACGACTTGCTACACTGCATCATCGTGTTATTGTGTCATGCCAGCTTGACGCGCGATGGCCATGTTGTCATGCCATCGTGCCACCGAACCCGCCCCTGACGGGGTTGCGGTAGGGAGGACGGTTTCTGACTGTCACGGGTATGGTCTACCCGTCGGAAACCGGCCTGCCCGAGCAGCAGGCTTGCCTGCTGTCAAATCCTGATTTATCAGGGTTTTGCTCTGTCCCACGGTGTCCCGCCGGCTCTGTCCGGCGGGTTTTTTTTGCCCGTGCGGCCAACCTTATACTTCCGCCCATTCGCGTAGCAGGTTGTGGTAGGTCGCGGTCAGCGACATTACCTCTGCGCAGTCCCCCACTTTCTGGCGCAATTGCAGGATCACCATGTCGATATCGAACAGCATGGCGCGGCGGCTATCGCTGCGTACCATGCTCTGCGTCCACATGAACGACGCCAGCCGGGCGCCGGCGGTGACCGGCTCTACCCGGTGCAGGCTGGTGGACGGGTACAGGATGGCATCCCCCGCCGGTAACCGCACACTGTGGGTACCGTAGGTGTCTTCCACCACCAGCTCGCCGCCTTCGTATTCTTCCGGATCGCTAAAGAACAAGGTGCACGACACGTCGGTGCGGATGTTCTGTCCGCTTAGCGGGTCGCGGCGAATGGCGTTGTCTACGTGGTTGCCGTAGGTCATGCCGCCCTGGTAGCAGTTGAACATCGGCGTCATCAGCGTCTGTGGTAGCGCGGCCGACATATATAAAGGGTGGCGGAACAGTGCCTGGCGCACCAGGGCAGCCAGTTCGCGTGCGGTGTCGCTTTCCGGCGCCAGCTGCAGGTTGTGTTTGACGCTAACGGCCTGCTGGCCGGCGGTGGCGCGGCCATCGTGCCAGGGGGCGGCCTGTAGCAGGGCGCGCGCGTGCTTGAGTTCGTCGGATGTAAGGACGGCAGGGATGTGCAACAGCATGAGGGTTCCTGTAACAGCAGGGTAGGCAAACGGCGTGGACGGGTGGGGCGCCTGGCCAGCGTTTTGCCTATCGGTCTGCAACGATAGGCAAAACGGCCTGCCGTGGGGCAGGCCGCTCAGGCTTACTGCTGGGCTTCGGTGACGAAGCCGATACGGCTGACGCCGGCGTTCTGTGCGTCGGCCAGTGCCTCGGCTACTACCTCGTACCGCACCGCCTTGTCGGCGCGCAGGTGCAGCTCCACTTGCGGGTTGGCTGCGGCAGCCTCGGCAAAGCGGCTTTTCAGCCGGCCTTCCTCCATCGGAATGTCGTTCCAGTAAATCTTGCCGCCGGCGTCGATGCTCAGGCGGATGGCTTCCTGTTTCTCTTGGTGTGCCGCTGCGCTGGCCTGCGGCAAGTCCACTTTGACCGCGTTGGTCAGCAGCGGGGCGGTAATGATGAACACCACCAGCAAGACCAGCATCACGTCCACCAGCGGCGTGGTGTTGATCTCGGACATCGGCGCGTCGGCGCCCTTATCGAAACTACCGAATGCCATCTTTGCCTCCCATCGTTAGCAGGTGTGCATGCAGGTCATGGGTAAAGTGATCCAGGTCTTGGTTGATCAGACGGTTCAGGCGGGTGAACGTGTTGTAAGCCAGCACTGCCGGAATGGCAGCCGCCAGGCCGGCGGCGGTGGCTACCAGCGCCTCGCCGATCGGGCCGGCGACGGTGCCGATCGATACCTGACCCTGCGTGCCAATATTCACCAGGGCGTGATAAATGCCCCAGACCGTACCAAACAGGCCGATGAACGGTGCGGTCGAACCGATGGTAGCCAGAAAGGTCATGCCGCCTTCCAGGTTTTGCTGCTCCTGCGACAGACGCTTGCGCAGCGCGCGAGTCAGGTAGTCGTCCAGGCTGCATGCCTCGCCCAGCGAACCATCACGGTGTTGATGGTACTTGCGCAGCGCAGCCAAGCCTTCGCGCAGCAGTGCAGCAACTGGTGCCTCGCTCTGCTGCAACTCTTTCTCGGCAGCCTGCCAGCTGGATGCACCCCACAATTGTGCATCCGCTTCGCGGTTCAGGCGGCGTACCTGCCAGGCACGCCAGCCGCGCAGTACGATGAAGTACCAAGTCAGTACCGACATCAGGATCAGAATCAGAAACACCGACACCAGTACGGCATCGCCCTGTTCAAAGGTAAGCATCAGGTTCATGGTTTACGTCTTGTTTTTGTGAGGATGGGTAAATTCGATTGGCACCAGGCAGTACTCTTCTACCGCTTCGCCGCCGCGCTTGCCGGGTGTGAACTGCCATTGGTTGGCCACAGTGCGACGCGCCGAGTTATCCAGGCGCGGGTAGCCGCTGCTCTTCGAGACCGATACCGATAGGGCCCTCCCTTTGGTGCTGACTAGCACGCGCAGCACCACGGTGCCTTCTTCTTCCAGCTCCACCGACAATGGCGGGTACTCGGGTTTGGGGTTGCCCCGCATGCCGCTGATTGGCGTCGGCGCAATATAGGGTTGTTCTGCCGCGGCGGGTTTTTCCGCGACGGCAGGGCGGCTATCTGCCACGACTGTCGGTGCAGGCGCCGCAGCAGCGAGCGTCGGTGGCGCTGGCGGGGTAGGGGCGGGTGCCGCAATGGCATTGGCCGGCGGCGCCAGTTTGGACTGGCTCACCTGTACCGGCGGCGTCGGCGCCGGTTTGGGCAGTGCTTTCGGCTTGGGCGGCGTCGGCTCTGGCTTGCGCGGCTGCGGTGCAGGCGGTTTGGGCGCAGCTTGCTGCTGACTCACCGGCACCATTTCTATCATGGGCAACACTTGTGGCGGGGTAGTCTGTGCGGCATGGCCCGGTGTCATGAACAGCAAACCCAGGTGGGCCGCTCCGATGATGCCCAGCGCACCATAATGAAAAGCACGGTGTTCCATTACTGAGAGTAAACGTGATAATTATTCTCATTAATACTAATGCGATAGCCACTTCGTGTCAAAGTAGACAACACTCCACTGCGACCACGCGCGCAACGGGCTTTTGCCTGTCTATAGCGTGCCGGTTGCGCCCGCGGCAACACAGTGAAGAAAAGGTTGGCCGCATGCGGCCAACCTTTTTGCTTTTCGTCACCTTTGCAAATCAGCTACTTAAGCAATTACTTGCACTTTTTTGCAGGCGAGGTGTTGACGGCCCAGAGCGTGGTGGGTA